>NZ_BAAGXV010000011.1:0-133149 GCF_054779655.1 Pontibacter brevis
AGACGAGGTGTGGACCTTTGTCAGGCGGCGCAAAGAGTGCAAGCGCTGGCTTTTCTACGCCTACGCGCCGGAAACAGACGAGGTGCTGGCCTGGAGTTGGGGAAATCGCAGCCAGCACACAGTCGCAAAGCTATACAAGCAGCTGCAGGCGCTGGAAATCGGCAGGTTCTGCACTGATGACTTGCCGGCTTTCACCAAAGTGCTGCCGGAGGAAAAGCACATGATTGGAAAGGTAAACACCAGGAACATTGAAGGGGTGAACCTGTGCCTGAGAACAAGAAACAGAAGATTGGTCAGAAAAACAGCCTGCTTCTCTAAAAAAGAGCAGAATCACTACAACGCCNTTAGTGATAAGAGGTTTTAGCATGGCGTTAATAGTGCAACAGGTACAGGATTGTCTTTTTGTGACAGCAAACGGCTGCCTGGATGCTGAAGACTGCCGTCAGCTAAGGCAGGTTATTGCAAATGCAAAGGAAAATCATACCCGGCACGTTTTATTTGACTGTCAGCGGATTACTACCGTTACAACCGAAGCCCTGCGCATCGTACTTTCCCAGACTACACACGCAGAAACAACCGGAATAAATCTATTATTTTATCATGTTAATCCAAATTTGCAGGAAATTATAGACAAAACCGGACTCAATTCCGTACTACACATTGATCTGAATTTAAAAGAAGCATACCAGTACTGTAAACAACATACCTAGCCTTATATGAACAATTCCCTGCACCATTTTACTACTGATTTTATGCCTGTTGAGAATGGCATTATCTTAAGTATGACAGGTGAACTTGATGCAAGCTCGTCACTTATGGCCATCAACATACTGGAAAATATGGTGGCATCTGGTGTGGGTCATTTAATTTTAGACTGCAGCCAGCTTTCTTCAATTTCCTCGGCAGGTATCGGCGTAATTCTTTCTGTATACCACCTCTCCCTGGAAAAGCATACCAGACTGACACTATACGGTTTACAACCCCAGATTAAAAGCATGTTTGATGCGTTAGGCATCGACAAAATCATGCACATCACCCTGACCAGAGAAGAAGCAATGGCGCCTACGGCAATAGCTTCGCGCCTGGCTTAGGCCCACACTGTATTGTATTCGCCATAGCTGGGCCAAGATTGTGCTACCAGAGGGCAAAATCTCATAAAGCAGGGGAAAGTTTATTTTGAAATAGCTGTAGCACTTGCACCTGATGACGCACGCCATATACGGCTGCTTCTTTTTGAACCTCTACCTGAGTTTTCAACTAAAAAAGCATCTTTTCAGCTTTATTTTATAGTTTAGAACTGCTAAACTATTCGCGTATATGCACATGCTCCACATTAGAGTTCTTTTTCTGTTCATTTTCCTCTTCTCTTTTTCACTTCTTAACGCACAACCCACAGATACCTATTACCTCCTGAAGCCGGACAGAGTGTTTGACGGGGAAAAGATGCACACAGGTTGGCAGGTGCTGGTAAAAAACAACCTGATTGAAGCTGCAGGTGTCAGCCTGACGGCACCACCTACCGCCAAAATTATCGAACTGAAAGGCCAGACCTTACTACCAGGGCTGATTGAGGGACACAGTCACCTGTTCCTGCACCCTTACAATGAAACTCCCTGGAACGACCAGGTACTGAAAGAGTCGCGGGTAGAGCGTGTAGCAAGGGCAACGGTGCATGCCAGAAACACCCTGCTGGCCGGCTTTACCACAGTAAGGGACTTAGGCACAGAAGGAGTAGGCTATGATGATGTAGGCCTGAAGCAGGCGATTCAGAAAGGTGTGATTCCCGGGCCCCGCATGCTGATTGCCACCAAGGCCATTGTGGCATCGGGCAGTTATGGCCCTAAAGAATTAAGCTATGAGATAGAGACTCCAATTGGTGCCGCAGTGGCCGACGGTATTGAGGGGCTGACAAAAGAGGTAAGAACGCAGATCGGCAACGGAGCCGATGTCATAAAAGTGTATGCCGACTACCGCTGGGGCGTAGATGGCGCCGCAGCCCCTACCTTCACTATAGAGGAACTGAAGACGATTGTAGAGGTTGCTGGCGCAGCAGGCCGGCCGGTGGTAGCGCATGCCTCCACCCCGGAAGGGATGCGGCGCGCTATTCTGGCAGGTGTATCCACAATAGAGCATGGCGACGATGCCACACCTGAAATTTACCGGCTCATGAAAAAGCACAAGGTGGCGCTCTGCCCTACCCTCGCCGCCGGCGACGCCATCTCACAATACCGTGGCTGGCAGAAAGGCAGCCAGCCGGAACCGGATCGCATACAGCAGAAACGCAGAAGTTTTAAAGAGGCACTGGATGCCGGCGTTACCATTTGCATGGGAGGCGATGTGGGCGTTTTCACCCACGGCGACAACGCACGTGAGATGGAGATGATGGTGGCCTATGGAATGAAGCCGCTGCAGGTGCTGCGTGCTGCCACCTCTGTGAACGCTAACGTGTTTCAGCTACAGGACAAAACAGGCCGTATCAGGCCTGGGTTGCTGGCAGATATTATTGCGGTGGAAGGAGACCCCACAGCGGATATCTCGCATGTGAGAAACGTGCGCCTGGTCATGAAGGACGGAAAGCTCTATAAGCAATAGCCGCCTACCTGCGCTAAAGGGGTTGCTGCTCCGGCCCCTGCCGTGCTGTGCCTTGGTAAAAACGGGTGGTAGGGTAAGCGAAGTGTATATCCGGAGCGGCCAGAAACCGTGTCAGCACCTCTTCCCATATAAGATGGGAACTCTGTCGGCGACGCATTACCCCGCACAGGTACCGGACTGTGAGTTGGATGCCGTTCTCACGGACAGTGGTATAGAGTTTCGGCTGCAGGTCCTCGTAAAAAATGAGGTGCCGCTGCGACTGTCGCTTTACCTGCTGCACGGCTGCCTCGCTGAGTTGCTCCGCATGCCGGGCTGTTATTTCCTGCAGTATTTGCTTCGCTTTCTGCCAATTGCTTTCAAACGTGATGTTTACCGGTATCTCCTGCCACACAAAAGGAAAGCCATAGTTGTAATTGGCCTGTGGCTCCATGAACACCCGCGCGTTTGGCACATTCACCACCCGGCCTGTCGCCTGATCAGCGTCCACCCAGCCCCTGATCTCGTTCAGGGTAAACTGGAACAGCCGGATATCAATCACATCTCCGATGGTGTCGCCTACCTGAATGCGATCCCCTATCCTGAAAGGCCGCTTCCAGAGAATATAGAGCCACCCGGCCATGCTCAGCAGCGGGTCCCGCAGGGCCAGCACCAGACCAGCCGACAGAAGCCCCAGAAATGTAGCAATGGATTCAAACCCATTGAACCAGATGTTCGAGAGGAGCAAAATGGCAATACCAGTGGCCACATAGTTGGTAAACCTTCGCCATTGGTATTGCTTCCGCAAATCATTTTCGCGCCGGAAGATGGCCCACAAAAGTATTCTGCTGAGCAGCCAAAGTACCAGTATCACCCCTGCCGAGTAAAACAGGTCGTGATAGAATCCTGCTGTCAGGCCAGTGTTTGTCTCAAGCCATAAGGTTATTCTGCGCATTACGAAAGGTTTTCCCTTGCTTACGGAAATCAAGGACTCTTATGTTTTTTCCTGAACCGGGGAGGCTACCGTCACTTCTGCTGTATGGCCCAACCTGAAAATTTTATTTTACGGCTTCAGAGAGGGGCATTGGTAATTGTACAGAATCATTCTAACTTGATAACCTTTATCTGCTATGCATAACTTATTACCTTAATGAGAAGCTTAGCAGCTGGAATACCTTACCTGTTTCTTACTCAAACAACAGCAATCATTTATGGCCGGAATTTCACAACAAGCACAAAAGGAATATACCGCAGCGCCGTCGCGCAACTACAGTGCCCCCCTGGTTATTGTGACCCTCCTATTCTTTATGTGGGGATTCATCACCTGTATGAACGATATCCTCATCCCGAAGCTACAGCAGGTGTTTACGCTGCAGCTCTGGCAGGCGATGCTCATTCAGACCGCCTTCTTCGGAGCTTACTTTATCGTGTCGCTGTTGTACTTTATTTTTTCCATCACCAAAGGCGACCCAATCCAGAAGATTGGCTATAAGAACGGAATTATAGTAGGACTGGTGGTAGCCGCAGCAGGCTGTGCCTTGTTTTACCCGGCTGCCAGCATGCTGAGCTATGCTTTTTTCCTGCTAGCCCTTTTCATACTTGCCTCCGGTATCACGATTCTGCAGATTGCCGCAAACCCCTACGTTGCCATATTGGGTCCTCCTGAAGGAGCCGCCAGTCGCCTGAACATGACGCAGGCCCTGAACTCACTGGGTACTACGGTGGCTCCGATTATTGGAGGTTACCTTATTTTTGAGGGGGTTAACGCCGTACAAAATACGGGTGCCGACTCTGTAAAGCTTCCTTACCTGGGGCTGGCAGCCACGCTGCTTGCCATTGCCGTGCTGATTAAAGTAGCAAACCTGCCGCGCATCCAAAGTGAAAATGGGGAACAGCTGGCACCTGATGCAGGCGCTCTGAAGTACAGGCACCTTGTGCTGGGTATTATCTGCATCTTTATGTACGTGGGAGGCGAAGTAACCATTGGCAGTACGCTTATCAACTTCTTCAGGCTGCCAGAAATTGCCGGCTTGGAGGAAGCAGCAGCAGGCCACTACCTGGCCTTTTACTGGGGTGGTGCCATGATTGGCAGGTTCTTTGGTGCGGTGGCACTGGCCCAATTCCGAAACAACAGCTACAAATACCTGATCATTGCCCTTATCAGTATTATCTCTTTTGTGCTGCTCTTCACCATCTATGGAATGAACGAGGCATTGATTGGCATAGGGCTGATTACACTGAACTTTGTGGTATTGCTTTTAGGTAAGTTCCTGCCAGGCAGAACGCTGGGTTTCTTTGCAGGTACAGTAATCATCCTGCTCCTCTTCACAACCTTTGCCTCCGGTACTGTGGCAATGTGGTCTGTGATTGCCATCGGCTTGTTCAACTCCATCATGTTCCCGACAATCTTCACACTGGCTATAGAGGGCCTTGGGGTGCACACCAGCCAGGGCTCTTCGCTACTGGTTATGGCTATTGTAGGTGGTGCCATTATTCCTCCGCTTCAGGGCTGGGTAGCAGACGCATCTAGCAGCCTGCAGCTTTCCTTCCTGGTGCCGATGGCCTGCTATGCTTACATTGTTTACTATGGCTTCGTTGGCTCAAAAGTGAAAAAGGTAGCCGCTTAGCCACAGCGCGCCCACCAATGAAGAAGCCTGCCGTTTTACTTCGGCAGGCTTCTTCATTGGTGGGTATGCTGACCGAAGTACAGGAGGAACAGGTTGCAAAATTCAACCTACACGCCTCCAGGCACGGCGGAATTGCTATTTTTGCATTCTAACGGCACCAGCAGCACGACTATGTCACGTATATTCAGTTTATTTATCTTAAGTTTTACGCTTTTGACCACAAACAACCTCTTCGCTCAGGAACAGCAGCCTAAACTGGTTTCCTGGCAGGACATAGCGGCACTCCCTGTTCCTCCTGCCGATAAAGTTATTTCCTATGGGCCTGATTCGTTGCAGTTTGGCGAGTTACGTCTACCCAAGGGAGAGGGTAAATTTCCTGTCGTGGTGGTGGTGCATGGCGGTTGCTGGCTTTCAGCCTATGACAGGCAGTACATGGCGCACCTGAGCGAGAAACTCACCCAGGCAGGCTACGCCACCTGGAACCTCGAGTTCCGCCGGGTAGGTGATGCGGGAGGTGGCTGGCCGGGCACTTTTCTGGATGTAGCCGCAGGTACCGACTACGTGCGCGAGCTGGCAAAAACCTACCCACTTCACACCAGGAAAGTAATCGTGATGGGGCATTCTGCCGGTGGCCACCTGGCACTATGGCTGGGGGCGCGGCACAACCTGCCCAAGAACAGCACACTCTACACCAAAAAGCCGCTGAAGATAAAAGGGATTGTTTCACTGGCCGGTATTCCTGACCTGGCAACCTACAGCCAGCAGAAAGGGAGCTGTAACGAGGCGGTTCCTCAGCTAATGGGTGGTATGCCAGATGAGCAACCTGAGCGTTATACAGATGCCTCCCCTACCACGCTGCTGCCGCTGCGCGTGCCCTCCCGGCTCATACAGGGTGCCCTTGATCCGATTGTGCCGGTTATTCAGAGCCAGCGGTTCGCTGAGCAGGCCAAAGCCAGCGGTGATGACTCCAAACTTATTTTACTCGAACAAGCCGGACACTTTGATATAGTGGCTCCACATTCTCCGGTATACAAGAAGGTGGAGCAGGCTGTGCGGGAGCTTCTGAATTAGATGGTAATGGCTCCTACCTTCGCAAGAGAGGCCACTGCTTAAGTGACGGTAGCCTTTTTAATAACAGCAGGGATTCCACGTAAATCACTCAGGTCGCCCAGCCGGTGCCGGAGCGGAACTGTTGGCTGCAGGCTTCATATCCGGTCAGGACCCCATTCCGATTTCTCATAGAACTTGCTCTTTACCTTCCCTTCTACAAGAAGGTGACACCTGCATGTACTTAACATAATAAACAAACCGAAGAAGCATCTTTACTGAACACCTTCGCCCATTCATTTGTCCGGAGTAAGGACTTACTTATACTCCACACTTTCTACAGTATTAACCAAATGTTATTTATTTTAAAAATTATTCATATTAAACTTTACATTAAAAGTATTTTATTAATAATTTAGGCTTTATCATTCCATTTTCACAAACAAACATAGTGTTAACTAGCTTATTGTAATACTTTTTACGAAATTAAGTATGGCTCCAAGTTTATCTAGAATCCCCTTTTTACTGCTGTTGCTGGTTGTGGCAGCCACTTTTGTGTTTCCCTCCCTGCCCTCCACTGAAAGTGCAGCGGAGATAAGTGCCGCAGACACAGCCTGGATGCTGACAGCAACAGCTCTAGTGCTGATCATGACGCCCGGCTTAGCTTTTTTCTATGGTGGTATGGTACGCAAAAAGCACGTGCTTTCTACAATGCTGCAGAGTTTTATCTGTATGGCCATTGTGACAGTTATATGGGTTGTATTCGGCTTCAGCCTTGCCTTTGGCGAGTCAGTAGGAGGTGTATTCGGCAACCCTGCTACCTTTTTTATGATGCAGGGCGTGATAGATGGTGCTCCCTGGCCGGCAGCCCCTACTATTCCATTGCTGCTCTTCGCAATGTTCCAGCTTAAATTTGCCATCATCACTCCAGCGCTTATAACAGGAGCTTTTGCAGAGCGAATCCGTTTCATTTCCTACACCGTTTTTATCGGGCTCTTCTTTGTCTTTATCTATGCACCTTTAGCTCATATGACATGGCATCCGGATGGGTTACTTTTTAATTATGGAGTACTGGATTTTGCCGGTGGAACTGTCGTACACATGTCGGCTGGCTGGGCTGCGCTTGCTTCTGCCATTTTCCTGAAAAGGCGCCGCGACGCTAGTCACCACAAGCCGGCACACATTCCTTACGTCATGCTGGGAACCGGGCTGCTTTGGTTTGGCTGGTTTGGTTTTAATGCAGGTTCGGCGCTGGGCGCTAATGCTTTGGCCGTTGTAGCATTGGCTACCACCACTACAGCCTCCGCTTCCGCAGCCATTGCCTGGATATTTTTTGATGCAATCAAAGGGCGCAAGCCTTCCGCTATGGGTACTTGCATTGGTGCCGTTGTTGGTCTTGTGGCTATCACGCCTGCCGCTGGATTTGTAACCATACCGCACTCCCTGGCCATTGGTGTTATTGCCGCTATTGTTAGTAACATAGTGGTAGACTGGCGCACACGTACCAGCCTCGACGATACATTGGACGTGTTCCCTTGCCACGGTGTTGGCGGAATGGTAGGGATGCTGCTGACAGGTGTATTCGCAAGCCAGGCTGTGAACCCAGGTAACGAAACAGGTAACGGGCTCATCTTCGGTGAAACCACCCTATTCATCGTTCACCTGTTGGCTTTGATAGCTGTGTCTGTATTTGCTTTCGGGGGCTCCTGGGTGCTTCTGAAAATAACAGATCTGATTTCGCCGCTTCGCGTAACAGCTGAGGAGGAGTTTGAGGGCCTTGACCTGAGCCAGCATGACGAAAGTCTGAATGATATAGAAGTACCTCTCCCTAACGTAGAAAAGGAACTGGCTACTTCCCGGGCCTGAACAGTGTATTCTCTTTAGTTTTTAGTTTATAGTTTAGTCCCTTACCCACATCTGCCATGCTTCACCGCTGGCGGGTGTGGGTTTCTTTTTACCCATTACACTACAATGGTTAAATTTACAGCATAAGGCAGCGATAAGCTCAGATACAAAAAAAGCGTGACAGGCCCCTTTCTGCCCATCACGCTCCTTTCATTTATGGGACCGGAACCTACTCCTGTACCCTGTCTATTGTTTTCCGTTTCTCAGCTTTTACCTGCTTAAAATGGCTCGGTGTGAGGCCGGTCACTTTTTTAAACTGGTTGGATAAATGTGCGACACTGCTGTAACCCAGCTTATAGGCAATTTCCTTCAGGCTTAACTCATTGTACACCAATAGCTCTTTTACCCGCTCTATGCGCTGCAGGATCAGGTATTTTTCAATGGTGATGCCCTCGAAAGAGGAAAACAGGTTGCTAAGGTAGTTGTAGTCAAGGCCTACTTTTTCGGCTATATAATCAGAGGTATTCACCTGCAGCTCTGCCTCCTCGCCCTGGTGCACCAGCTCTATGATAACTACTTTTACCTGCTCGATAAGCTTCGTTTTGCGATCATCCAGTAGCTCAAAACCATTGTCATGCATTACAGTGCGTATCTGCTCCAGGTCAACTTCTTTGCCTGTGGTGGCAAGTTCTGCCTCGCCTAAACTTACCTGTAATACAGTATAGCCCAGATTAGTGAGTTCCTCTGCTACTACCCTTTTACAGCGGTCGCAGACCATGTTCTTAATATAGAGTTTTATATTCGCCATAGTATAAAGCTAAAAGATTAAACAGGTAAAGGCATAAGATGCATCATAAAGGGAATCCAACAGGACAAAGCACCTGCTCAGCCTTCAAACAAGATAGAACAAACATAAAGACAAGTTATCTATTATTTCTGACTTCAGATAATAAACAACGTGCTACTGAAAAGGTCTGAGACCTTTAGCCTGCTTCCTTCTCCTAGCCTCTGTAGCTTAATTTATTGTTATATAGCTATTTTTAACTATATTCGTCAGCGAACGTGATGAATATGGTTACTGAAGTACACGATTACCTTTCGATATCCTTGAAGAAGGAAGAACAGCTGTTGCATTCCAAATGGCTTCGGAACGTAACCAGCGCTGAGTACAGGGAAGGCGTTGCTGCCATGAAGGACATTATCATCAAAGAAAGCGTGTCACTCTGGCTGACAGACTCCCGTCTGCTGGATACTATCCCCTTTGCTGATCAACAATGGATAAAGCGCGAAATCGGCCCACTCTTCAAATCCTCAAACCTTCAGCGGATTGCCCGCGTGCTCACCGATGATGTTTTCAATTATATCTCGTTTGAAAACATCATGGAACAAATTTCCAAAGAGCATAATGTTCCTGTGGAACTGGCACAGTTTTCCTCGCTGGAAGCAGCTTATGACTGGCTCCGGTTGGATTAAACACCCCCCGCGCAATCAGACCTGTTGCAGTGAAACTTCTACGTTCCCTCTTTTATAATGCCGTCGTTAATCCTCCACCAGCATTCCCATCTTTCCCTGCTGGTAATCGCGCATGGCCTGCAGAATCTCTGTCTGGTTGTTCATCACAAAAGGGCCATGAGAAGCAACCGGTTCGTTTAAAGGCATGCCTGCTACCAGCAAAATACGTGTGGGTTCTTTTGCCGTGATGGTGCACCCTTCCCCGTCGCGGTTTAGCTGAACAAGGTGGTGCCCCTCCACATCTCCATAGCCTTCCAACCTGATTTTCCCATCCAGGAGATATAGGAAAGCATTATGTTGCTCCGGAATCGGAAACGCATAAGTAGCGTCTGGCTTCATCTCGATGCGGAGCACCAGCACAGAGGTGGGTGGTTTTATCGGCCCCTGAATTTCCCCGAAGGTTCCTGCCACCACTTTCACCTGTATGCCGCCGCCCTCCAGTGCCAGTACCGGTGTTTCCTCTGCCTGTAGCGGCGTATACTCCGGCTGGTTCATTTTGTGGGCCTTTGGCACATTCACCCATAATTGTATAATTTCCTGTACCCCTCCCCGCTCATGTATATCAGCAGGCGGGCGTTCGCTATGCACCACGCCCATTCCTGCGTTCATCCATTGAGTGCCTCCTTCGTACACCACACTGTTATTGCCCCGGGAGTCGCGGTGGTGCACACCACCCTTGTAAACGAATGTAACAGGAGAGAACCCCCTGTGCGGATGTGGTCCTACACCTGAGTAGTGCGGCACAGCCCCCTCAGGCACCTCAGTAACATGATGGTGCAGTAACAGGAAGGGGTCAATTTGCTCTACCTGCTGCGTAGGTAATGGCTGCCGCACAGGCACTCCGCCCATGTCCACGTTGTCAGCATATAGCAACCGGTTTACAGTTCGATTCTTCATAGTACAGTATTTTTTTTATTTGTTGGCATGCATGGTGCATCCTGCACCTCTTTCTACACAAACAACATACAACAGCAACCTGCCTGTACTATTAAAAACGAATTTAATATAGAAATGTGTGCGCCTGAAAGCACGAACGCTGGCTAAACTTGGCCACACCACCTGTAACAGCCTGTGCTTAGCTTTTAATACACAGCACCAAATGGCCTTAGCCACTCATTTAAAAGAAAGACAAAGAGGGCAGCGTAAAAGAGAAGAGCTTCGGACCAGGCCCGGGCTTCATTCTCTGAGCTGCAAACAGAGGTGCTTTAACAGCACAAGGCGGGAAAGCAAACGCGCAGGAGTTCATTCCTGGAGAGGCGTGGAGGCGTGTTTTCTCTTCAGGAGATGATGCCGTTCAGAACAGCAAACTTGATTAGGGCGGCAGTATTCTTGGTTTGGGTCTTCTCGAGCAGGTTCTGGCGGTGTGTTTCTACGGTTCGTTTACTGGTGAACAACACCTCTGATATTTCCGCATTGGTGTGTCCTTCAGAAATGAGCTGCAGTACCTCTGTTTCCCGCTTCGAAAGTTGTTTATATGCTTTTTTGCCGTTCCCCTGGTTAAAGAGAAACTGCGGAGACTTCTTAACCCTGTGCAGCAGGTTTAAAGTTAGTGCAGGGCTGACATACTGTATTCCACCTGCTATCAGCTGTATAGCAGACAGCATCTCGTTCACACTGGTGTTCTTCAACAGGTAACCGGCGGCCCCACCCTCCAACATCTGATGCACATGCCGCTCATCATCCATCATGGAAAGTACAAGTACCTTAACGTCCGGATAATTTTTGCGAAGCAACTTCATAGTCTCATAGCCATCCATATCAGGCATACTGATGTCCAGCATCACGATATCAACAGGCGTGTGCGCGAGGAATTCCAGTAGTTCTTTGCCGCTGGCAGCCTCCCCGGCCACCTGCACAGAATTGTCCTGGTTTAACAATGCTTTGATACCTTCCCTTACTATTTTGTGGTCATCAGTGAGAACCAATCTTACCATAGTTACTTTAAAATGTCAGTTTATTTGCGTAGTTAGGCATCCGGGAAACAGGTGCTGTGAAAAACTTGTACCTGCAAATATAATGTCTTTGTCATTTCTGCCTGTTTAAAAACAAACAGAGCTTATCCTCTGCCAGCGTACATACTGCCTGCTTTTGAACTTTAAGAACAGAAAAAGAATATTTACCTATATCTATATTGCTAAATATATGGCCATGCGCACTTAATTTACCAGTTCGTACCAGCACTTTACGTAATAAACCTAGTATGATTAAGTATAAACCGCTACATTTTTGCTCATTCTGAGTGGCTATATTTGTTTCAGGCTAGGTTTTTTCATTTTCCTCAGGGCTTCCATAAAATTGCATTTTTGAGCAACGCAGGCGCTTCCTGAGGCGATTTAAGCTAATGCATCCGGACACTGTATGTTTAGCTCAAACAGGAGTGGCAACGAAGAAACATGATATTGAAGAAGACAGGTTTAGCAGTATATGAAAAAGACAGCGGAAGAGTACGGCGCTCAGCCTTTTCACGTAAAAGTGGAGCAGCTAAATAAAGTAGCCGTGATCCAGCTTGCAGGAGAACTGGATGCAAACACAGCTGTTGCAGCAGACGATGCGCTCTCTAACACTGTACAGGCTTCTTTTGAGTATCTGTTGGTCGATTGCCAGGAATTACACTACATTTCCTCTGCAGGTGTCGGTGTGCTCCTGTCCTCCCTGCACGCCTGCACAGAAAAGAAAATCAAGATTATCTTCTGTGGCTTACAGCCCAAAATTAAGAACGTGTTTTCTATACTTGGCCTGGAAAAAATCATCACCCAAGCCGATACCCTGGAAGAGGCCTTACAAGATACAACTCCTTCGGACAGGCCTACCCTGCATTCGTAAAGCAACCCTTAGTTCTAAAGAGATTGTACCTCGCCGCTACTACAGTTCTCTCCAGAACTACAGCAGGAAATACTCCTGGCAAGAAAACATAGAAAAAGCCTACCTAGAGAGGCAGGCTTTCCCTAAAAACATGACTGCCAAGTACGGGGATAAAAAAGGCACTACAGCTCATTACCTGCATACTTGAACCAGCTTAATTAGTAGTCACGGTTGCGGTCTCTGTTCACATAGCCACCCCGGTCTGAATTGGATGAATAACGTTCTTCATCCAGGATAGACCGGCCGCTGTACCCGGATGTTCCCTGGCTTCTGGAGCCATACCCGTAATTATCTGAGGAGTTGCCTCTGATATTTCCTGCACTTTCACCGTATGTACTTCCGGTACCAGCGCCATATCTGTCTTCAAAGTTACGTGTGCTGTAATCTGGCTGCCCCCTGTCTGAGTAAGAAGAGCTGCCATATCCTGATGAGTTTGACAGGTTATCCATGTCGCCCCCGCTTCCACTCATAGATCCGTAGTTGGAAGAACCGCCGAAATCGCCATGCGCACTGTAGTTAGAGCCACCATAACGTGAGCCACTGTAGCCGCCGATCGTGCCACTGCCATAGCCCTGGTCATTCTGCGCGCTTCTGTTTCGCTGCATGTCGTTTATCCTGTCATAGCGGTCTGAGGTACCTGAAAAGCCAGAAATTCCGTAGCCCTGCCGAACGTTACCAAGGGTCCCCCTGTCGCCTCTTGTATTGCTGTAGTAGTTGCGCTCCATGTCATAGTCGCGGTTGCGGTAGTCACGCGAACTGTCCCTGTCACCGAAACGGGCATTATCAGCATAGCGGTCGTTGTGATGGCTTTGGTATTCCCTTTCAAACTGCTGCTTCAGTTCTCGTCCCGGTCTTTCCTCCCGGTCGTAGCGGTCATTGCGGTCATACCTGTTATACCGGTCGTTTCTATCGTCATCATACCGGTCGTAGCGGTCTCTGTTGTTGTTATTGCTGTAGTCGTAATCGTACCTGTTGTCGCTGTAGCCACCTGTGTAGTAGCGGTCTCTGTCGTTTCTTTCCATAGTGTTTTTAGTTTTGTTTAGGTTATCAATTCATTTACTTCTTACTCTAACGGAGCACGGTAGCTTCAGTTTACATCGCTGTCACCCGAAGCCTTCAAAAAGAAGTGCCCGCGTATGATGCGGGCATTTCTCCTGTTTTTCTATCTGTCGCGGCGGTCGCGGTTATAGCGGCTTCTGTCAAAGTCACTGTCTCTTCTCTCTCCCCGCTGGTCATAGTCACGGTCGTAAGCCGATCTGCCTTCCTGGTCTGAGCCCCTGTAGCTGTTCCGGCCGGAGGTGCCCCTCATGCGGTCTTCGTCGCGGTTGTTGTAGCCTGTAGAGCCGTAGCCTGTATGCCTGTACTCGTCGAAGCTGTTATCATACCCGGTGCTGCCACGGCCAGTGTCTCCAAAGTCGGTTCCTCTGTTTCCGGATCTTTCAATGCCTCCACGGTGGCGGGACTCATTGTTGCGGTTTACGTAGTCGTTGTAGTCCCTGCCGTCAGCAAAACTACCGTAGTTACGGCTGCTGTAATCTGCAAAGTTTCCGTAACCGTTTCGCACATTCTCAGATTGGTTTCTGTCCCCGCCTAAATTGCGTGGGCCCTGCATGCGGGATGAGCCGTAGTTAGAGTGGCCGTAGGCAGAACCACCGCCGTAGGTGCTGCCGCCTTCGCCATAGCGGGTGCCTCCGCTGTAATCGCCTTGTGCACTTGCCCCGAAGGTAGAGCGGCTATAATCATCGTCGCGGCTGCCCTCGTTGTGACGGTCTCTGTAGCTGGTGAACTCACTGTTCCTGTCACGGTTAGACGAACGATATTGTTCATGGTTTACCTGGTTGTTTCTGTTGTTGCTATCGCCTTGCCCCCTTTCACGGCGCGACCCGTCTTCGTTGAAGTCGGCGTAGTGGTTGCGGTATGAGCGGTTGTTATTATCATCGTTTCTGTTCATAGCTTTCGTTTTTTAAGTCAAATATTTACCTGTTATAACGAAGCCCCCAGGTGCCATGTTTTATTCTTCCCTTTCCAGGTATCCTATTCTGCGTCTTCACTGCCTGCATTCAGAACCACAGAATCCGGCCCCTGCAAACTAAGGTGGTTCTATAAAAGTATAACCCCTGAATTAACTTATGGCACAGACGCATGGAACAACAGATTCACATTGGCACTTCAGGCTGGCACTATAAACACTGGATGGGGACCTTCTACCCCCCGGAGGTAAAGCAGAAAGGTTTCACGGATTATTACACGCGCTTTTTCAGGAGTGTGGAGATAAACAACTCCTTTTATAAACTCCCCTCTGCCGAAACGTTTGGCAACTGGCGCGCCTCTGTGCCCGACGACTTTCTTTTTGCGGTGAAAGCCAGCCGCTTTATCACGCACATGAAAAAGCTGAAGGACCCGCAGGAAAGCATTGCCCGTTTTTTTAACAACGTAAACGCGCTGGAGGAGAAACTAGGCCCTATCCTGTTTCAGTTGCCCCCGGGCTGGAGCGTAAATGTTGACCGGCTACGTGATTTCCTGACCCTGCTGCCCCCCTACTACAAGTATACGTTCGAGTTCCGGCATCACAGCTGGTACAATCCGCAAGTATTGGACCTGCTTCGAAACTTTAATGCCGCTTTTTGTATTTATGAACTGGAATGGCACATGTCGCCGATGGAGGTAACGGCAGACTTTGTGTATGTGCGGCTGCACGGGCCGGAGGGAAAATACTCCGGCAGCTACAGTGAAGAGACCCTGCGGTGGTGGGCAGGCAACTGCCTCAACTGGAAGAACCAAGGCTTACAGGTATACATATATTTTGACAATGACCAGTCGGGCTACGCTGCCTTTAATGCGAAGCGGCTGCAGGAAATTGTACAGGAGCAGGGATAAAAGCTGTAAATTGTACTGAGGCAAAACCAGAAGCCGGATAAAACCTGAATTTTTCTGTGTAAGCTGCCATTTCAATATTAAATTTGCCTCCACAACATTTGTTGCAACAAAAATTAACGTAATGAACAGAATAACAACTGATATATGCATCGTAGGGGCTGGCCCGGTAGGCTTGTTTGCCGTATTTGAGGCAGGCCTTCTGAAGATGCGCTGCCATGTAGTGGACGCACTGCCTGCCGTGGGCGGTCAGCTCTCTGAGATATACCCTAAAAAACCGATATACGACATACCTGGTTTCCCTGAAGTATTAGCGGGCGACCTGATTAAAAACCTGGAGCAGCAGATAGCACCTTTCCACCCTACTTTTACGCTGGGTGAGCGTGTGGAGCACCTGGACAAGCAGGAAGACGGGTCTTTTATAGTAACCACAGTAGATGGCACGGAGATAGCCTGCAAGGTGGTGGTGATAGCCGGTGGCCTGGGTTCTTTTGAGCCCCGCAAGCCTGCCATCGAGAACCTGGAGAAGTACGAGGGCAATGGTGTGACGTATATGGTGCGCGACCCGGAGCATTTCCGCGACAAGCGTGTGGTGCTGGCCGGTGGTGGCGACTCCGCACTTGACTGGGCTATTTACTTGTCCGGCCTGTGTAAGGAACTGACGCTGGTGCACCGTGGCACTACTTTCAGGGGTGCCCCTGAGTCGGCTGAAAAAGTAGTAAGCCTGGCAGAGGAAGGCAAGCTTAACCTGATTCTGAAATCCAACGTGACGGAAGTGCACGGAGGTGATAGCCTGGAGAAGGTAACGGTGGTCGTAGACAATGCAGCTCCGCTTGAGATAGAGGCAGATTACTTCATCCCGCTTTTCGGCCTGGTGCCAAAGCTGGGGCCTTTAGAAAACTGGGGACTGGAGTTGGAGAAAAACGCCATTGTGGTGAACACAGAGGATTACTCTACCAACATACCGGGAGTATACGCCATCGGCGACATTAACACCTACCCTGGCAAGCTGAAGCTTATCCTGTGTGGTTTCCATGAGTCGGCCCTGATGGCGCAGAGTGCGTACAACATCATTAACCCAGGCAAGAAGTTTGTACTGAAATACACCACTGTGAACGGTATACAGGAACTACAGGCATGACAGATTCAATAAACATTTATGTGGAGCAGGACAACGGCGAGCGCATCGCCCTTGAAGCTCCGACGGACATGGGCCTTTCGGTGATGGAAGTGCTCAAAGCAAATGAGTTTGAGGTGCAGGCCGTATGCGGTGGCATGGCCATCTGTGCCACCTGCCACGTGGAGGTGCTGCAGAGCGGCGAATTACCAGAAATGAGCGACGATGAGGCTTATATGCTGGAAACGCTTCCGCACGCCACTGAAAGCAGCCGCCTGAGCTGCCAGCTGCGGGTAAACCCCGAGTTGGATGGTCTGGTGGTGCGCATCATGCCGGAGGCTTAGTAAGAAGCAAGTACTAATTCTAATTAAAGAAGGCCTGAGCAGTATTTGCCCAGGCCTTCTCTGTTTTATAGCGGCTCACGAACTTACCACCCACTGGCCAGCACGTCCGCAATGTGCATCGTCTTAATCGGCTTGTTCTGCTTCTGAATATAAGCTTCGAGATGCATCAGGCAGCTGCTGTCCGTTGACACAATGTAGTCGGCACCGGTGGCAATGGCATTCTCAACCTTCTGCTCGGCCATGGCCGTGGAAATAGCCTCGAACTTTACGGCGAAGGTACCACCAAAGCCGCAGCAAGTCTCGCTATCCTCCATTTCTACCATTTCCAGCCCCTGTACCTTACTGAGCAGGGCGCGGGGCCCCTCTTTGATGCCGCATTCGCGCAGGGCACTGCAGGAGTCGTGGTACGTAAACTTTCCTTGTAGGGCAGCGCCCGGTATAGCCGTCACTCCCAGCACATCTGTCAGAAACTCCGTCAGTTCATACACCTTCTTCTGCATGGCGCGGTACTTCACAAGCTTCGAAGATTTCACGAAAATATCCTGGTAGGCGTTGCGCACCATACCCACGCAGGAGGCAGACGGGGCTACAATGTAATGGGAAGTTTCATTTGAGAAATCATCCAGAAACTTGTTGGCCACTTCCCGGGCTTCGTCAAAAAAACCGGCATTGAAAGCAGGCTGACCGCAGCAGGTTTGGTTTGGATTGTAGTTTACCTCACAACCAACTTTCTCCAGCACCTTCACCATGTTCATGCCTGTTTCCGGAAAAAGCTGGTCTACAAAACACGGAATAAATATATCTACAATTATTCTTCTTGCCATAGTTAGGAAAACACAGCGCCCGACTGGGTCATTGCGGATGCAAACGCTGCTTTGTTCAGGTTCAAATTTAAACCAATATTTTCGAAGTAAGCGATCAAATTTTCAGTAGGCATGTTCCCAACCAGTTCGTCTTTTGCCATAGGGCAACCCCCATACCCCCTTACGGCACCATCAAAGCGGCGGCAACCGGCCTGGTAGGCAGCCTCCACCTTCTCCTGGCAGGTGGAGGGGGTAGTGTGCAGGTGCGCCCCAAACTCAATGTCTTGAAACGATGGAATAAGATGCTGAAACAGGTAGGTGATATTGGCCGGATCTGAAACGCCAATGGTATCAGACAAAGAAATAATCTTTACCTGGAGCCGGTGCAATTCCTCCACAAATTTTATCACCGTCTCCGCACCCCATGGGTCGTTGTATGGGTTGCCAAAGCCCATGGAGATATAGGTTACCAGGATTTTGCCGTGCTTGTGGCAGATGTCCTGGATCCGGGCCAGCTGTTGCATGGCCTCTGCTATGCTTTTGTTTGTATTGCGCTGCTGAAATGTCTCCGATACTGAAAGCGGAAACCCAAGGTAAGCTACTTCCCGGTGCTGGGCGGCATCCTCGGCTCCACGCACATTGGCAACAATGGCCAACAGTTTAGAGTTTGTCTCCTCCAGCTCCAGGTTGGCCAGCACCTCGGCAGTATCACGCATCTGCGGAATGGCTTTGGGCGAGACAAAACTACCAAAGTCAATCGTGTCGAAACCTACCTTTAAAAGCTGGTTGATGTATGCGATTTTCTGCTCTGTCGGTATAAACGCTTTGATGCCTTGCATGGCATCGCGGGGGCATTCAATTATTTTCATAGTGTGGCTTTTCGTCTTCCAGGCCACCTGGTGGCCTCCATCAAAGATACAAATTTAGAGGAAGCATCTGGTGTAAAATATACAGCGCAAAACTTTCTGGTACGGTTTTATTTACCTACATTAATCTACTTTTCCTGTGTTTTAAACAAAAGATTTAGCACAATGGCCTTACAAAACTTTGCTCATACCACAGCCTCTCCTATGGCAAGCGACCGGCAGCGCATAGAGCAGCTGGTTCAGAAGCAGCGTGCTTTCTTCGCTACCGGGAAAACACTGGAACTGCCGTTCCGCAAAGAGCAGCTCAGGAAGCTGCAGCAGGCAATCAGGAAGTATGAGCAGGAACTTTTTGACGCCATGTATGCCGACTTCCGCAAACCCGAGTTTGAGTCGTTCATCAGTGAGGTGGGGTTTGTGGAAACAGAATTAAAGCTCACGCTGAAGCAATCAGAAAAATGGGCGAAGCGCAGGCGGGTGAAGGATTCGCACATAAACTTTCCGTCACGCAGCTACATTTACTCCTCCCCTTACGGTGTCAACCTCATCATAGGGCCCTGGAACTACCCTTTCAACCTGCTGATGACGCCCCTTATAGGGGCCATGGCCGCAGGCAATTGTGTTATCCTCAAGCCCTCTGAACTGGCATCCAACACGTCTGCAGTTATTGCAAAACTCATCGGAGAGAACTTTGATGAAGGTTATATTGCAGCTGTAGAGGGCGGCGTAGAAACAACACAGCACCTGCTGGCACAACGTTTCGACCACATCTTTTTCACGGGCAGCACACGGGTAGGGCAGATAATTATGAAAGCTGCGGCAGAACACCTAACGCCGGTTACACTGGAACTGGGCGGAAAGAGCCCGACCATTGTAGCCGAAGATGCGGATCTGGAACTGGCAGCCCGCCGCATCACCTGGGGTAAGTTTCTGAATGCGGGCCAGACCTGTGTGGCCCCGGACTATCTACTCGTGCATGAGCAGGTAAAGGAGGAACTGGTACAACTCATTTCCCAATGCATTACTGACTTCTATGGCGACGAACCGGATAAGAGCCCTGATTTTGCCCGCATTGTTAACGACAGGCACTTTGAGCGGCTGCAGGCTTACCTGCAGAATGGTGTTGTGCGTGCAGGTGGGAAAACAGATGCGCAGCAACGGTACATATCACCAACCCTGCTGGACCAGGTGAGCTGGGAGCACCCGGTGATGCAGGAGGAGATATTTGGCCCTATCCTGCCTGTGCTAACCTACAGAAACCTGCAGGAAGCCATAGAAACTGTAAACAGAGGTGAAAATCCACTGGCGCTGTACTTCTTCTCCTCCAGCAAGAAAAAGCAGCAAATGGTGCTGCGTTGCACCCAGTTTGGGGGCGGGTGCATCAACGACACAGTTTCACACCTGGTTAACCCCAACCTGCCCTTCGGGGGCGTGGGCGGAAGCGGCATGGGCAGCTACCACGGCAAAAGCAGTTACGATGCCTTCTCGCACCAGAAGAGCGTACTGCACCGTGGCACATGGCTCGACCTGCCCCTGCGTTACCCGCCTTACCTGAACCGTTTGCCCCTGCTTCGCAAACTCTTTCACTGGCTGTAGCTGATAGTCAGCACCTTCTTATTTGGGTGTTTTTTGTTCAAACCTGGCCGCATTTATCTTCGTTTTTAAGGTAAAAGCCTGTTGCCAGGCTTTTACCGGCATCAGGCATGACATCTTGTATCACCTTTATACAAAAAAGAACAAATGGAAAATCTTGTAGAGTACCTTGATGAGTCGCTGGTACCGCTGGAGGAGAAGATAAAAACTTACCTGGACGTAGAGCATGCTATGCGCCTGCTGGAGGTTGAACTACTCTCGCTGCAAAGCATCGGTCCCGACTTCTCCCCGAACAGCCAGGACACTGAGCAGACAGGTTCAGAAGAAAGCTTCAGCAGGAAGTTAAACGATAAGGAGAAACGACTCGAAGAACTGGTAGCGTATTATAAGCAACTTCGCCAGGAGGTAATTGCTATGCTGCCTGAACAAAACAAGCTGTTTGAGCTGAACTTAGGTTACGGACCGAGCATGGTGGGGTACTTTACAATAGATAGTGAAACGCACCAGCCACTTCCTGAGCCAGTCCTCCGCATAGTACATTGATTCATGCTGCCGCCCTTGCGGCTGCCTCTGTTTTAGACTGTCGCTATTCGCTTTTTACTATTCCACGTAGTCAAACCAATGGGTTTACTTTTACTATACTTATCTATTGCACTTTTTTTCTCGTTTCTATGCTCCGTACTCGAAGCTGTCCTGCTCAGCATCACCCCTTCTTACATCAGCATAGCCGCTCAGGAAGATCCAAGCCTGGGCAAAGACCTGGAGAATTTTAAAAATAATGTTGACCGTCCACTGGCCGCCATTCTAACCCTCAACACCTTTGCCCACACCATTGGAGCGGCAGGCGTAGGAGCACAGGCACAGGCCATCTGGGGAGATGCTTACCTCTCCATCACCTCAGGCGTCCTGACCATTATCATCCTTATCTTCTCTGAGATCATACCCAAGACCATAGGTGCCAACCACTGGAGGCAGCTGGCTCCCTTCACTATTCGCACCCTCAAGATCATGATCTATTCGCCGCTGTACCCTATCATCATCCTGTCTCAGTTCATAACGCGGCGGCTCAAAAACGAAAAAAACCGCAGTGTACTTAGCCGGGCTGACTTTACAGCCATGGCAGAGATAGGCATAAAAGAAGGAATTTTTAAGACGGGAGAGTCGCAGATCATCCGGAACATCCTCCGGTTTAACAAAATAATGGTGCGCCATGTCATGACGCCACGCACCGTCATGGTAAGTGCGCAGCAAGATATGCCCATCATCGATTTTTTCAGAAGTTTCCCGGACCTGCGCTTCTCACGCATCCCTATTTATAAGGAGAACTTAGATGATGTATCTGGTTATGTGCTGAAGGATGAGGTAATGTATAAGCTCATCAACAACGACGGAGCACTTCCCCTTCGCACCATCGCCAGAAAAATTCAGGTGGTGCCAGAACATATGCCTATTCCTACCCTTTTTAACCGACTGCTGGAAAAGCAGGACCAGATTGCCCTGGTGGTGGACGAGTATGGCGGCACGGCAGGATTAATCAGCATTGAAGACATCATCGAAACCTTGCTCGGCATGGAGATCATAGATGAGATGGATCAGGTCGCAGACCTGCAGACATGGGCAAGAAACAATTGGGAGAAGCGCGCCAGGCGTTTGGGTTTCAGACCAGGAGAAGAGGTATAAGAGAAAGCTTACTACGCCAGAAACTGCCCCTGAATCGCATTTTTACTTAAAGAATGTTGGCATAAATTTTCAAGCCGTAGGCTGACCTTACAGGCTTTCCCTGCCTCCCGTTTTTTCCGGGCTAACAACGTACCCCGCCCGTTCCTTTCAGCAAAAATTGCACCGTTTGCAGCAAAAGATTAAAGTGGTTTCAGATTGCCTGGATCACAATTCAGAAGTTTTACCCTCTCTTTCTTGAAAATTTGTTTCTAAAACCAATGTTTAAACTGCCATTATAAGAAAATATGCGCACCTGTCAGAGCTTTTTTGCACTGTTTGCGAACCATATTTATATAACAAAATGGGGTAGCTTTCTACAAAGTGAGGAAAATGTCTACAATCCTGCTGCTTTCCTACATTTCGCCTCCCACAGCCTTATGCATACATACCATTGACATTTAGGAAGTTATAAAAGGTTGCCTTTACTGGCATAATTATTCCTAATAGGCTGCCAGAACTTTGGCATTAAAAAGACGATTCAGCATGTACAGAACTCCGGACTTAGCCACCCAACTGGTAACAACGGCGATGGCCCCAACACAATTAGGTATATAATGGGACTGAATAGCTGGTTACATAAAACAAAGTTACCATCAGATCGGCAGCCTTCCTTTTACGCACTGCCTGAAGAAGAGTTACCTTTTTACAAGGCTCAAAGCTCTTCTTCTGCTGCAAATGAAGCTTCAAAAGGTCGGTTTTATAGCACAATTAGTAAAGCTTGTTTTTACAGGCCCCACAAACTGACTTTCTGCTTTTCTCCTTCTTTGTTTTATATAATAGCACACTGTCTCACCGCTCTTACATGCTATATGAAAACGTTTCAAGAACCCACAATTCAAAACCAACTACCTCAATATGAAAAAACACATACACCTTAATTCTCCTAGTTATTCATCAGGTACTACGAAACCTGCAATATTATTTCTATTTTAATATTAAGGACTTTGTGGATTTTACCATTTTTTGCACCGTTTTTCGAAAAATATTTTTGAAGTTGTTTTTTGATATAAGTTTTGTTTTATAATATTAAACCACACAAGCTTATATCATTCATAAAATACAAGTTTGGTTAGCTAACACAGAACAGTTCTCTTGTACATTTTACTTCAAATAATTTATGAGACAGCAAAACTTTACCTGATAAATCCAATTAAAATCCGTGTTCATACATCATTATATCTATATTAATTAATTATAACGATTCTGTTAAAAAAGCTTAATTAGCTGTTTTTAATATATTACCAGTTGCTACGTTGATTCCGTTCAATTTTCCAGTTTCAGTAAAGCAACGCTCCGCCACCCCAGCCTTAACAAACTTTCTATAGTTCAATAAACCTTATTTGTCCTAAAACACATGAAACTCTTTACTAAACCTTCGCTTATCCTCCTGCTGATAAGTTATTTTTATGTATTTCAGTCCTACTCGCAGAGTATACCAGTCAGAACCGCCAATGAGTATGTGAAACCTTATTCTGGAGCACTCCAGGTAGGCAGTAACATGGGTGCCTTTGGAAACGGGTGGACTGATGAAAAACTTGTAGATGTCATGAGCAAGGCCGGAGGAGGCTCTCTAAGGCCTACCCTGCCGGAGCACTTTGTAGAAAGATGGGGCTATGGTATTCGTCTGGACGCTTTCAGAGGCTATGTAGGCAAATCCGGGATGTCTGAAATCACCTGCTTTATTGAGGGTCCTTCAGATGCACACCGTGATAAGACAGTTTACACCGGAACAGAATCTTCGAAGTTGTTTGCCAACATGTACGAGCCCATCTGGAATGCAGATGGCACAGTGAACGCCAACAATTACTATGCAATTTATGTGTACAAACTCATCCAGACATACGGTGACTACATCCGTTTCTGGGAAGTACTAAACGAGCCGGACCTGGGGTATGCAAACCGTTCAGAGTGGTTAACAAGAGCCCCTTATCCTTCAGAGTCAAACAACACAAAAGCTCCCTTCTTCCATTATGTGCGGATGCTGCGCATTACTTGGGAAGTAGTTAAAAAGTACAGCCCTGAAGATTATGTAACCACAGGAGGTATTGGCTATTCACAATACCTGGATGCCCTCCTGCGCTATACAGACAACCCGAACGGCGGCGCCGTTACCTCTCAATACCCGAACAAGGGTGGCGCCTATTTCGATGTAGTAAGCTACCACTACTATCCACAACACGCGCTTAAGTACTGGGATGGCACCATGATTTATACCCGTACCTCCGACTATGCCGCTGACAAGGTAATAGACCATAAAAAAGAGATGGAAGCCACTTTGAACAAGTATGGCTACAATGGTTCTACTTACCCTAAAAAAGAGTTCATCATAACAGAGACTGGTGTTACCCGCCGCACGGCAGACATACACGTCTCTTCTGATGAAATGCAGCGTAACTATGCGCTTAAAGTAATGGTGCAGGCTCACAAGAATGCAATCAGGCAGCTTTACTTCTTCACTATTGGTGAAAGCGATGACTGCCCGGCTCCAGGCTCAACCATACCCACTTCGAAAATGTATGGTAACATGGGCTTTTACGAAAACATGAGAAGAGATGCTCCGGGAAGTGAAAGAATGACCGACCAGGGTAAAGCTTTAAAAACTTTCAGCCTGCTTCTGGATGGTTACACCTATGACGCCTCCCGTACAGCAGCCCTTAACTTACCAAGCCAGACAGAGGGTGCCGCTTTCCGCAACGGCACAGACTATGTTTATGTGCTGTGGGCAAAAGCCCTGGTAGACACCAGAGAAACAGCCAGTGCCTCTTACTCTTTCCCATCAGGCTTGGGTATTTCCAGTGTGGATCGTTTTGAGTGGAACCACGCTTCCACCAACAGCTCTTCAAGGCAGTCTGCTTCAGGCATTACGCTAACGGGTTCACCTGCGTTCTTTAAGGCAGCTTCTACTACAACCATAACAAAGCAGTCGCAAACTATCAGTTTCCCGTCTATTCCTTCCAAGACGTACGGCGATGCTGACTTCACTATCAGTGCGACGGCATCTTCAGGCTTACCGGTGTCTTTCAGTACTGTATCCGGACCAGCCAGAATCACGGGCAGCACCATCACCTTAACAGGCAGCGGAACAGTAACAGTAGAGGCTACACAAAGTGGGAATACTACTTATAATGCCGCTACCCCTGTTCGCCAGAGCTTCAGTGTAAGTACTGCTACTGTTGATCCAAGTGCGGCTAACTGCTCAGCCACAGGCTCGATTTTACGTGAGCAGTGGGACGGTGTTTCCGGAGGCAGTGTGTCTGATATCCCACTGAACACAGCGCCTAGCAGCACCAGTCAACTGAACCTGTTTGAGGCACCAAGCGGCGTGGGCAACTACTACGGTGCCCGCGTGAGGGGCTACATCTGCCCTCCGCAGACCGGGGACTACACCTTCTACATCGCCGGTGATGACAACGCCGAGCTGTGGCTGAGCTCTGATGATAATCCTTCCAACAAGAGAAAGATTGCCTCCGTAACCGGCTGGACCTACGCCCGTCAGTGGAACAAGTATGCTTCTCAGAAGTCTGCTGCAGTGCGCCTGGAGGCAGGTAAGCGCTACTACATCGAGGCCCTGCACAAAGAAGCCGCAGGTGGCGATAACCTGGCTGTGGCCTGGACCATGCCTGACGGAAGAATGGAGGCTCCAATAGCGGGTAGCAGACTTTCTCCTTACACCGGAACAACAGATGCAGCACTGGCACCATCTGAGCCGACTCCTACAGAACCAACTGAACCAACTGAACCAACTTCCTGCTCTGCTACGGGCAGCATCCTGCGCGAGCAGTGGGACGGTGTTTCCGGAGGCAGTGTGTCTGATATCCCAGTGGACAGGACACCTAGCAGCACCAGCCAGTTGAGAGTATTAGAGACGACCAGCGGCCTGGGTTACAACTACGGTGCCCGCGTGAGGGGCTACATCTGCCCTCCGCAGACCGGGGACTACACCTTCTACATCGCCGGTGATGACAACGCCGAGCTGTGGCTGAGCTCTGATGATAATCCTTCCAACAAGAGAAAGATTGCCTCCGTAACCGGCTGGACCTACGCCCGCCAGTGGAACAAGTACAGTTCGCAGAAGTCTGCCCCTGTGCGCCTGGAGACCGGCAAGCGCTACTACATCGAGGTGCTGCACAAGCAGGGAGGACAGGGCGACAACATGGCTGTGGCCTGGACCATGCCTGACGGAAGAATGGAGGCCCCGGTAGCCGGAAGCAGGCTCTCCCCTGTTATGTCTGCCTCCACAAGTTCCGGCCTGACTGGCGCCTCTGAACTGGCAGGCCCACTGCAGGACGAGGCTGAGCTGAAAGCTTACCCGAACCCGTTCACCACCGACGCCACTGTGCAGTTCACGCTCACAGACGCAGGAGAAGTGTCGCTGGAGTTGTATGACGTACAGGGCAGAAGGGTGCGCAGCCTCTACAAGGGCGCAGCAGAGGCCAATGCCACGCGCAGCTTTGAGCTGAGCGCGGAGGGACTGACCCGCGGTGTGTACATCATCAGGCTCGTGACAGGCGCTAAAGTCATCACGCAGAAAATAGTGCTGGAGAAATAACCTCCACAGCACCCCTGCCTCAAAAACCCGCTCCGGAATACCGGAGCGGGTTTTTGTTTTTATCAGCCCAGAACATTTTGTCCTTTATCTGATTCATTTGAAACAGGCTTATATTCAGTGTGGGTGGCGTTCCTTAAACAGACAATGCAAAGGAGCCTGTTGCCGTTAAAGGGGCTAACATAAACCATCCCTTCGGATGGCTGCCTAATTGCACTGCACCTCTTTTAACTCTTACCACACAGAGCTACCTTTGTGAAAACATCCGCTTATGAAACTGCAGCCTGATTTTCCGCTGAAACCTTACAACACCTTTGGCATTGAAGCCAAAGCAAAACTCTTCGCTCGCTTCGAAAGTGTGGAGGAACTGCAAACGCTCTTACAGATGCCGGAGCTCCGGCAGGAGGAAAAGCTGGTTTTAGGAGGGGGCAGCAACCTTCTTTTCACAAAGGATTTTGACGGGGTGGTGCTGCAAAACGGCATCAAAGGCATAAGGGTGCTGGATGAAGATGAGGCGCATGTTTTTATTCAAGCCGGAGGCGGTGAAGTGTGGCACGACTTTGTGCTGTACGCCTTGCAGCAGAACTATGGAGGAGTGGAGAATCTTTCACTTATACCGGGCACAGTGGGAGCTGCTCCGCTGCAAAACATTGGGGCTTATGGTGTAGAACTGAAGGACATCTTTCATGAACTGGAGGCCGTGCATTTGCAGACAGCAGAAGTACACACGTTTGATAACGCTTCCTGCAAGTTCGGTTACCGGGAGAGTGTCTTTAAAAACGAACTGAAGGGGCAGTACATAGTCACCGCCGTAACCTTTAAACTGCACAAGCAGCATACCCTCAACACCTCCTACGGTGCTATCACCTCAACGCTGGAAGAGATGCAGGTGCAGCAACCCAGTATTCAGGATGTGAGTGCAGCTGTTTGCCATATCCGGCAGAGCAAGCTCCCGGATCCAAAACAAATCGGGAACGCCGGCAGCTTTTTCAAAAATCCGGAGATTCCGCTGGAGCAGTATCAGCAGTTAAAAGAAAAATATGCTACAATGCCCTCCTACCCTGTTTCGGACACCACTGTAAAAGTGCCGGCTGGCTGGCTGATAGAGCAGTGTGGCTGGAAAGGGAAAGTGCTTGGAAACTATGGGGTACACAAGAACCAGGCACTCGTGCTGGTTAACTATGGCGGCGCAAAAGGGGAGCAGGTGCGTCAACTGGCATACGACATCATCGAATCTGTGGAGCAGCAGTTTGGCATACAGCTGCACCCGGAGGTGAACATTTTATAATTTGTACTTTTCCTGTTAATGTATAAAAGAAGCATCTTTTCTTTCAAAATACCGTTTCCACAATATTAAGGTAAAAAACAACAGGGAAAATTAAGAAATCTGTACGCCAGCACTTGTAAAGCCAGGTGTGATGGCATTCGCCAATCTTTTGATGCCTGCGAAGGTGAGAAAGAACACGCTCTGCTCTTCTTCCCGGTTAAGAAATTAAAAGACATTATACTGGCGGAACACGTATAACATTCAAACTAAAACATACTATGAAAAAGCTACACCTATTTGCCTTGCTAATGATGGCATTGTGCACCCTTACCCTTTCAAGTTGTAAAGACGACGAGGAAGATGTCTCCCCTAACGTGGGCTTTTTAACTTCCGGAGAATGGAAAGGAGATGCCATCTATGTTAGTAACACACCTATCCGGACACTTATTGAATTACTGGCGCCAAATGATATAAAGGAGGAGTTAAAAGCGCAGACAGATATTTCTGGCTGGAGATTTAACTTTGAAAGAAACGGCAACTTTACTGCGTCCGGTAGCGGTACTGCCGGATCCGGCAAATGGAGGTTTGAGGATAATGAACAGGTGCTTGTACTGACTGACGAAGACAATGCAGAGCAAAGATTCCGTATTAAGAAAATCAGCGCAACAGAGTTAAACCTGGAAGCCAATGTGGAAGACTTCGGCTTTTCCCCTGATGATGTTTTCGACATTCAGACCTTTGAAATACGTTTAAAAAGATAGTGCCCGTTGGTAATTCCCTATAGGCACACAAGATAAACAGCTCCCCATGAAGGAGCTGTTTTTGCTTTAAAAGGTAGCTAAGTTCATATACCTGAAGGTTCCAATCACAGCCATCGTCTCCCGCTGTTGGGTAACACAAGTTTAAATGCAGGCACACAAAGAGCAACATAATTGGCTTTTGGCAAGTACCTATCTATATAGCTTCGCTCAGAACACTTTATCCTAAACAAAATGAACAAATTCAGATCCTTTTATTTTTTCGTCGCCACGTTATGCCTCATTTCTTTTACAAGCTGTAATAATGATGAAGATACTGAACCCTCAGATCAGGCTTTGCTTACAGCAGGAGAATGGCAGGGCTCCAGGGTATATGTAGATAACCAGGATTTCACACAGTACTTCCGCGACTCAATTGAATTCGACGTAACTGAATTCTCCTATAGGTTTGACGACAACGGTGAGTATCGCCAGACATACGGACGCACCATACTGGGAACCTGGGAATTTTCGGACATAGACCCGGAGCAAATTGTACTGGACAGAGGAGAGTCTTACGAATCAAGGGTGACAATCAATGAGCTGTCTGCAACAGAACTCCACCTGGAGAGTACCGGTTGGTTTGGCCCACAGGCCCCACCCATCGAAATAAGATTTACACGCCCCTAAGTATTTCAAAGGCTCCATCTTCGGAGCCTTTTTTATTTATAGCTATTCAACCCGTATAATCCGGAACAAGAGTCAGTAAAGGAAACTTAGCTTCTATTTATAATCCAAATCTCTCCACTAAAATACAGGCTCATTGCTTGCTTCATATAGGTGTTTTATATATACTGCTACACAATTAAACTCAACACATAACAGAGCCACCAATTCGCAATAAAGTTATACTGTTTGCTTACATAATATTAATATACATCAAACATACCTACTAAAGTGCAATGACCATCTTATGAAGACCCTGAGACAAATCCCCCTCCTGCTCGCCTTTTTCTTTATGCTTACCCTACTTAGCTGTAGTAAAGAGGAAGCGGACACTGTTTCCCCAAATGTTTCATTTTTGACCGCTGGCGTATGGACAGGAAGTGCAGTTCATTATAACGGGCAAGACCAAACAAATTCGTTTGAAGAGTCAAACGCAATTGAATGGAGCAACTACACGGCTAAATTTCATAAAGACGGCACTTATGCTGAATATTACGACGGCAACACTTTAGTAGAAGGTGTGTGGGAATTCGAAAATAACGAGCGGGTAATCGTGTTCGATAGAAACAAAGAAGACGAGTACAAAGTTGTTATCTCGAAACTGGATGATGATGAACTCTGGTACATTCAATCTGGCATTGAGTTCAGATTAAAAAGATAAGAATTCTCCCTGGCTCTCACTTTTTGAGTGAATACTTTTTGTAAAACAAACCTGTACATAAACAGCGAAGGCTCCTCATGAGGAGCCTTCGCTGTTTATAGATGATATGACATCCCTACTACTACTTCAGCACAGCCAGGGTAGCACCATCGCCACCACGTTCCGTTACTTCATTTCCGACACTTGCCACTTCCGGCACAGAGTACAGGTAATCACGCACTACCTGTCGTAATACACCGTTGCCCCTGCCATGGATAATCTTAATCTCCGGAATGCCCAGCATGATGGCTTCGTCGGTAAAGTTCATAAGCTTCGTTAGAGCGTCCTCGGCATACTCTCCCCTGATATCGATGGTCGAGGCAAAGTCGGCCATGCGCTGGGTAATGTTCATCCCGCGGGTATAGCCTTCTGCCGCCGCTTTTTCTTTCTTTGGCTTCGTGGCTGCCTGCCGGTCTAGCTTCTCCAGGTTATCTACTTTCACAATGGTCTTCAGCCCACCGAAAAGCACTTCAGCTGTTTTCCCCTTAATGCTAACCACCTGTCCGGATGAGTCCTGCCCTACCAGCGAAACATAGTCACCTTCTTTGATGGCGCCATTGCTCACGCGCCGGTGTGCGGGACGCGGCTCTTCCTTGCGCACTTCGGTGGCAAAGCTTTCCAGTTGCTGCCGTGCCTGCTTCGTCTGCTCTTTCTCCGCCTGGCTCTGCTTGATCTGCTGAATCGTGGATTCGATTTTCTGGTTCGCATCCTTCAGCAACAGCTTCGCTTTGCCTTTGGCCTCGCGCATAATGTCCTGCTTGCTGTCCTCGAGGTAGTTCTTCAGGTCCTGGTACTCCTTCACGTTCCGTTTCAGCTTCTCCTCCAGCTTGGTCGCCTCGCGCACTTTCTTCTCCAGCTCCTGCTTCTCTGTCTCCAGTTCTTCCAAAAGGCGGTCGTACCGGATTTTATCTTTACCCACTAGGCTGCTGGCCTTGTCCACAATGTGCTTTGGCAAACCGATTTTACGGGCAATCTCAATCGCGAACGAAGAACCCGGCTTGCCAATCTCCAGCTGGTAAAGCGGCTGCAGGTTCTTATGGTCGTAACGCATGGCACCGTTTATCACACCAGGGTTACACTCGGCAAAGTTCTTCAGGTTGGTGTAGTGTGTCGTAATCACACCATACACTTTGCTGTCGTTCAGGTTCTGCAGCACCGCCTCCGCGATGGCACCACCCAATACCGGCTCTGTACCCGTACCAAACTCATCAATAAGCACGAGGCTTTTCTTATCAGCCACCGTCACAAACTTCTTCATGTTCGTGAGGTGAGAGCTGTAGGTACTCAGATCGTTTTCGATAGACTGCTCATCACCGATATCGATAAAAATATCGTGGAATATACCGCCTTCCGAATTGTCTGCTGCGGGTATGAGCATACCGCACTGCAGCATATACTGCACCAGCCCCACCGTTTTCAAGCTCACCGACTTACCGCCCGCATTAGGCCCGGAAATCAGCAGGATGCGTTGATCCTGGTTCAGCTCCAGATCCATGGGAACGGTTGGCCGGCCCAGCTGCCTGTGCGCCATGTACAGCAGCGGGTGTATCACCTGGTTCCACTTAATGTAGGGGTACTTGTGCAGCTTTGGCATCGTCGCCTCCACACGGCGCGCAAACGCCGCCTTGGCCCGGATAAAGTCCAGCAGGCCCAGGTATTGGTAGGCCTTGCGCAGCTCCGGAATATGGTTGCGCAGCGTATTCGTCAGCCCCACCAGGATGCGTATCAGCTCCCGGTGGTAAGCGTTTGTCAGGTCTTTGATATCGTTATTGAGTCCAAAGATGGCTTCCGGCTCTATGTAAACCGTTTGCCCCGTGTTAGACTCATCGTGTATCAGACCTTTTACGCGCCGCTTGTGCTCTGCCAGCACCGGAATAACCAAACGGCCACCCCGGATGGTTGGCTCCACATCAGCGGGTGTCCAGCCTTCGTTTTTGGCGTGCTTGATGATGGATGTGATAGACTTCCGGAGCACCGCCTGCTGCGCAATCAGGTCACGCTTCAGGCGCTGCAGTTCCGGTGTGGCATCGTCGCGCACAGCCCCGGCATCGTCCACCACTTTGTCCAGTGCGGCAATCAGGTTTCGCTCTACCGTCACGCCGGCGCCCAGGGCTTTCAAAGACTCGTACTTTCCTTCCTCAGCGGAGGATATAAAGCGCAGAGAGTCACGGATAGTACGCAGCGACATCTTTATCTCGAAGAAGTCCTGTACATCCAGGTAGGTTCCCTGTATCGCGGCACGGTCCAAGCTGGCCGTTACATCAAAATAATGCTGCAGCGGAATCTCGGCATCAGACTCCAGCAGCTGTTTAAATTCATTTGTTTGTTCTAATAGCCGCTGAACAAGGTCGTGCCGGTTCAGGAAAGCCATGCGGTTTACAAACTGGCGGCCCAGCGGGCTAAGGCAGAGCTCCAAAAGCATCTCGCGCACCTGTGTAAATCCAATTTTTATTTCAAAGTTCTCTGGGTAGATCAATTCTTATCTCTTAATTTATGCAAAATTAGCAATATCTATAACAACTATGCAGGGCTGTTTTGTTCGTTTCGTTTTATGTATTTCACAGCACGTAACATGTAACAAGACTCCTGACTTTTTGCTATTCAAGCTAACTCTTTAACTTTCTAACCCTCTAACATGGTACTAGACACACTACAAAACGCATACCGGTACTACACCCTGCACCCGCTGTTTGCAAAGGCTTTCCGGTTTCTACAGGAAACAGACCTGATGTCGCTCTCACTGGGGCAGCAGGCTATTGAAGGAAGGGACTTGTTTGCCATTATTTCGGAAGGCACCGGCACAACAGAGAAAGAGGCACAGCTGGAAGTGCACCGTAAATACATTGATATACAGTACGTCATATCCGGCACCGACCACATGGGCTGGAAAAGCCTTGCTTTTTGTGCGCAGCCTGTTATTCCGTATATTGAAGAACGCGATGCTGCTTTTTTCCCTGACACCACAAACAACTGGTTTGACGTGCCGGCCGGCTACTTCACCATCTTTTACCCGGATGACGCCCATGCCGCCATGGTAACAGAGGAAACAGTTCGAAAAGTGGTGCTGAAGATAGCAGTGCAGTAAGAGTACCAATACACCCCTGCCTTATGCAGGGCCAGTAAACTTTGTTTTGAAACATAATTGGTAAAAAGCCATGAAAACACTTTTGAAACTCGTTCTCGTGTCAGGATGTATGCTGTTGATTTACAGCTTCACGAACAGAAAGGAAGCCAGTACCCAATCTGCCTCCCGGATACCGGTGATTTTTGACACAGACGCGAACAATGAGCTGGATGACCAGCATGCACTGGCATACCTGCTGCTGAACGATGGCACTTTCGATGTAAAAGGCATCACAGTGAATGCCACAAAAAACGGCGGAGACATAAACGAACAGTATGCAGAGGCGGAGCGCGTGCTAAAGCTCCTGAAACAGGAAAGAAAGGTGCCACTCCTGAAGGGAGCCAACGGGTCGTTTACCGATATTATGCTTCATACCGGCAACAACGGCTTCGACGGTGCCGAAGGAGTTAACTTCATCATCAAAAACGCCAGGCAAGCAAAAGGGAAGCTTACACTGATTGCAGTAGGTAAATTAACGAATGTTGCCCTGGCCCTGCAGAAGGATCCTTCCATTGCAGATAAGCTGAGGGTAGTGTGGTTGGGTTCCAATTACCCTGAACCGGGGGAGTACAACCAGGACAATGACATCCCTTCTATGAATTACGTCCTAAATACGCATGTGCCTTTCGAGATGGTAACGGTCCGGTATGGCAAACCCAGCGGCACTGATGCGGTGAGAGTAACGCCGGAAGAAGTAAAACAAAAAGCTTCCGGTAAAGGTCCTAAGGCATCAGCGCCAGTAACAGGGCGGCACGGCGGTCAGTTCTACACGTTCGGCGACTACTCCGTCAACCTCTTTGAACATATTCAGCTGCACGGCAACCCGCCGGCCCGCGCCCTGTTTGATATGGCGGCTGTGGCCATTGTCAAGAACCCGGATTGGGCTGAAGCCATTACTATTCCCAGCCCTGTTCTCCAGGAAAAAGAAAACAAATGGGTGGAGCAGCCAGATAACAAGCGCCAGATAGTGGTGTGGCAGAACTTCGACAAAGAAAAAATAATAGCAGATTACTTTGCCTCACTTGATAAGTAAAAGAGCGGCCGCACCAGCAATATCGGTGTGGCCGCTCTTTTTATTAAGCTGTTTTCAGATATGTAAGGTATGATTTTAATTTTTTCGCAGGCTGCTGCTAGCCTTTTACTGCCTCTTGCTCCAGATTAAACAGGGTGTTAAGGCTTTGCAGCAGGGCCTCTGATTCGCCGCGCTGGCAGGCTGCCTTCAGTTCCAGCGCAGGTAGCTTCACTATCTTATTCAGAATATTTTTGGTTAATGCCTCTACCAGCTCTTTCTCTTCTGCACCCAGCTTTTTCATATACCGGTTTAGCTCCTGCTGCCGGATTTCTTCCAGCCTGTTCTTAAAGCTCTGAATAGCGGGTGACATCCCCATTTCCTGCGTCCAGGCCTCAAATTCTGCAACGGCCTCCGCTATAATTCCCTGTACCTTCGGAATAGCAGTCAGGTGCTTTTCCAGCGCTCTGGTGGTGCGGTTTCGGATGTTATTGATGTTGTAGACACGGACACCCGGCAGGTGCTGCAAATCGCTGCTGATACTGCGTGGCATCTTCAGGTCAATAAAAAACTTAGGTGCTACCGCTGCTTGCTTTTCAATATTCTGCCTGCCTATATAAAAACAATCGCCGGGCACAGATGAGATAACCACATCTGCTAACGTTATCTCTTCCCACACATTTTCCCAATAGGCTGCCTTCACGTTGCATTTCTGTGCCAGTTCCAGGGCTTTATAGTGTGTTCTGTTTACTACTACGATGTTGCAGATGGCAGACTTCTGAAAGTTATCACAAACATCTGCCCCTATCTCTCCCACTCCTATCATGAGCACGCGCGGGTTCTCCATTCCTTTGGTAAGGTCCTCTACCAACTCAACCGTTGCATACGAAACAGAAGCAGCGCCATTGCGGAAGCAGGTTTCATTCGCAACCCGTTTGCTGGAGTAAAAGATGGTGTGCATGAGCCGGTGCAGAAAAGGACCGGCCGTTCCTGCATCACATGCCCACTGGTAGGCATATTTCACCTGATTCATGATCTGCATATCCCCCACTACCTGCGACTCCAGCCCGAGCGCCACCTGAAACATATGCTTCACTGCTTCATCGTGGCAGGTAATGTGCTTAAAATAAGGGTGCACGGCCTTTGTGGCAATAAAGCCCTTTTCGATGGCAAGCAGCTTGATGATTTCGAGGGAGTAGTCGTGCTCGGCAGCATAATAAATCTCTGTGCGGTTGCAGGTAGAAAGCACCAGTACGTCAGTGGCTCCTGTAAACTCCTTCACTTTATCCAGCAGGTTGCGGCTGGCTATCTCGTTCAGGAATACGGCCTCGCGCACAGCAATGGGCGCGTGTTTATAAGATAAAGTCAGTGCTTTGAACTGGTTCTGCATTTTTTTCTCCTTTCACTATGCAAACTTCCCAAAACCGTGAAAGGAAAAATATGACGTATGTCAGTTTTAGTGATGATATCAAGCAGGCATTCCCACATCCGGCACACCTACCCTTTGGCTTAAAAGGTATGTGGCAGGCGATATACATAAAGCTTCTGCTAAGGTTGCAGAAGAAAAGGCTGTGAACTCAGCAGGAAAAAGAACATAAATTCGACTTACATGGCAGCAGTGCGTATGAAAGAACAGTATATGTTTTAGCTGATAATCAACCCAAAACAAAAGAACTTAAGCTGCCCCATTGCTTAGCGCATAAACCGGCAGCCAGAAGTTCTATTACTATAAAACCGGCCAGTCCTGGCCCAATAACGAATGTTTTATGGCAGACGAAAGCACCTATACCCCCACATCGCCAGCAGATGATGAATCCCAAAATCATAACGAAGCCCGCAGAACTTTTTTAAAACAGTCCTCCCTCCTGACGGCCCTTGCCCTTGCTCCACCTTCGGTAGTAGAGGCCGCTGAAGAAAAATTAGACGAAAAGGTTGCAGACAAGCTTGAGAAAGTGCCGGTAACGATGCAAGTAAACGGGGTAGTGAGGAAATTATCCATTGACCCGCGAACCACCACACTGGACCTGCTGCGCGAGCAGTTAGGCTTAACAGGCACCAAGAAAGGCTGTGACTATGGCCAATGCGGTGCCTGCACCGTGCATGTAGACGGCGAGCGCGTAAACTCCTGCCTGACCTTTGCTGTGATGCAGAACGGGAAGAAGATTACTACCATAGAAGGCCTTGCCAGCAACGGCGAACTGCACCCCATGCAGGTTGCTTTTGTAGAGCACGATGGCTTCCAGTGCGGCTACTGCACCCCGGGCCAGATAATGTCGGCGGTGGCTTGCATCCGCGAAGGCCATGCCAACACCGATGAAGAGATAAGAGAGTACATGAGTGGCAACATCTGCCGGTGCGGGGCTTACCCGAACATTGTGCATGCCATCAAAGAGGTTAAAAACAGCGGTAAGAAGATATGAAGCAGTTCCAGTACATGCGGCCTGCCAGGCAGAAAGCAGCCACCGATGCCGTCGCCAAAGACCCTTATGCGTTTTTTATTGCCGGAGGCACAAACCTGATTGACCTGATGAAACGGGAAGTGATACAACCGGCAAAGCTGGTCGACATTAACCTGCTGCCCCTCAAAAAAATAGAGCAAAGAAAGGGCAGTGTGCGTATCGGCGCCTTAGCCTCTAACCGTGCAGTGGCTGAAGACAGGCTGATAATAACCAAATTCCCACTCCTCTCCCAGGCGCTGGTGTCTGGTGCCTCGGCCCAACTGCGCAACATGGCGACGGTTGGAGGCAACATGATGCAGCGCACCCGCTGCTATTACTTCTACGATACGGCCCTGCCCTGTAACAAGCGGGAGCCCGGCACCGGCTGCGGTGCCCTGGAAGGCATCAATGACCAGCATGCCATCTTTGGTTTCAGCGAAAAATGCATTGCTGTGCATCCCAGCGATATGAGTGTGGCCTTGGCGGCCCTGGATGCCAGCGTGCTGCTTTCTGGCCCGAAAGGCGACCGCCGCATTCCGTTTGTGGACTTTCACCGCCTGCCTGGCGACCACCCGGAAGTGGACACGAACCTAATGAGGGGCGAACTAATTGTAGCAGTCGACATTCATGAGTCGCCCTACACACAAAACGTGCACTACCTGAAGGTTAGGGAGCGGGCTTCCTATGCCTTTGCCCTGGTTTCAGTAGCAGCCGCACTGGATATTCAGGACAACACCATACAAAGCGCCCGGCTTGCCATGGGTGGCGTAGCACACAAGCCCTGGCGCTTGTTTGATGCGGAAAAAGCCCTGGCCGGAAAACCTGTTTCGGAGGAAAGCTTCCGGCAGGCGGCTGAAGTGGCCATGCAGGGAGCAAAAGCCTTTGAGCACAACGCCTATAAACTTAAGCTGGCTCCCAACGCCATGGTGCAGGCCCTGAAAACAGCAGCAGGTATAGTGTAAACACCTACATGAAGAAGAGCAAATGACAAAAGTAAAGATGGGCGATCCGATGAGCCGCGTAGAGAGTCTGCTGAAAGTAACAGGCGGCGCAAAATACGCGGCAGAGTATAACCTTCCCAACGAAGCCACTGGTGTGCTGGCAACCAGTACAATAGCAAGAGGGCGTATTAAAAGCATAGATACAAAGGCAGCCGAAAGAGCACCGGGCGTAATAGCAGTTGTCACACACCAGAATGCCCCCGAAGTACCCGGTTACAGTGCTTCTGTCAACAATGAGGGTTCCAGGGTGTACGGGCAGGAATTCCGCTTGTTTTTTGACGGAACCATCTACCACAGTTACCAGCCTATCGCGCTGGGGATAGACGATACTTTTGCAAGGGCCGACCATGCCGCCACACTTCTAAGAATTGAATATGAAGAGGAGCCACATGACACAGATGTACGCAATAGCCTGGACAAGGCTTTTAAACCGGAGCGGCATGACAACTACGCCCGTGGCAAAGCGGGTGTTTACCTTTCAGCCCCTGTAAGAATAGAGCAGGAATACCAGACGCCGATACAGGTGCACAACCCTATGGAACCGCATGCTACAACCGCTGTCTGGAAGGGTGCGGACAAAGTAAAAGTTTACAACAAGACACAAGCAACGAAAATATCACAGAAAGAAATTGCCAAGTCTTTCGATTTGAAAGAAGAGAACGTGTGGGCGCATTCTCCTTTTGTAGGCGGGGCTTTTGGTAGCTCATCCCGTGTGTGGCCCCAGGAAATGGCTGCCATTATGGGTTCTAAAGTAACCGGCCGGCCGGTGCAGGTGGTACTCAAGCGGAACCAGGTGTTTAACATGGTGGGATACAGACCCCGATCCATTCAGAAGTTTGGCATTGGCGCTACTACCGACGGCACCTTAACAGGTATTACGCACGAAGCTTACGGATCCACCTCACAGTACGAGCAGTTCACAGAGCGCCTCCTCGACCCAACCAAAACAACCTACAGGTGCCCGAACTTAGACACTAAATACAGACTCGTGAAGTTGGACATGAGCACCCCCTGCTGGACCCGCGGCCCCGGTGAGACAAGCGGATCCTTTGCCCTGGAATCGGCCATGGATGAACTCGCTTACGCGCTGAACATGGACCCATTGGCTCTGCGCCTGAAGAACTATGCAGAGGAAGACCCGGAGAATAACAAGCCATGGTCGAGTAAATACCTCAGGGAGTGCTACGAACAGGGAGCAGAGCGCTTTGGCTGGGGCAAACGCAACCCGGAACCACGCTCCACGCGCGAGGGAGACTGGCTCATAGGCATGGGCATGGCATCGGGGATCTACAAAGCCGCGCGCGACAGGGCTGTAGTGTGTGCAAGACTTTCGCCGGACGGATCCCTGCTGGTGCAGAGCGCTGTAGCCGACACAGGCCCCGGATCGGCAACTATTTTCACCCAGATTGCAGCCGACGTTATGGGTGTTCCTGTAGAGAAAACCCGCTTTGAGTGGGGCGACTCTACCCTACCCTATGCTCCCGGACAGTTTGGCTCGCACACCACGGCCTCTGTTGGCTCGGCTGTATATGAAGTGTGTGCTGCTTTAAAGCAGCGGTTGCAACAACTTTCTTCTGATACCGCCATCCAGCAGGCTCCCCCCGAATCGCTGGTTTTCGAAAACGGTGCAATGGGCCTGAAAAGCCGCCCCACCAGCCTTAGCTATGTGGATGTACTCAAACAAAACAACCTGTCGCAACTGGAGGTGATAAAAGAGTCTGAAGGGGGGCCTTTGCTGGATGAATATTCAAGCAAGTCCTTCTGTGCCAATTTTGTAGAGGTACGGGTACATGCATTAACCGGCGAAGTCCGGGTAAACAGGGTCGTTTCAGCTGTTGATTGCGGCAAGGTGATGAACCATAAAACGGCCGAAAGCCAGGTGTATGGTTCCGTGGTATGGGGTATAGGAATTGCCTTGATGGAAGAAGGAAAAATCGACCACCGTTTTGGCCGCCATGTAAACAACGACCTGGAGAAGTACCATGTGCCCATAAGCGCAGACGTACCGGAAATAGAAGTCATTCTCATAGATAAGCCTGACCCTGTTGTAGACCCGATGGGCGCGAAAGGCATCGGCGAGATTCCACTGGTAGGCTTCACTGCTGCTGTAGCCAATGCTGTCTACCACGCCACTGGCAAGCGCATCCGGGAACTCCCCATTACGCCCGCCAAGGTGGTTTAGGGCAATCAATAAAGCTATCTTTCCTGTACAGTCATGGCTCAACGTCTTCAGCTACGTTGAAACCTGTTGAAGGGCTACAAAATGATTAACCAACTGATACATAAAAATTTACCTCCATTCAACGAGGGTGGTGGATAAGCATGTGCACAAATAAAACTAATTGGATTAGCTTTAATCCATAACAATCTAACTAAATTAGCGATTGCTTCATCCCTTTACGTGAGGCACAGAAGCAGCAAAACAGCTTTTTATGCTCCTATGTGATACTCAGTCAGGATATGCTGGCATCGTAAGTGCAAAATCTTAATTCAACACATGTAAAAATGTGGTTCCAGGGCGAACCATCTCATTATCTATGTCTGCAACAGTACCCAATAATTTCTTTGAATCGAGACGCAGCTTTACGGAGATAAAACAAGAGATCCTGGGCCAGTACTTCAATACCTGGTGCGGCATTCGGCTCGACACTTTGAAAGGCGAGGCTAAAGAAGCTATGTTGTTCATAGACCTGCACACCGGCGCGGGATACTCTCCGGAGCAACACGCCGAGACACCTGCAAAGGCAACGGAAACTCTTTATAAAAGCATTTTAAAGAGGCCTTTGCTGAATGAATCAGTCAGAACTTTTTTCTATGATACTAACAAGGCGGTGCTGGAGCATGTAAGTGAAACCATGGAACTGCTTCCATTTTACGAAGAGTTGATACACCCGCCTGTTCCGCTAAACAGCCCGGATAACAAGGCGCAAGTGGCTGATTTTATAGCGGGTGGCAGTCCTTCTTTGATCTTCCTGGACCCTTTCAGTGGGCGTTATGCGCAGGAAATGCTGAAGCACGCTTTAGACGCTGGGCAATCCGATGTCTTCATGCTAATCAACCCGGAAAATATACTGAAAGCTGTTGCTGGCAGGAAGGTAACACAGCCACTCGCAGAGCTTTTTGGGGACCAGCTCCAGAAAATCAGTAGCTACTGCAAAAAAGAGAAAGACAACCATAAGCGGCAGGAACTGATACTAAGCTATTTTACCAGCTCGCTCCAGGAGAAAAGCCATTATACGCAGCTGTTTAAGGTGAACCGTCCTGACATAAAACAACCCGACTACTACCTGCTCTTTTCCTCCCCTGACAGTAAGGCTTACAGAAGTTTTAAGGAAACCCTGCTGCCCTATACCACTTTTCAGGAGGATGGGGTTCCTTTGTTTGTCGCCAACCAGGTAGTGCTGCCGCAACTCTTCCTGTTTGAGCAGCGGCCCGAGTTTACGATCACGGACCTCCTAGCACGGCTAAGAGACCAGGCGGGCAACTACAAGTACAAGTCAATAGAAAAGATTTACGAGCTCGACAGCTGCGGCACCAACTATAGCCGTGAAAATTATGTGGCAGCATTCGAGCTGCTACAGAAAGAGAAAAAAGTAGCGTTTCTGAATGCCAAGACAATGCAAACCATCCGGCAGCCTACTCCTGCTTCCGTAGTCAAGTACACGTTGTGATAACCCCGAAGCTGTGTTCTCTCCGTTACCTCCTACTATCAATTGTAACGGCGGCAAGTAGCAGCACAGAGGCAAACACCGCCACAACAGTCAGCAGGTCGACCGGAACAGGAACGATTTTCTTGTTCAGTTTTTTCACCCCCACCGCACCTTTCATCGGTTTGGTTTTTGTATTGTCTATATTGAACTCAACAAAGTCACCCTCCTTCAACACACCCGCTGTATCTTCATACCATACCACGGTTCTGAATTTTCTAGGAAGAAAGCGTTTCCTTTCATCCTCATAAACTTTTATGTAAACTAAATTAGCTACAGGGTTTGGCTCTTCAGGGCTGCGGAAACTGTAGTTGGTTGTTTCTGTAATGCTGGCATTCATTACCTCTGGGTCGCTTACAAAACCAACCGGCTTAACGGCAATAACTGTTCCTTGTGGCATGGCTATAGGTGTTTATGTTTACATCAAAAACTAAAGTAAAATGCAGGTAATAGCTAACTCGGAGATTAACTCACGGAATATTGCCGGGGCTGTATCTCCGGCTAAACCCTTCTTAAATCATATCCAAATTTTACAGGGACTCTGCCAACTTTGAAATTAAATACCGTAGCTTCAGGATTACCACATTCTCCCTCTACAAAATCAGGAGGTAGCTGATTGTCCAGTATCAGGCAAGGCAATCTTTCCCGAGGATTTATGTCTGGTTCTCCTTCTGTACTGCAGACATCAAGCATCCCTCTTAATATCCTTTGCCTGTCGGTTCCCTCAAATTGTGTTTGGATAACTTCATCAAACTCATTTTCATGCAGACCCACTGGTCTTACGGCTACTACAGTTCCTTGCGGCATATTACAACTATCTTAAGGTTTTCACTTTCATACTCAATCAAAACCGGCTTTCACTTCAAATAAAAGTACTAAATTATATCTAAAAATAAATAGTTCGTATATGTATTTAGTTTTATCGGATCAAAAAATATCCACATGATTAAATATCTTCTCATTGCCATATTCTTTCTGATGGGTAGTGACGTGGCACTGGCGCAACTGGGAGATCCATTTGTACAGACCTTTCCGCCATCGGCCTATCTAAACAAAGGGTTTGTCTCCAGTCCGCAGAACTGGGATATTATACAGGATGACAGGGGTGTTATTTACATCAGCAACACGAGCGGCGTGATGGAATATGACGGGCTGACGTGGCAGGCAGTAAAAGGGACAGCCTATGAGGACCGTTTCCAGTTGGTTAAAAACAGCGAAGGCAGAATATTTGTGGGCAGTACCCACGACTTTGGCTACCTTAGTCCGGATTCTGCAGGCAGCATGCAGTTCATTTCTTTGCTGCCTCACCTGAAGGGCAGGTACCCCGAAGTTCGTATAGGCAAGGTAGCAGCCGTAGGGCCAGATGTATATTTCAGCGCCGAAAACAGCCTCTTTCGCTGGTCTGGCAAGGGGTTCAAGGTTTGGGAAAGCAAAACAAGGCTGGGCCGTATTTTCTCCATCCATAATAAGCTTTACCTCATAGATAAAAAAAGGGGACTTTGCGTACTGGAAAATGAACGCTTCAAACCTTTGCCTGGGGGTGAAAACTTTATTGCTTTGAACACAGTAGCTCTCCTGCCCCTTCCTTCTGTTACCGAAGGAGGAAGCAACTTTTTTGTGGTTACTTTTGATCAGGGTTTGTACACGTTCAAAGACCGTGAGTTAAAAAAGCTGTTGCCTACCCCTGCCAGCGTGCTGGAACAGGAGAATTATATGCAGGGGCTCCCTTTAGCAGATGGTACCATTGCCCTCGCTACTCTCTCCAGCGGCGTGGTGGTCATGAACTATGAAGGGCAGATAAAAACTGTAATAGACAAACAAGACGGCCTAAGTGACAATGGTGTCTTAAACCTCTACACCGACAAAGAAGGTGGTCTGTGGGCTGGCTTAAATAAAGGCCTGAGCCGCATTGACTATCCTTCGCCTGTCACCTACCTGAGCGCTTCTTCGGGTCTGGAAGGCATTGTACTGGATGTGCTGAAGAAAAATGAACAGCTATACGCCGCTACGTCTTCGGGCTTATTTGTGCTAAACGAAAATGAAGCGCTTCCCTCTTTCCGGAAGTTGCCCGAACTGCAAAATGAGGTGTGGCAGGTGCTTGATGTAGGAAAGGCCCTGCTGGTAGTAAGTACCCCCGGGGTATACTTACTCAAACAGAACAAACTGGAAAGGATTTCCCCACCACCTGCGGAAGATATTATCTACAAATGCGTCTACCGTTCGAATAACAACCCGGACAAATTTTATATTGGCTCATCAAAAGGCCTTTCTATCATGACGCACCACAGAGGGAAGTGGAAGTGGCATGGAAAAGTAGAAGGCGTGAACCATGATGTTATATGGTTGGCAGCAGACAAACATGATTTGCTTTGGGCATCCTCCAAAAATGACATATCTGCGCTCGACGATTCCGAAGAAAAGAGCTTACAGCCGCCCGTACGCAACTTTAAACCACCTGCTGAACAGGCTAAGAACCTGCGCAGGTTTCAGGCACAAAGCGTAGACGGAAAAGTGTACTTCGGCACCAGCAAAGGCATCTACAGCCTGCAGCAGGTTGGGAAGCGATTTCAGCTGACACCGGATGCTACATTTGGTGGAAGTTTTGCGGACGGCTCCCGGGAGGCAATCAACCTGACACAGGACAGAAAAGGACATGTGTGGCTTACGTCAGAGTTCCGTACGGGCCGGTTGCGCAAGCTGCAGGACAAGGCTTACGTGTGGGATACCATTGCCTTAAGCAAAATGCCGCAGGTGGACGTCTGGAAAATTTATACAGATGCAGAAGGAGTTGTCTGGCTGTGTACCACCGAAGATATTTACCGTTATAACCCCCAGGTTCCCAAAGACTATAAAGCCAGGCAGCATACGGTACTCAGAAAGATAAAGCTGGCTGGTGATTCCACAGTCTTTCATGGTGCTTTTGCCGGTGCGAACGCCGCTGTCGTGGAACAGTCTGCCAGTTTTAAGTTTAAGCTGCCGCATGCTATCAGGTCCATCAGTTTTGAATATGCCGGCACTTCTTTTGATGCCCCTGGTCAGCAGGTGTACAGCTATATGCTGAAAGGAGGCGAAAACGAAAAATGGTCGCACTGGACCTCTGAGACAAAGAAAGAATTTTCGGGCCTGGATGAGGGGAAATACATCTTCAACGTAAGGTCAAAAAACATTTATGGCAGTATCAGCCCGGTTGCTAGTTTTGAGTTCGAATCGCTGCCTCCTTTTTACCGCACCTGGTGGGCGTATGGTACATACATCATCGTATGGGGTCTTCTTGTCTGGGCCATCATCAAAGTGAAGCACCGCCACCTGATTGCATCAAAAATAGGCCTTGAAAAACTGGTGAACGAGCGGACGGCGCAACTGGAGGCCGAAAAGAAAAAGTCGGATGACCTGCTGCTCAGCATCCTGCCAGCTGAAACGGCTGGTGAACTGAAAGCCAATGGCCGTACCGTTGCCCGAAGCTATGAAACCGTGACGGTTCTGTTCACTGATTTCAAAAACTTCACCAAGATAAGCGAGGATCTGTCGCCGGAAGAACTGGTTGCTGTTATTGATTTTTACTTCTGCGCCTTCGACCGCATTATCGCTAAATACAACATCGAGAAAATCAAAACAATTGGTGACGCTTACATGTGTGCGGGTGGTATACCCAACCCGGATGCGAACACGCCTGCTGATGTGGTCAGGGCCGGGCTGGAGATACTGGCCTTTGTAGAAAACCTGAACCCGGATAACCAGCCCAGGAAGCATCGGTTTGAGATTAGGATTGGGATACATACCGGGCCGGTAGTAGCCGGTGTTGTAGGCACGCAAAAGTTCGCTTATGACATTTGGGGAGACACCGTGAACACGGCTTCACGCATGGAGTCCAGCTGCCAGGAGGGAAAAGTAAACATTTCGGGGGCTACCTATGAGCTTGTGAAAGATGATTTTGTTTGCACCTACCGCGGTAAAGTGGACGCAAAGAACAAAGGAGAAATAGACATGTACTTTGTAGAGGCTATTGTTCCAAAAGCAGCGTTAAGCTTTACGGAATTACACGCCGCTCCTACACCTTAAAGCCCTATCGAAATCCTCACCACCCCCTGCTTCATTGTGTGGCGAGCCTGTTCCTGGAGGTGCATACCCTTTAGGACGAAACAGGTGTGCTGCGCCCTTATAAAACCTTTCGTTGTACACCTGTAAAGCAGGATATCCGTAACCAAAGAAGGAGCAATATTTTCACCGCACCCTCAAATAAATAACAATGGACGGAGCCTATATCCTTTCTTTAGGAAGCATCAATAAAGACATACAGGTAAGAACTGAGCGCTGGCCGGACCCTGGGGAAACGTTATTAGCGCATGATTTTATGACACTGGGAGGTGGGAAAGGCGCTAACCGCGCGTTCCTGGCGCGCAAACTCGGAGCTCCTGCACTGTTACTGGCCCGAACCGGCGACGACAGTGAAGCACAGGAGGCACTAAACCCTTTGAAAGAGGCAGGCATAAACCTGGAGCATGTAAAAAAACTACAGGGTCAGCGCACAGGCCTTTCCATGATAGTTGTGCGGGCTGACGGCAAGAAAACCATCATCCTCTCCGCTAATGCAAACCAGAATTGGGAACCTGAGGGCCCGGACCTGGTGAAACAGGCTATCGCAGATGCTCCTGATGGCTCCGTGCTCGGCGTGGATTTGGAAGTGCCCGCTACTGTTGTAAAACAGGCAATGGAGGCGGCCATAAAGAGAAAACTCAAAGTCGTTCTGGATCCTTCCCCCGCTGACCAGATGCAAGAGGACTATTATGAACTGGCAGACTATCTTACGCCAAACAAGTCAGAAGCCGAGCGTATTGTTGGGTTTGAAATAAAAAATAAAGCCGATGGTTTCCGCGCATGTGAGGAGATCCAGAAGAAAGGTACACGCCACGTCATTATAAAACTTGGGGAAGAAGGTTTTGTCATGACTTCAGTCAACCAACGTCATTTTGTGCCGGCTCCGGATGTGGAGGTGACAGACACCACAGGTGCAGGCGATGCTTTTGCCGGTGCTCTTGCCTTCGCTGTCTGGGAGGGACAGGAAGCAGGAAATGCTTTACGCTTTGCTGTAACAGCCACCTCTCTTGCCACAGAAACCTATGGCTCACAACCGGCATACCCTGACAAAGAAACAATAGAAAGAAAATTAGAAGAGTTTAATTTATAGGAAAAGAAACCTCCTGCTCTTTTATAACAGGAGTTAAAAAAGATGCTTTGCGCTACTGCGGCAGCTGCAGCGTAAATTCACTAAACTCCCCTTCTTCTGACTCCACACGGAGCACGCCGCCATGGCCTTTGGTTATGATCTCGTAGCTAATGGAGAGGCCAAGACCTGTCCCCTGTCCTGTTGGCTTGGTAGTGAAAAAGGGCTGAAAGATCTTGTCTTTTATTTCATGCGGCACGCCGATACCGTTATCCCTTACCCTGATTTCTACTTTCCCGTCCTGCTGATGCGTTGTCACTTTCAACTCCGGCTGATAGCCGTTACCGGTTTGCTTTAGCTTTTTCTGCGTAGCGTAAAAGGCGTTATTGTAAAGATTAAGCAGCACGCGGCCGATTCCCTGTGGTACCGCGTTCACTTTTGCCAACCCTTCTTCAAACTCAGTAACAAGTTTAGCTACAAAGCTTTTGTCTTTCGCCCGGAAGCCATGGTACGACAGGCGCAGGTATTCATCTGCCAGCACATTCAGATCAACAGGTTGCTTCTCCCCTCCTGATGCCTTTGAATGCTCCAGCATGTCTTTTACAATACTGTCGGCTCTTTTACCGTGGTGGTGTATTTTTGCCAGGTTATCTTCCAGCATTTTAATGATGTCATTTTCCAGGTCGGCATCTCTTACTTCTTTTTGCCTTTCTTCCTGCAGCTCCTGTATCAGCTCTATGCTTACCTCCGAAAAATTATTCACGAAGTTTAAGGGGTTCTGTATCTCATGTGCCACTCCGGCAGTAAGCTCCCCCAGCGAGGCCATTTTTTCAGACTGTATTAACTGCTCCTGCGTGTTCTGCAGCTTTTCGTAGGTTTTCTTCAGCTCTATATGGCGAAGGCGGTGAATTTCCGCTGCTTTTCTTTCTGCTTCTATCTGGTTGGAGAGCTCCAGGTTTTTAAGTTTGGCACTAGCCGAAAGGTTGATGACTTCTTCTTTGTTCAGGTGGAACTGCTCATAGTACTTTAGGGCCTTTTCGAAATCTCCCGTTTTCCTGTAGACTTCTGAAAGGGCGAAATAGACATCGTACAGGAGGTACTTCAGGTTTGCCCCAATGGCGGTAGCTAAAGCCTGTTCCAGGTAAGCAATGGCCTCCTCGTGTTTTTCGCAAGCCATACCACTCTAGCCATGCTGGTACACAAACGGCAATAGTTAGCCGGGAAAGGGTTAGAATGCTGCTTTGCCTGTGCCAGTGCCTCTGCATAAAGCGCTTCCGCCTCACTGAGCCTGTCCAACTTGTAATACAGGTCACCGAGGTAGTTCATAGAAACCAGCCACCCATGCATCTCTCCTATCTCTTTCCGGATGGCCAGGCTCTCCAGCAGATGCGCTTCCGCCTGTTTAAATTGCTGCCACTGCTGCTCAATGATAGCCACACCTACCAGCACAGCTGCAATTCCTGCACGGTCATTTATTTTCCTTCTGATTTCGGTACTCCTGGCGTAGTGTTTATAAGCTTCTTCCGGATTTCCGAACTGCACGTTTATGTAGCCCAGCTGCATCAGGCAAGCCGCCTCCCCTTCCTGGTCACCAATGGCTCGCCGCAACACAAGGCTTTGCCGGCTGGACTCCAGTGCCTGGTTATAGTCGCCGATGCTCCTGTACACAAGGCCCGCATTATAAAGCGCACGGCTCCTCCCCTGTTTATCTTTTAACTTTTTGAATATATGGGCTGCTTTAGTAGTTAATTCCAGGGCCGTGCTATAATTAGCCAGCACCATTTCCGCAAACCCTTGGTTCAGGTAACCGTCGGCCACCCCTTTTCGATAAGCCGCCTCTTCTGCAAGCGCAATAGCCTCCCGGCTTCTTTGCAAAGACAAGGAAGTATCGGTGTGCCTTAACTCATAGGCCAGGCGATTTAACAGGTCAACCCTGCAAACTGTATCTTCAGATACCTGCAGTTGTTCTTCCAGAAGCTTTATACTTTCGGTGATAGCACTCAAATGCCAAACTGTGTAAGGTGGTAATCAGCATGGGCATACGCTAAGTATCCCCAGTCGTTTCTGCTCATCTTTCCGAAGACTGTGTGCGTTTTGCTTAACGCAGGAGTACGAATCAGCCGCTCTACTATGGCTTTGTACTTTTTCTTTTCAGATTCAATATCCTCCACTGCTATTCCCAGGCCCACTACATCCACCTCCGGGAAAGTCTTCACGTTACCTTTTTCCCTCCCCGGGGGTTTGATATTGCTCAGAAACATCCATTTAAACAGCGTGCGGGTCATGAAATTGCTCCTGTCAGGCATTGGTACTTCATCAAATGCCATGCGGTTTGCCTCCGTAAGATGGCGTATCATCTGGGTTGCAGTTAGCTTGCCCCACCTGCCTGGGGTATCTGGCTGGAGCTTATCCACCCGCTCAAAAAGCAGCGGTTTGATTTCGGGTTCGAAAATGCTGTGCTTCATCTGAAAAAGATATGAATAGAGTTTGAATCTTATATAAACAGAACCAACACAAGAAATCTTCTGCACTTTACACCCACAAAATATACTATATTTTTTCTAAATAAATTTAAAATTTCGAAGATTTTATCTGTGCACCTGTTGCACTGTCTTACGGCCTTCTGTCTCCTTGTACCGCAGTTTCAGTGTATGGATATCTTTTGTTGCTGCGGCCCCTTTGCTGAGGTTTTTTTCTGGTACTTCAGGTCATCCAAAGGCAACTTGCAGGGTACTGGAAAAATGCGGTTTCGAAAAAGAAGCAGTGCTAAAAAAGCTATCAACATGAACGACAGGATTTTGAATGAAACCAGAAACGGTATAATCAGGAAAGACAATGCCACATCATCATTGGAAGTAAACTGGTGTCCCTTGATTGCAGTCAAATATTTGCGGCTTTTGACCTGTTTTGATAAATAATCTGTATCTTGATTTAACCAGATATACACCGCTTTTATGAAAACCAGCCTCCGTTTCATATTCTTAGTTTTATTCAGCCTTTCGCTGCAAGCTGCAAGTGCGCAGACTACAAAGCAGGACAATGCTCCAACCATCGCGCTGAACCATATTGCCATGTATGTGCACAACCTGGAGAAGAGCACCGCTTTCTATGAGAATGTATTACAACTTAAGCAGATTCCGGAGCCTTTTAAAGACGGAAAACACACCTGGTTCACACTTGGGCCTGCAGGTCAGCTTCACCTGATCCAAGGAGCAGAACAGAACATAAAACGCGACAAAAATGACCACCTCTGCTTTAGTGTTCCATTAATAGAGGACTTTATCGCCAACCTAAACAAACAACAGGTAAACTACACCAACTGGCCCGGCACTGCCAAAGCACCCACTGTGCGCGTGGACGGCGTGAAGCAGGTATACTTTCAGGACCCGGACGGACACTGGATAGAGGTAAATAATGATACTATAAGGAGACAGCCCTAGTTAAGTGTGCTGCATTTACCTTCCTCCACTGAAGCGATAGCGAAGAAGATTAGGATAGTACCACCTTTCTGAGGTGCATCAGAGCCAGGGAAATACCTTTTCGCTAAAACTTTTCCTCTATCCCGAGGCCGAACAAAGCATAATCATACTTCACCGGGTCGTGTGGGTCGAAATCTCTTAGATGTGCGGTTAGCTCCGCGGCTGTTTCCCAGTCCATGCCTTTTCGCGTGATGAGACCGAGGCGGCGTGCCACCCGCTCCACATGCACATCGCACGGACACACCAAGTCACTCATTTGCATTGCGTTCCACAGGCCAAAATCCACCCCGGCATTATCTTTCCGCACCATCCAACGCAGGTACATATTTAGCCGTTTGCAAGCAGACTTACGGGCAGGAGTGGCAATGTGCTTGCGCGTACGTTGTGGCGCATCTTCCAGGCTGAACACCAGGTTATGAAAATGCTCCAGCCTGTCTTTCTGATTCTGATACTCCTTCTGCTCACCGGTAAAGGCTGTTTCGAGGGAATCATGCTGTTGGTAGTACTGCCGAAAAAAGTAAATCAGGTACAGCAGGTCGGTGTCGTTGAAAGTACGGTGCTTAAAACCCAGGAAGCGCTGCAGGTCATGCTCCTGGTGGTGCAGGATAAAATCGTGTGGCGCATTGTCCATGAGCTCCATCAGTTTCAGACAGTTGTTGATGATGGTTTTGCGTTGCCCCCATGCCAGTATAGCCGCAAAGAAGCCGCTGATTTCAATATCCTGCTTCTTCGTGAAGCGATGCGGAATAGAGACAGGGTCGTTCGGGATAAAAGCAGGCTGGTTATATTTCTCAACCCGATCATCAAGCAAAGCTTTTATAGATGGAAAGTCTTTGTACATTATAAAAAATAGCAGCATGTTTGCACAGGCTGCTATAAAATAAGTTGCGTTATCAAATTAAGGTACATGGCTGACAAAGAAACCAGCTGTACCGTAAATTCTTAATAGTTAGCCTCTGCGGCAGGCACATCAATCAGCAGGAACCTGGCATCACTTCTACCATGCAGCGATACCACATCCAGAAACTCCAGCCGCACCTGGTCATGCTTGTCCACCTCCATGTTATTGACAAGCATGCTCCCATCAATCAGATAAATGAGGGTCTTGCGAATTTTGAAAGTCTTAAAGTCATAGTTCTCGCCCTGCCCCAGGCTACCATAGTATACAGTAGAATTCGAGTTCATATAAGCCACATTCTCCAGCACCTTCTGCCCGGTCACCAAAGGTACGAGGTTGTTTTTCGTATCCAGAAAGTCCAGCGTCATAGACTCGTAGGACGGTGCTAAACCACGCTTGTTTGGCAGGAACCACAACTGGAAGACGTGAAGCGGGTTGTCAGTTTCATTCGTTTCGGTCACGTTGATTCCCTTACCAGCAGTAATTCGTTGCACGCTTCCCGCTTTTACGGTTGCTTCATGCCCCAGGTCGTCTTTATGCGTCAGTTCTCCGTCCAGCACAATATTAACAATTTCCATCTCCGCATGCGGGTGTGTGGGGAACCCGGAATGAGGTTTGATGATATCTTCGTTAAACACGCGCAAAGGCCCGAACTCAACATTATTAGGGTCGTAGTAATCGGCAAACGATAAATGGTAGTGGGACTTCAACCAGTCCCCTACTTCTGCATTATGACGCTCGGCGGCGGTTATCAGTGTGATCATAGTTTTGTATCTGGTAGTACGTTTGTGTTTGAATATGTGCTTTGGCTTTGCTATGGCTTTACGCATATTGTTCTTTCTTGTTAGAAAATAGGCTGATTGGGCAGTGTCGGGCATAAAAAAAGCCTGGCACTGCTCGTAATGCAATGCCAGGCTTGAATAAATGCCCTGCGTTTTAGTCGACTTTCTTAAGCTTTTGCACCTCTTTCTGAAGGTCCAGCACAATAGATGAAAGCTTATCCAGTGACAGGTCAGCAATCGGAAAGGTGGAGCTGATATAAGACTTGGCTTCCCAAATCTCCACCACGTCCTCTACATGTACCTCGTACGGCGAGTACACCGGGTTGTCGGAGTGCAAGTGTAATACCGCTGTATCTTTGATTTTATTGAATACCCGCTTGAAAACCACCCCTTCTTTCTGGCTCACAATAATACACGGCGTGCCGTCCTTTATCTGGTTCCAGTCTTCTATATAACGCCCTACGATCACGGTGCCTGATGCGATCGGCAACATGGAATCGCCACTTATCTCAAAGGCTCTGAAGGTACCGGTAGTACCTAGCATAGGCAAGCGGAAGCGTGGCAGGTCTTCTATAAACTCAGCATCGGCATAACCATTAAGGTAACCGGCACTGGCCTTGTAAGGCACCAACTCTATATTTTCTTTTTCTTCGTCGTTTACGGTGATGGCCAGCACGCGCATGCTGCCGCCGGTAGTTTTAGCCTGCCCATCGGTAGCCGCGCCTCTTACTCCTTCTCTTGTTAAATCTGCCGTAATGAGTTCGTCAAGCGACACATCGAAAAGCTTTGCAACATTCACCAGCGTACTAAGCTTTGGTTCTGCTCTGCCCTCCTCATAAGCCCCGACCAACGATCGCTTTATATCTAATTTCTCTGCCAGTTGCGCCTGGGTGAGTCCAGCGCCCTTGCGCAAATGCCTGATGTTTGAAGTTACCAGTTGCATATATAGCCTAAGCTTTAGTTCATACTTCTCTGTGGCTACATCGCCACTTGTTTGTAAAAATACTAAACGCAAAGCAATATTACTAATTATTTTAGCAGTTTTTGCTAATAAATTTAAAATTGTACTCCTATAAACGAACTTAAAAAGATTCACTCAACATAACAGGCAAAAATAGTTTATAAAATACAATTTTTTGTTGTAACCTCACCAGCTATATATTTGGTTTATAGCTTTTAAATCAACTACATTTACAATATTAAAAACCGCTATTATTGGAGATATGCAATAACTCTACAAAATTAACATTCCCTAATATATCACGATTAAATCCTATCAATGGCAGTGTTATTCTCCTATCAAGAGGAGTTCCACCTCCATAACGGGAGTGGTATGTCTGTAGGTTTTTGATAGAAAAACAACCGCCTCCGTCGCAAAAGCAGGAAAAGGCTCCTTTGGAACAGTGCCTGCCTGCAACCGGATAGCCGCTTCCGAAAATAGCATGCTGCCAGAAAATACACCCTTATATAATTGTATGCTATGTTGTTAACAAGCACTTTAAGAAAATCCTTATCCTGTGTCGCGCTTGCATCTGTGTTGGCTCTCACTTCCGGTTGCCAGAAGGAAGACCTTATGGAAGATCAATTCTCATCCCCTGTCGCTACTGATGCTTTTAGCCATGGGCAGCCAATTGAAGGGCAATACATTGTCGTGTTTAAAAATGGCAACACTGGTGTCGCCTCAGGCAGTGACGGAAACAACTTTTCAGCCGTGCGGGCCTCAGAAGCCAAAATACGCCAAACGCTATATGAAGCCTCCGGCATTAACGCTGCTGTTGTGAGCCAGGTGTATGAGGGGGGTATAAGAGGTTTTGCCGCCCGTCTTACGGAAGAGCAACTTGCTGCGCTCCGCAGCAGGCCGGAAGTAGCCTATGTGGAGCAGGACCGTTACGTTTTTCTTGGCAAGGCATCCAGGGTTATCTCAACGAAGGGAGGTACCAAAGGAGGCAGCACCAAGGGCGGTGGCAACGGGAAAGACAAAACTGTTACACCGGATCCGGAACCAGAACAGCCGGCACCAGCTGAACCTGCTCCTACAGAGCCTGCACCAACTGAACCAGAACCAACGGAACCTACCCCTTCAGAACCGGAACCAACAGAACCAGAACCAACAGAGCCTGCACCAACTGAGCCAACCACTCCGTCTGAACCTGCAACAGCAGCGCCAGCCTACCCTACTATTGCGCCTCTGGCGGGTGAGCATGTGCCCTGGAACATTGAATTGGTTGGCTACGGAGACGGCACAGGCAAAACAGTTTGGGTAATAGACTCTGGTATAGATACCGACCACCCGGACCTGAACGTAGATCTGAACAGAAGCTTGTCTCTTATCTACCAGAACCCGTCTGTTGAGGACGGCTTCGGCCACGGCACTTCTGTTGCCGGCATCATAGCTGCTAAAAACAACGGCTCCGGTATGATTGGGGTAGCAGCCAACGCTACCATCATTGCCCTGCGTGTGTTTGATGATGCAGGAGCTGGAACACTGTCAAGGGCTATTAATGCTGTAAACCACGTGTCCAATAACGGAAAGCCAGGTGATGTAGTCAACATGAGCCTGGGCAGCGGCATGTCTACTACCCTGGATAATGCGGTGCGGACAGCAGCAGCCAAAGGCATTCTTTTCGCCATAGCAGCAGGCAACAGTGCCGTGGACTGCTATGAGAGTTCTCCTGCCCGTGTAGATGCGCCCGGTGTTTATACCGTTTCTGCTATGGATATATACAGGCGTTTGTGGGACAAATCAAACTATGGTGCTTCCGTTGATTTTGCAGCCCCTGGTGTGAACGTGACTGTTACTACAAAAGGAGGCGGCTTTAGTGGCGGGGCCTACGGCACTTCCATGGCTGCGCCTCACGTGGCGGGCGTGCTGTTACTAAGAGGTACCGTGTTCTCACAAGGCACCATCACCGGCGACAAAGACAATATACCGGATCCGATAGCATCGGTTAAATAAGCATTCCCAGGTTAAAACAGGAACGGCTGCCCTTTGAGGGCAGCCGTTCCTGTTTTAGGGATTCAGTTTTTATCAGGCCCAGGAATTCTGCTTTTTATAGATAGAGACGCACAGCCGGATTTTGTAGTATTCATACTGTTCCCCAAGTGCCTCATACAAATCCTTCAACTTCGCCTCTGTACCGTGCCTGGAAATGGCGATGGCAATGGCTTTGTATTCTGCCTTCGTCACATACTTCGACATGTCTACGTTGTAGCCTTGCTCGTAAAGCGTGGCCAGGTGAGAGTAAATGGTAACAGGGTTAAGGTTCCGCTGCCTGGAGATTTGCTCTACTGTGTAGCCTTGCTGCAACATCTCAAAGGTGGCAAGGTGGGTGGCACCTTTCATTTTGTTACCCTTTGCCTGCTCTTCGTTAATGAAGTCTATGATTTCCGTGATGAAGGCATCGCCAAACCTGTCAAATTTTTGCGCCCCTACCCCTGATATGGACAGCATGGCAATCCGGTTGGTTGGGCGCTCTGCTGCCATCTCCTGCAGTGTGCTGTCAGTAAACACCACGTAAGGCGGCACGCCCATTTCATCTGCCAGGCGCTTCCGTAGTGCACGCAGGCGATCGAAAAGGGCATCCTTGATCAGCTCCCGCTTCGGACGTGGCTTCACAGCAGCTTCTTCTGCCTGCTTCACTTCCTCAAACTTCACTAACTGCACCTGCTTGCCATCGAACAGCACCTTGCGGCTTTGCTCTGTCAGCTTCAGGGTATAGCCCTGGTCATAGGCCATTTCCACCAAACCACTGTTCAGCATCTGGTGCAGGTAGCGGTGCCAGTCCAGGGTGTTTATATCGCGTCCGGCACCGTATGTCTTGATTTTGTCGAAGCCAGATTGCAGCACCTGGCTGTTGCGTGCGCCACGCAACACATCCACCAGCAGGCCCATGTTGGCGCGCTCCTGCGTACGGGCAATAGCCGAAAGCGCTTTCTGCACCAGCTGCGTCCCGTCGAAGGTGGTGGGCGGGTTGCGGCAGATGTCGCAGTTGCCGCAGTCCTTCTGCATGGTCTCCCCGAAATACTGCAGCAGAATACGGCGGCGGCAGGCGGCAGCTTCCGCAAACTGCTGCATACGCTCCAGCTTTACCAGCTGCAGCTCTGTCTGGTTCTTATCGCTTTCGTTTTCCTGCAGCATGTTGCGCATGTTCATCACATCAGCAAAGGAGTAAAACAGCAGGGCATCCGCCTTGGCGCCATCACGCCCGGCACGGCCAATTTCCTGATAGTACCCTTCAATGTTTTTAGGCAGGTTGTAGTGAATCACCCACCGCACATTAGACTTGTCGATGCCCATCCCGAACGCCACCGTAGCGCAGACAATCAGCACATCATCTTTCAGGAAAGCCTCCTGCGCCTTCGCCCGCTGCGGGGCAGACATACCAGCATGGTAGAAGGTGGCGTTAAAACCATTCTGTTTCAGTTTCTGTGCCATCGACTCCGTTGCTTTCCGGCTAAGGCAGTAGATGATGCCCGGCTGCTTAGGCCGGTTGCTGATAAACTCTGTTATTTTGTTAAACCGGTCGCGCCCCGGCTTCACCGTCAGGTTGATGTTTGGCCTGTCGAAGGAGGCGACAAACACTTCCGGATTCTGCAGGTACAGCTGCTCCTGTATGTCTTTCTGGGTGAGTTTGTCGGCCGTGGCTGTAAGGGCGATGACTGGTAAATCAGGGAACTGCTGCTTCAGGGCTTTTAGTTGTGTATACTCCGGCCTGAAGTCGTGCCCCCAGGCGGAAATACAGTGAGCCTCATCCACAGCAAACAGCGACACATTTACCCTGCCCAGGAACGACAGGAAACCAGACGAAAGAAGCTTTTCAGGCGACACGTACAACAGCTTCAGCTTTCCCTCCAGGCAGTCGTTCTCAATCTGATACTGTTGCTCCGGGGTTTGGGAACTGTTGATGTAGGCAGCAGGAATACCGTTTGCCACTAGCGCCTCTACCTGGTCTTTCATCAGGGCTATCAGCGGAGACACCACCACACACAATCCGGGCTGCACCACTGCAGGAACCTGGTAACAAACCGACTTCCCCCCACCTGTTGGCATCAGTACCACTACATCCTTTTTCTGCAGTACACTGTTGATGATCTGCTCCTGCATGGGCCGGAACTGCTCATATCCAAAATATAGTTTCAGGGCTTCCCTCGCCTCTCGTATCGTTACCATGTCTTTGTCTCTTAAAGCCTTATATTCGCTTTATCAGCCTCCAATTTTCTTTACAAAGGTAACCATTATTTTCTGCATCTGCAGGTTCAGGGACCACACCTGCACTGCTGAAATAACTATACCCTCTCCCACCCGTATTTTAGTGCACAAAGTAATATTTAAAACCAAAGCTATGAAATCAGAGATAACGAACAACTTAGAGCACGTACTGGTAAAATGCATGACAGCCTGCGAAACCTGCGCCACCCTTTGCCTGCAGGAAGATAATGTTAAAATGATGGCGCGCTGCATCATGCTAGACCGCGACTGTGCCGACATCTGCCTTTTAACAGCACGCTTTGTGGCTCGTAACTCCGACCATGCCAAGCATGTAATGAAGGAGTGTATTGAAATTTGCCGCCTGTGTGCAGAAGAATGCCGCAAGCATGAGCACGACCATTGCCAGAAGTGTGCGGATGCCTGTGAAGAATGCGCCAGCGCCTGCGAGGAGTGGATGCAAAAGAAATAAGCGCTCCCGGGCATACAAAAAAAGAGGCGGGGCCAGCACTGTTTGCTGGCCCCGCCTCTTTTTTTGTATGTTTTTATCCCCTTAGCGCGCAAATATCATATCCAGCACAGCGGTAGTGACAGACATGACAAGGCTAAACAGCAGCGCCCACAGGAAGCCGTCTACAGTGAAACCCGGCACAATGGCACCAGCCAGTAAGATAATAAGTGCATTGATTACCAGCAGGAACAGGCCTAGCGTTAGAATAGTAACCGGAATGGTCAGGAAAACCAGTATCGGCCTTACAATCGTATTTAATATGGCCAGCACAATAGCTAATATAACTGCCGACATAAAGCCTGCTATATGCACACCGGGTAAAAGATATGATGAAAATAAAGCAGCCGCCACAACAATCAATAGTTTAATAATCAATCCCATAGTTTTTTTTTCTGGTTAAATTTTATGCGTCATTGTTGTGTCTTCCTTACGGTGGTACCGTTATAAAGATAGCTTCTGCTTATTTCTCTAGGCTTATGTAAAAGAGAAACCCTCACAGGCACGGCGGCCTGCAAGGGTTGACAAATACTATCTTAAAAAGAGAATGCCAAGGTTATCAGCACCCGCTGAACATACAGCAGCGCTCCGACTGAAGACCTATAACTGGGCTTCCAAGCGCTTCTGTGAAGCTGCCATCATGTTGCATAGCTTTAGCAGCACGCGGGCACCCACATTGCCATTCCATTCTGTATCGCCGGGCGCTACTTCACACAGGTCAAACCCGATGATTTCGCGTCCAGATTTCACCAGCTGCTTTATCAGGAACATGGCCTGCTCAAACTCCAGGCCACCTGGAACCGGCGTACCTGTTCCAGGGCACAGTTTCGGGTCCAGCCCGTCAATGTCAAAGCTGACGTACACTTTCTGGGGCAGCTGCGCTATTATTTTCTTGCACTCTTTCTTCCAGCTGTCGCCTTCGAACATCTTTTCCTTCATTTTCGCATCATAGAAGATGGTCACACGGCCATTCGACTGCTCTGCCAGCTCTGCCTCGGACTGCGCCAGGTCACGGATACCCACCTGCACCAGTTTCTTTACCTGTGGCAGTTTCAGGGCATTGTACATGATAGAGGCATGGGAATACTCAAAGCCTTCGTAAGCCTCGCGCAAATCAGCATGGGCGTCAATCTGCAGGATGCCGTATTCTTCGTTCTTCTCTGCCAGGGCGTGCATCAGGCCAAGCGGTGTGCTGTGGTCGCCGCCCAGCACCCCTACCAGCTTGCCTTGCTCCAGGTAATCCAGCGATTTTTGCTTCAGCCATTGCAGAAACTCCTCTCCTTTTTCCGTTACCTCAGCTGGCAGGTTTTCGAACTGCTCCTTCCCTTCTTCAGGGCTTCCGGCCTCCAACCAGCTGATATAAGCATCGGCCTTCTCACGCAGCACATCACTTGTAGCCGCCCATTCCTCAGAAATCTCCTCCATCGCAATACCCAGTTTCCAGGCATCTTTGATGTTTGGCTCGTACAAATCTAGTTGTGGGGAGGCATCTTTCACCGCCTGCGGGCCCTTTGCAGTACCGGCACTGTAAGACACGGTAACTTCCCAGGGGGTAGGAATTATCACTACTTCAGATTCTTCAATTGTAAAAGGCAGGCCAAACAGGCCTCCGCTGATATCGCCAACTCCGTTTGGGTCGAAATTGGCTATTTTTTGCTCTTTGCTATTCATTTGTTGGTTCTGCAGAGTATTGTTTAATTGCATTTTCAGATCCGTTTACCAGCAGCTCTTTCACAAAATTTGGAAGCGCAAAGGCTGCGGCATGGATTGCCTCGTTGTAGTATTTCAGGCCTTGCTCCTGAGAGAACCTGGCTGCGGCCTCCTGGTCGAAGCGGAGCGGGTGCGATGCGCCCTTAGATGAATAAGAGAAGCTCCAGGTGCCTGTTGGGTAAGTAGGAATGGCTGCCAGGTAGCAGTGCACCTTGTCCTGCCCGAAGATCTGCTTATAAGTATCATATATCTCCACAAACACGCCACTGTTAAAGCGGGGCGACTCTGACTGCGTTACCATCACGCCGTCCGGGGTCAGGCAACGGTATACCTGGCTGTAGAACTCAGCGGTAAACAGCCCCTCTCCCGGCCCAACAGGGTCAGCAGAATCCACAATAATGAGGTCGTAGCGGCCATCTTCGCACTCATTGATATACTTGATGCCGTCTTCTATTAACAGGTTCAGGCGCGGGTTATCGAAAGAAACGGCTGTTTCTGGCAGGTGAAGTTTGCAGGCTTCTATCACCAATTCGTCGATCTCTACCAGTGTTACCTCTTCCAGTTGCTCGTGTCGCAGCAGTTCGCGCACCGTACCGCCGTCTCCGCCGCCTATCACTAAAGCACGCTTTGCCTTGGTGTGGCTGAACATGGGCACGTGTGTGATCATCTCATGGTACACATACTCATCTTTCTGTGTGCACATCACCATGCCATCCAGCGTCAGCATGTTGCCATAGGCCAGGGTTTCGTATACTTCCACGCGCTGGTAAGGCGAGTCTTTCTTGTAGAGCTGGTTCCCGGAGTGCTTCAGCGACAGGGCGATATTCTCATCGCGCTCCGTAAACCACACATCCCGCGTAATGGCGCCGTCTGCCTCCACCGTTTTTGGAGGTAAGCTGCGCAGGGAGTCCAGGTTGAAGTCTGTGCGCTTCAGCAAACTCAGCTGCCCACGCCGCAACTCCATAGAAGAACCATGGCCGGACTCAAAAGCCTCTTTCAGGTAATTGTAAGATACCCACGGATCAACAGAGTCGCCACAAGTAAAAAGGTCTACAGCCGCGTACCCATACTCCGGCCAGGTATGAATGGCCAGGTGGCTTTCCTGTATCACCACCACCCCGGAAACGCCATAGGGCGAGAAATGGTGGAACGTGCTGTTGATGACGGTTGCTCCGGCCGTTTCAGCAGCGGCCACCATGCTGTTTTCTATATGAACGACATCGTTCATCAGTTCAGGAGAGCAATCGTAAAACTCAACTAAAATGTGTCTGCCTAAAGCGTTCATCAATGGGTATGAATGGTTAAAAATTGATAAGACAGCAAAAAAACGAAATCTGCCGCTAGTATCAAAAGTGAAACATAAGTACAAACATATACTGCATTGGAGCCCAATGTGTTAAATATTTACACCGTTTCTTCCCCATCGTCCTGCAACAGCCCCGGCAGGACAAGGCATTTTATATTGGTCCCATACAGCCCTGTTATGCTGAATGCAGCTCTTTCTGGATAATCGCTTCTACCTTGTACTCCTCCACCAGGTCCTCGAACACATCAAAGGCGTCGTCAAAGGCAGTGAACTCTTTCAGCAGGTTAAACTGGGCGACATGATAAATCAGGAACAGTTCTGACTGTGTGAAACTGGCTTTCGTGATAAAACTGTAATACTCGCCCTTGTCGTGGGTTTCGGAGCGATAGCGCTGGATGAGTTTGAACAGCACGCTTAGGTTTTTGAGGTAAGGGTCCAGGCTGTTCTGGTAAAAGGAGAAGTGGTAGGTAAAGTAATCGCGGAAAATATTAAACAGTGCCTCCTCCGTCCTGTTCTGTGGCTCCAGGTCCCGTACTTTCTGTATGAACGAGGACAGCACCTTCTCCTGGAAGAAGACGAAAAAGTTAGTCCCCTTCCACTCGCTCTTGTTAATGTCAAAAGCGGCAAGGGAGTCAATGATATCGTTGTGTTTGTTGATGAAGCTGATGTACAGCGTGGAGAAATTCTGCTGCTGGAAAATTTTCTGGGTCTTGTGCAGCTCGAAACGCTGCAATTCAAATTCCCGCTTCTGGTAGGTGAGCGTGGCAAAGAAAAGAAACACCCCAGCCAGGGCCCACAGTGAGCCTACAATGCCACCGATAAACTCGCCATATTCGCCAAAGGTTCCTCCTTCCCTTTCTCCGGGTGCTGCGTATAACTCTTGAATGAGGTCAAACTTAATGGTTCCCCATATCAGTACGACGGCTCCAGCTACTATAAGCGCATAACCCGTTATCTCGTACCGACTCAGATTCTGCTTCGTTTTAGGCATGCAAACTGAAGGTATAGCTTTTTTTAGCTACACTTACTGCTATTCCACCTAATCGGTTTCCGTTAAATTGTTTTTGCCAAGCTCAAACGTGCGGATGGTATCCAGCATTTTCAGCAGTGTGTTAGTATCGAAGAACAGCAGCAGCGGCAACTCAACGCTTTTGGAGTTGTGGGTGAATTGGGTGACAACTGTGAAGACAAGCGGCTGAAACAGCGGGTGCTGCACCAGTATGCCTTTTAGCGAGTCGGCAATATGGCTTTTGGGGGCTTTTGGGGGCGAACCATAGATGTTGGCTTTAAGAATATTGGCCAGCTGTGTTACAAGTGCCCCCGTGATAATGTTGCTTATTTCAAGCAACAATGACTCCTGCATTACAGTCAGTTCTCCCTTCTGCACCTCCAGCATGCTCAGGCAGATTTCGGAAAGGCGCACAACATGGTCATCAGAAAAAAGCATGAGGGTGGCACCGTTAAACTCCCCCTTTACATCAGACTGAATGATAACGTGCGTATCCTCATATCTTGCGACCAGATTCAGCAGATCCTTTACCTCTATCAGCGTGATATCGGGCACCTTCAGCAGCACCTTGTCTTTTGCGATGGCAGCAAAAGAATCTGCTGCACGGGCTAGCCCGATATTCAAGATCTCCTTGATTATGTCTCGCTCTAACTCCGTTATATGAGGTTCCGTTATCATTTTGTCGCCTTTAAATTTTAGCTTTCCTGCCCTTCAGGCACGCTCAAAACTCATTTCCTGTCACCTGAAAAACAAACTTTAAACATGCTCCTGTGCCTGCCTCCTGTTAATAAAATAGCGTGTGGTGGCTGGTACATCCAACACCAGGCACACTTTACCTGTCCCTAACAGGGTTACCCCCCCATACAGGTCAATCCGGTCGAGTGGCTTACTCATAGGCTTTACCACAATATCCTGTTGCCTGTATAATTTATCTACTATCAAACCTAATTTCCTGTTGTTATAGGATACCACCACAATGTTCTGCACCTGACCCTTTAATCGGCTCTTGTCTCCCAACCGCATCTGCCCCTCCTCCGCATTCAGCAGCTCGTGCAGGTATACGAGGGTTATGGCTTCTCCTTTCAGGTCAGCGATCATGACATCGCCCACCTCATGTATTTCATCTTTATCCAGCGCTATTACCTGCTCCGTGTGGATGAGTGGAATAGCGTAGAATATTTCATCCACCTCGAACAGCAACGCTCCCTTCACCGCGATAGATGTTGGTAGCTGCATCGTGAAGGTAGTACCTTCTCCTATTTCCGACTTTACCATCAGCCTTCCGCCAATGGAGTCTACCGCATTTTTCACCACATCCAGCCCAACACCGCGCCCTGAGAACTCTGTTACTTCTTTGGCTGTAGAAAAGCCCGGCTCAAACAGGAACATCAGCGCTTCCGCTTCCGAGATTCCCTGGGCTGCATCTGCCGTAATCAGGTTCCGCTCCACCGCAGTGCGCTTAATCAGCTGGTAATCCATTCCCCTGCCGTCGTCAGAGAGTTCAATCAGCACATTTTCCCGGTCACTCTTGGCGCTCAGAACCAGGTGCCCCACACGTGCTTTCTCTTTCTTTTCCCGCTCTGCCGGCGTCTCCAGGCCATGTGTCACTGCATTCCGGACCAGGTGCAGCAACGAGTCTGTCATGATCTGCAGAATATTACGGTCAATCTGTATGTTCTGGCCGATAAGCTCCAGGTCCACCTCTTTTTTCTCTGCTGCTGCAATGTCGCGTACAATCCGCGGAAACTTATTAAAAAGCGACCCGATGTTTACCAGCCGTGCATCCATCACGCTATACTGCAGGTCTTCCGTAATGCGGTACAGGTGCGCGCTAACTGTCTTCAGCTCATCGTTGCCCATGTCTTTGCTGATAGAGAGGATACGGTCGCGGTCAATCATCAATTCCCCCACCAGGTTCATCATGTGGTCCAGTTTTTTAATCTGGATGTACACCAGGTCCGACAGCGACAGGTTTTTGGAAGTGTTGTACTTCTGCACCTTCGCCAGCTCGATGGCACTGTCAGACAAATTCTCTACAATGATGTCGAGGTTGCGCAGCAGCACCGGGTCTGGCTCTGTTCCTTCTTTACTGTCGATGCCTGTGATGAGCTCCCCCAGGAGGTCAATCCCATCAAACAGCACCGTCACCACTTCATCACTGAATGCCAGTTCCTTGTTGCGGATAAGGCTGAAAGCCGTCTCCAGCTTATGCGAAACATCTGAGATCTGAAGATAGCCGATCGCCTTGGAGTTGGCCTTCAGGTTATGCAGCAAACGGAATATTTCGGCCAGCGTCTGTTCGTTGTCCGGCTGTTTTTCCAGGGTGCTGATGTGCCTGTTCAGAGCATCGAAATACTCCAGAGCCTCTGCAATAAATATTTCTTTATACTCCTCTTCTCTTGATTTCATGTTACGCTGTCAGTTAAACTGACTTGTTGCTGCCTACCACACTCCTGCCCGGGCTTCGCTTAAATAAAAGGGCATTGTATGCTTTACTGCCTGCTTTTAAATGAACTATCGCAAATGCCTTAAAAGGCTTTACCCCTGAAGCATTTTTATAGTGGCGGGCTGTTATTCTTCTGCTAAAACTTTACTTACCACCTCCAGCACTTTTTCTTCTGAAAATGGCTTCACGATGTAGGATTTAGCCCCATACTCCATCGCCTCATTTACAATTACTTCCTGCCCTACAGCGCTCACAATGATTACTTTCATGTCAGGCTGCTCTGCCTTGATGCCTTTCAGCACATCCAGGCCAGTATTGTCTGGCAGGATAACATCCAGCGTGATCAGGTCGGGTTTCGTTTCCCTTGCCAGTTCCAGCGCTGTTTGTCCGTTTGGTGCCTCCCCTACTACCTCGTAACCTGCATCTGACAGCATGTTTTTCAACAAGGTGCGCATGTAGAAAGAGTCATCTACTATCAATATCCTTTTCATACTTATTTCAAGTGTTTTTTAACCTCTGATAACCCTTATCCAGGTAGCTCCCTGACTTCTTCCTGCGTCAGTATTTTGTACATATCCAGCACAATGATCAGGCGTTCGCCTGCTCTGGCTAATCCTTCAATAAAATTCTCGCTGATGTTTACATCCTGCAGGAAAGAAGGAGCCCTGTCAATTTTTGACATCGGCAGGTTCAACGACTGTGGCATTTCTTTCACCACCACGCCAATGCTGTAATCCTTGGCCTCTATCACTAAAGTGTAAGTCAGGTTAGGATTCAAACCATCCGGCAAAGGCGCGGGCCTGATGTTGAAACGTTCCTCCAGGTCGATGATGGCAATAATATCCCCCCGGATATTGGCCACGCCTTTCACAAAGTGTGGTGTGCGCGGCATCCGGGTAGTGTCCGGGGTAATAGTCACTTCTTTCACCTGCTCAATCTTAATGGCATAGTTTTCCGCACCAAGCTTGAACACGATGAGGTGCACCATCTCCTCTTTTACAGGCGGCTCCTCGGCTGCTTTCTTGTTATTTGCAGCAGGTGTATCTGTTGCTGTTGGTTCAGCGGCCTTACCGTTCTCTGCCGGTGCCTCTGCAGCCTTCTCAGCTTTTTCGGTTTGCTTTGCCATTACTTTGTTGTTCTTTCACCTGCATTACCAGAACCGCTCCTTCTAGAGCCTGTTGCCAACCTGTTATTGCCGGTAGCACTCTTCTCTATTTTCTGCGGCACAGGTATAGAAGTTAAGCGTCGGACCTTGCCACTGTTGAAAACAAGGTTCCCATCAATCAACTTGAAGGCAGAGATACTGATTTGGAGATCCGCTGCAATATCGTTCAGGTTCTGGGAAGATGAGGTAAGCTCCTGCATGGAGCCTGACAGCTGTTTGGCTGTGCTGGCTACCTGCTGGGTTCCCGAAGCTGTTTGTTCAGCAATGGCCACCACTTCCTCCACATACTTCACTACGTCTCCGATGGAAGACTTCTGAATCTCTGTTGCCTTCAGGATGTCCTGGGCAGTACGCAGCGTTTCACCACTTGATGCGGCAATGTTTTTGAACGCGCCCGATGCCTCAAAAGTAGCGTTCTTTCCTTTCGATACCCGGCCCTCCATGGTAGAGATGGCGGTAGCAGCCGAAGCCGTGTCTTTTCGGACATCGTCTACGAGCGTGGCAATCTCACTGGCAGATTTGCGTGAGCCTTCGGCCAGCTTCCTGATTTCCTCGGCAACCACGGCAAAACCGCGGCCTGCATCGCCGGCCCTTGCTGCCTCAATGGCAGCGTTAAGGGCCAGCAGGTTTGTCTGCGCCGCAATGTCCGTAATCACACCAAGTGATTTTGATATTTCCTGAGAGCGTGTGCTCAATACTTCAATTGTTTTGGCTGTCAGCGCGGCAGAACTGGAAATTTCCTCCATGTTCTTCACCACTTCGGCCACTGTTTTCAGACCTATCTGGGAGCTTTCCTCACCAAGCAAGGCCGACTTGTTCACTACCTCCGCTCTGTTAGCAGTGTCTTTGGTCGTCTTCATGATTTCCTCAATCAGCTTGAAGGCCTGGTCGGTCTTGAGGGCCTGGTTCTGGGCTCCTTCTGCCATTTGCTGCATGGCAAGTGCCACATCCAGCGTCACCTTATTCATTTCCAGCCCTTTGCCGGCCATCTCCTCAGAAGAACTTCCTACCACCAGCGAGGAGTCGTTGATTTCACCCAGCAGCGTATTCAGGTTGTCAACCGCTAAGTTCAGGGCATTGGCCATATCCAGGATGTCGCCCGCTGTCTGTGTCTCTACTTTCTGTGTCAGGTCACCTTCCGAAATGGCTCGTACTACCCTTGATACTTCCAGCACCGGCGTCACAATCGACTCCAGCAGGTCGTTCAGGGTATCTACCAGTTCTTTCCAGCTACCGCCCACGCCCTGCAGGGTGGCACGCTCGGTCAGTTTTCCTTCCACACCCGCTACCCTGGCCACGCGGCTAACTTCGCCTGCCAGTCGGTTCAGGTCTACCACCATGGTGTTGATGGTATCTGCCAGTTCTGCCACCTCACCCTTGGCCTCCAATGTTAGTTTTCGAGTCAGGTCACCTTTCGATACTGCGGTTACTACCTGCACGATACCCCGCACCTGCGTTGTCAGGTTAGAAGCCATGGTGTTTACGTTAACGGTCAGGTCTTTCCAGACACCGGCTACGTTTGGCACGTTGGCCTGGCCACCCAGCTTACCTTCGGTACCCACTTCAAGGGCCACACGCGTTACCTCACCGGCAAAGATATTAAGCGAGTCCACCATGCGGTTGATGTTCTCCTTCAACTCCGCCATCTCTCCTTTCACATCTACCGACACCTTCTGCGTCAGGTCGCCCTTGGCTACGGCAGTAGATACTTTTGCAATGTCCCGCACCTGAGAGGTCAGGTTGGAGGCCATTGTATTAACATTGTCCGTAAGCTCTTTCCAGGTACCACGTACTTTCGGCACGTTGGCCTGGCCACCCAGCTTACCTTCCGTACCCACCTCACGCGCCACACGGGTTACCTCGTCGGCAAAGATGTTGAGCGAGTCCACCATCTGGTTCAGGTTCTCCTTCAGGTCCAGGATTTCGCCCCGGGCCTCTACCGATACTTTCTGCGTCAGGTCGCCTTTGGCTACGGCTGTTGCAACTTTGGCGATGTCACGCACCTGAGAAGTCAGGTTGCTGGCCATGGAGTTTACGTTGTCGGTCAGGTCTTTCCAGGTTCCGCCCACGTTGGACACATTGGCCTGGCCTCCCAGCTTGCCCTCGGTACCCACCTCACGCGCTACACGCGTTACCTCGTCACCGAATACGTTCAGGGAGTCCACCATGAAGTTAATGTTGTCCTTCAGCTCAGCAATTTCACCACGGGCTTCTACTGTAATCTTCTGTGTCAGGTCTCCTTTGGCCACACCAATGGCCACTTTGGCAATACCCCGCACCTGCGTTGTCAGGTTAGAAGCCATGGTATTCACATTGTCTGTGAGGTCTTTCCAGACACCGGCCACGTTTGGCACGTTGGCCTGGCCGCCCAGTTTACCGTCTGTACCCACCTCAAGGGCCACACGGGTTACCTCGCCGGCAAAAATGTTCAGGTAATCCACTAACTGGTTGATGTTCTCTTTCAGCTCACCAAGTTCGCCCTTCACATCCACGGTGATTTTCTGGGTCAGGTCACCTTTCGTCACCGCGGTAGACACATTGGCAATATCTCTTACCTGAGAGGTCAGGTTGGAGGCCATTACGTTCACGTTATCAGTGAGGTCTTTCCAGATACCACCTACGTTTGGCACGTTGGCCTGGCCACCCAGTTTACCTTCGGTACCTACCTCTCGCGCCACACGGGTTACCTCGTCACCGAAGATGTTGAGCGAGTCCACCATCTGGTTCACGTTCACTTTCAGCTCCGCCATCTCCCCTTTCACGTTCACCGTAATCTTCTGGCTCAGGTCACCTTTCGCAACGGCAGTCGCCACATTAGCAATGTCACGCACCTGGGAAGTCAGGTTGCTGGCCATGGTGTTTACATTGTCAGCCAGGTCTTTCCAGATACCTGCTACACGCGGCACGTTGGCCTGGCCACCTAATATTCCTTCGGTTCCCACCTCACGTGCCACACGGGTTACTTCCGCACCAAACACGTTCAGCTGGTCCACCATCTCATTTAATATATCTTTCAGCTGGGCAATCTCGCCTTTCACATCCACCGTGATTTTCTGGCTCAAATCGCCCTTTGCCACAGCGGTTGCTACGTTGGCAATGTCACGCATCTGGAAGGTCAGGTTGTTGGTCATGGTGTTCACGTTGTCCGTCAACTCCTTCCATACACCGCCTACACGCGGCACATTGGCCTGGCCTCCCAGTTTGCCCTCGGTACCCACCTCACGAGTCACACGGGTTACCTCACCGGCAAATACGTTCAGCGACTCCACCATCTGGTTAATGATATCCTTCAGGTCGGCTATCTCGCCTTTTACATTCACCGTTACCTTCTGGGTCAGGTCGCCCTTGGCCACGGCAGTCGCCACATTGGCGATGTCACGCACCTGAGAAGTCAGGTTGCTGGCCATGGTATTTACGTTGTCGGTCAGGTCTTTCCAGGTTCCGCCTACATTCGGCACTTTCGCCTGTCCACCCAATTTACCTTCGGTACCCACCTCACGCGCCACACGGGTTACCTCGTCTGCGAATACGTTGAGCGAGTCCACCATCTGGTTTACGTTGTCCTTCAGTTGGGCAAACTCCCCGCGCACGTCCACCGATACTTTCTGCGTCAGGTTACCTTTCGCTACAGCGGTGGCTACGTTGGCAATATCCCGTACCTGTGCTGTCAGGTTCGAGGCCATTACGTTTACATTATCTGTTAAGTCTTTCCAGATGCCCGCCACGTTCGGCACAGAGGCCTGGCCGCCCAGCTTACCCTCGGTACCCACTTCCAGGGCCACCCGGGTTACCTCGCCGGCAAACAGGTTCAGGTTGTCAATCGTGCGGTTGATGGTTTCGGCCATGACCTTGAAGTCGCCGGAAACAGGGATCTGGAATGTCTCATCGAGGTTACCCCTGGAGATATTCTTCAGCACCTTTCCTACCTCCAGTACCGGCACCGCGATAGAGTCTACCAGTCCGTTGATATTATTGATCATGTCTTTCCAGAAACCGGAAGCGTTCTCCGCAGAAGCACGGGCCTTCAGGTTTCCTTCCACACCCGCTACTTTGGAGATACGCGACACTTCACCACCTACCCCGCCAATCATCTCCACCATAGAGTTATAAGCTTCGGCGATTTCGGCAAACAGGTCGTCGTTCTGCTTTGTCAGGCGAACAGAAATATCTCCTTTCTTAAAAGCATCAAGGGCGTAAAGCACCTTGTTCAGTTGCTCGCTGATGTATTCGGGGTCGTTTGCCAACTTAGCCAGCTTGGCACTGTCGCCATTTGCACTGTTTTTCTTTCCTCCCTTGGTGCCGTTAGCGCTTGCAGTGCCTGGCAATGTAGCTGTAGCAGGCTTGCCGGCTGTCTGTGCTTTAGCAGGTGCAGCGGCAGGTTTGGCAGGCACATCTGCCACTGGTTTGGTAGCTGCGCCGTTTTCTCCACTTGCTTTTGGATCAGGTTTCTTCTCTTCTCTGGCTTCCACATCACTTATGAGCTTGTCTTTGCTCATCTTCAAGTTTTTACCTAAGGCCATATTTTTTATGATTGGAATGGGTGTTGTTTCACTCGTTCTGCATGAAGCCGGCCTCAGGCCTGTGGCTTGTTCTCCTTGAACACAGAGGAGCTCCAAATGAAATGCAATTTAACTAAAAAAGATGACGAATAAAATCAGGCATCTTTATTGATAAGTGCCCTCCTCTTCTAAGTATTCTGCTGCCAGTGCCTGGTAATCTTTTGCACCGTTGGAGGATGCATCATAATTCAGCACACTCTTCCCGAAGGAGGGCGCTTCTGCCAGTTTCACATTCAGGCGGATGTGACTGCGGAAAATCTTTTCCTTCACGTTCTCCTGCAGGTACTCCAGCACCTCCTGGCTCAGCTTGCGGCGAATATCAAACATCACCACTACGATGCCCCTTATCTTAAGTTCGGGGTTCAGGTTTTTTCTTACTTTCTCTACTGTGTTCATTATCTGATCGAGCCCCTGCAGCGTGAGCACTTCCATTTGCAGGGGAATCAGCACCTCCTGCGCTGCTGTAAGCGCGTTAAGCGTGAGCACAGACAGTGATGGCGGGCAGTCAATTAACACATAGTCAAAGCCCTTCACCCCGGCCAGGATGTTCTTCAGAAACTTCTCCCTTTCCGGCTGCGTTACCAGTGATATCTCGATATCCACCAGCTCATTGGAGCCCGGCACTATCCAGAGGCCGTCTTTTTCCACTATCACGTCCTGTACATTTTTATTCCCCAGGAACACATCCGCAAGGGTGGCATCGAGGCTCGCCAAAGCCAGCGAGTAAGACAGGTTGCTCTGTGGGTCGAGGTCAAGCAGCAGCACCTTTTTGCCTGATTTGCTCAGTGCGCTGCCCAGGTTGATGGTTGTAGTTGTTTTGCCAGTGCCGCCCTTCTGGTTGATAACGGCCACTACCTTTGTTTTTGCCATGAAGTTTTTTCTTAGGGCACATGCCGCAGACGCAGCCCATGCTATGCCTCTAAGCTAGAGAATTTCTTTTTAACCCGAAAATAATACAGGACAAGTACACCCGGTGCAAGGCTACAACACCTGCTCCATGTTGTGGTTCAGCAGCACCCCTGTGTGGAGGTGTATGTCTTCCCATTTCTCAAGTGGCAGCGAAACAGCCACCACGTTGGCAGGCTCAAGGTAAGCAACCTGCTGCCCGGTCAGGTCACGGATGAGTTTTGTGATGCCGGGGTTGTGGCCCACCAGCAGGACCTGCTTTACCTCATCCGGCAGCTCGCCTATACTTTTTAAGAGCTGCGACTCCCGCGCATTGTACAAATCCGGATTATATGTTATATCTTCCTCGTCGAAGTATAAACGCCCGGCAATAGTACGCGCCGTAAGGCCGGCCCGTGGGGCGGGGCTGGACAACAGACTGTCTATTTTTACAAAATTTTCGCGCAGCCATTTCCCTGTCTGGTTAGCCTGCAGCAGGCCATGCTGCGTAAGCTCCCGTTCAAAGTCAGGTTGCAGTGGATAAGGGTCATACGCCTCTGCATGGCGGCAAATAAGTAAAGTTCGTTGCATATAAAATTGAAGTGACCGTATAGTTTAAAGATAACAGAATATAAATAAACTTGGGCTTTTTTGCTCTTTGTTAAACCTATGTTATACGAATGAGGTTGTAATTGTTGGAAAAAAAGACTGAACTTTGGGCAAACTTTGATTTGCCCGCCTGTAAATATAAAGCATGATAAAAAACTTAGTTATAGTAGAGTCGCCTGCGAAGGCAAAGACAATCGAAGGATACCTGGGGAAGGATTTCGTGGTGAAGTCTAGTTTCGGCCACGTGCGGGACCTGCCCAAGGATAATAATGCCATTGACATTGCCCACGGTTTCAAGCCCACCTACGTCGTGTCAAGCGACAAGAAAGATGTGGTGTCGCAGTTGCGCAAGCTGGCTAAGGAAGCCGAGATGGTGTGGCTGGCATCGGATGATGACCGTGAGGGGGAAGCCATTTCGTGGCACCTGACCGAGGCGCTGAACCTGAACGATGCCAAGACGCGCCGTATCGTGTTCCGCGAGATTACCAAAAGCGCCATCCTCAATGCCATCAGCACACCGCGTGGCATCGACATGGATTTAGTGAATGCACAGCAGGCCCGCCGCATACTGGACCGTTTGGTTGGTTTTGAGCTGTCTCCTGTGCTTTGGAAAAAGATAAAGACCGGGCTTTCTGCCGGACGGGTGCAGTCGGTGGCGGTGCGGTTGGTAGTAGAGCGGGAGCGCGAGATTGAGCGCCACCAGGCGGAGGCCTCCTTCCGCATTACCGCGAACTTTGATGTGCAGGGCAAAACCCTGGAAGCGGAACTGCCTGCCAAGTTTAAAACAGAAGAAGAAGCACAGGCCTTTCTGCAGCAATGCGTGGGGGCCGACTATACCATTGAGAACCTGGAGAAAAAGCCGCTGAAACGCAGCCCGGCACCTCCGTTTACCACATCTACCCTACAGCAGGAGGCCAGCCGCAAGCTGTACTTCTCAGTAGCGCAAACCATGACGGTGGCGCAGCGCCTGTACGAGGCAGGTAAAATCTCCTATATGCGTACCGACTCGCTGAACCTTTCAGAAGAAGCGATACAGGGCGCTACCAGAGAAATCAACCGTTCTTTCGGAGAGCAGTTTGTAAAGGTGCGCCATTTTAAAACCAAATCTGCCGGGGCACAGGAAGCACACGAAGCCATCCGCCCTACGGACTTCTCACAGATGGTGGCCAGCAGCGACCGCAACGAGCAGCGCCTCTACGAGCTGATCTGGAAACGCGCGATTGCCTCGCAGATGGCGGACGCCCAGATAGAGAAAACTACCGTAACGATTGGTATTTCTACCAAGCAGGCTAGTGAGAAGTTTCAGGAAAAGGCAATTGAGACTTTTCCTGATCAGCCAAGATCTTTGATTGCTACCGGCGAGGTGATTAAGTTTGAAGGCTTCCTGAAAGTCTACATCGAATCGAAAGACGACGATGAGGAGGGTGCGGACGAGGATGTGAAAGGTATGCTGCCGCCGCTGAGCATCGGGCAGGAAATAAGCCTGCGCCAGATGCTGGCTACGCAGCGCTTCACCCGCCCTGCTGCCCGCTATACAGAAGCCAGCCTTGTGAAGAAGCTGGAGGAAATGGGCATTGGCCGTCCGTCTACCTACGCGCCTACCATTTCTACCATCCAGAAGCGCGGTTATGTGGAGAAAGACACCCGCGAGGGCAAAGAGCGCAACTACCAGGTGCTCACGCTAAAGGACGACAACATCACCACCCAGACTAAAACGGAAATTACGGGCGCTGAAAAGGCCAAGCTCTTCCCGACGGACATGGCCATGGTGGTGAATGACTTCCTGGTGGAGCACTTCCCGAACGTCATCGACTACTCCTTTACCGCACGTGTGGAGGCCGAGTTTGACGAGATTGCGCAGGGCCAGAAAGAATGGGAAAACATGCTGGACCAGTTCTACCAGAAGTTCCACCAGCGCATCGAGTCGAGTGAGAGCATTAACCGGGCCGATGTGTCCGGGGCAAGAGAACTGGGCACTGACCCTGCTACAGGCAAAAAGATACTGGCGAAGCTGGGGCGCTTTGGCCCTTATGTGCAGCTGGGGGAGGAGAATGAGGAGACAGGCGAAAAGCCGGTGTATGCCAGCCTGCGCAAAGGCCAGTTTATTGAAAGCATCACGCTGGAAGACGCGCTGGATTTGTTTAAACTGCCGCGCGTAGTAGGCACCTTCGAAGACAAGGAGATGACAGCTGCCATTGGCCGGTTTGGCCCGTACATCCGCCACAACAGCAAGTTCTATTCGCTGCCCAAAACGCTTGACCCGATGCTGGTAACGGCAGAGGAAGCCATTGACCTGATACAGGCGAAGCGCAAAGCCGATGCCGAGAAGCTGATTAAAAGCTTTGAGGAGAACCCGGATGTGCAGGTGCTCAACGGGCGCTATGGCCCCTACATTGTGGTGGGCAAAAAGAACGTAAAAATCCCGAAAGGGAAAGAGCCGAGCGAGCTGACCCTGCAGGAGTGCCTGGATTTAGCTGAGGCTACACCGGAGAAAAAAGGCCGCGGTGGCTTCAAGAAAAAAGCAGAAGCTGATACGCCAGCCAAGAAACCGGCTGCTAAAGCGAAAGCTGCTACTGCAAAAAAGGCCCCGGCAAAGAAAGCTTCAGCCAAGACAACGACAGCAAAAGCAAAAGCAGCCACCAAAAAGAAAACTGCTTAACTTTAAAAAACTAAGCATAAGCTGTCCAGAAAGCCACTCCCAATCAGGAGTGGCTTTTTATGTTTTCACCTGCAGCAGGCCTTTTATAGAAGTGGTGTACAGGCTGGACAAGAACTTCTTTTGCAGCATCCAGGCAGCCCTTTTCTCTTCCTTCACCTCGCTTTCGTTTGTATTTCCCTGCACAGCATACTTCAAGGCCTGGTGCCCGAAACGCTGGCGCAGGTTATCAAGCGTGCTCATAAGTTTGGTTTGCTTCTCTGTGTTCTGGGTATTGAATAAATCCAGCTGCACTTCCGATGCCGGCACTAGGTCTGTCAGGATAATGCCTACTTTTACATAGCGCTTGCCAGGCCGGAACATGCCTTTGAGCAGGTGCATGGCGCGCGGCAGCAGTTCCAGTTCGCTGTTGGTGGGCTGGGATAGTTTTATAGTTCGGCTGTTACAGTACAGCTGCTCCGTCACGGCAAAGCGGTTTGTCATCAGGAACACCGTGACGCCGGTAGCGCAGCTGTTCTGCTTCCGCAGCTTGGTGGCACAGCGCACCGTGTGAGTAGAGAGTGCCTCTTCTATGTCCTTCAGCTGGGTGAGCGGCCTGCCGAATGAACGCGAGGTGCAGATATTTTTCTTGTCCGGCGTTTCCGGCTCCAGGTCCTGGCAGGGCTGGCCACGGAGCTCCAGCAGGGTGCGCAACCCGGTTACGGCCATGTTCTTCTTCACCCAGCCATCCGGCATTTTGCTCAGGTCCCAGGCCGTGTTTACATTTAGTTCCTGCAACCGCTTTGCGTGCTGCCGTCCTATCCCCCACACATCCCCTACTTCTGTTTTCCGCAGGGCCTCCTCCACTTCTGCCTCTGTATGGAGCGCCAACACACCGTTGACGCCTGGGTACTTCTTAGCCAGTTTATTAGCCACTTTAGCCAGTGTCTTGGTACCTGCCACGCCCACCGATACGGGTATGCCCGTCCACTGCAGCACTGTGTCTTTTATCTTCTTCCCATACTCCTTCACCTCCTCGGGCTTCAGGTGGCTCAGGTCCAGGAAGCACTCGTCTATAGAGTATACTTCCAGGTTAGGCGTAAACTGCGACAACGTGCTCACCACCCGCCGCGACATGTCTCCGTAAAACTCGTAGTTCGAGCTGAACACTTCCACCCGTTCCCGCTTCACCAGGTCCTTTACCTGGAAGTAAGGTGTACCCATCTTAAGCCCCAGGGCCTTAGCCTCGTTGGACCGGGCAATCACGCAGCCGTCGTTGTTGCTGAGCACCACCACCGGCACTCCCTCCAGCTCAGGCCGGAAAACACGTTCGCAGGACACATAAAAGCTGTTGCAGTCTACCAGGGCAAAACACGTTGTTGTAGCCATACCTTATACTTTTTTAACGACGCCTACCACGACACCCCAGATGCGGCCCATGTCAGACTCCGTGATCCTGATGCTCTCATACTTCGGGTTCTCCGGCTCCAGGTAAGCACCGTCCGGCTTCTGCATCAGGCGCTTGATGGTGAACTCGCCGGCCACAAAAGCCAGCACAATGCGGCCACTCGCCGGATGCACCGAACGGTCAATCACCACAAGGTCGCCGGGCTCTATGTGTGCCCCAATCATGGAATCGCCTTCCACACGCGCCAGAAAAGTAGCCGTTGGGTTTTGGGTGATGTAGGCGTTCAGGTCTATCGGCTCCGCATCATAATCCGCTGCAGGACTGGGGAAACCTGCACGCACTGCCGAGGAAAATAAGGATAAGCGATGCGCCGTCATATCATGTAGCTGCATCACGTCCGGTCTTGTATCTATGAATATAACTTCTGCTTCCATAGCGCTATTTTACGAATAAAATTAGTATTAGCTATATATTATGCTAAAATATTTAGTATTTTATTTCACGGGCCGCGCCTTATCCATCGCAAGTAACTATAGCATAGCCGGATACGCCTTCACAGAAAACCCATCGCAACAGCAGCGGCAAGAAGGCAACGCAAGCTTGTTGGTCGGGGTATAGGAGTGTAAGTGAAAACAAAAATTAACAGGAGATGAAAAAACGACTGGTGGTGCTGACAGGTGCCGGTATCAGTGCTGAGAGTGGCATTGCCACGTTCCGGGATGCGAACGGGCTCTGGGAAGGACATGACGTGATGGAGGTAGCCTCGCCACAGGGATGGCGAAAAAACCCGGACCTGGTGCTGGACTTCTACAACCAGCGCCGGAAGAACGCCCACAGCGTAGAGCCTAACGCCGGCCACCTGGCGCTCGCCGACTTGGAGAAGGATTTTGATGTGCGCATCATCACCCAGAACGTAGATAACCTGCACGAGCGCGCAGGCAGTAGCCACGTACTTCACCTGCACGGCAAATTGTTTGAGAGCCGCAGCACCTTAGATCCTGGCCTCATTTACCCTATAGAAGGCTGGGAACTGAAAAAAGGCGATAAGTGTGAGCGGGGTTCGCAACTGCGCCCCAACATTGTGTGGTTCGGAGAACCGGTGCCCCTGATGGAGCAGGCCATGCAGGAAACCATGCAGGCAGATATTTTTTTGGTAGTGGGTACCTCGCTGGTCGTATACCCCGCGGCCGGTCTCGTGGATTTTGTGCCGGACAACGTGCCTATCTTTGTGGTAGACCCAAACCTGCCCGAGATGCGTCGCCGCCCCAACCTGCATCGTTACGAGGAGAAAGCCAGCACCGGCATGCTGAAAGTGGCGCAGGTGCTGCGGGAGAAGTATTTATAAAATTATCTGCCATTGCTTTGCAGTTTCTATGGTGACTCCTCAACTCTGTTTTTATGTGTTGCTAGTTGTGTATCAGCTGGTCACACACAAACTCAATTGTCTCATACTCTGTTGCGTTTTCCATATTACCATTAGACCCTGGTTGTGCAACTAGGACAGAAGGCATTAACCGACACAACTTCTTTATGTATTGTCTTTACTATAATTATATTGAGAATAAGCAATTTGCAAGATATTGGAAATGCTTAGGAGTGTGCGAGGGGTTTTGTATCTTTCACCTCACTTAATTTAAACCCTTAACCCTTATAATTGATGTCAGATTTAGAATTGTTGCAAGAGATTGCAAAAGCTCCAAACAAAAATTTAGACAAACATATTTTTACTAGGCTGCGTTGACTCAGATAATGATGCGTTGGATGCGTACAAGAGGTTGAGAGAGGAAGGCTTTATTGAGGCAGTCAAAATGAATGGAATGTCTCTTCCAATAGAAGGCTCAAGTATGCCCTTGATTATCAAATTGACTCCTAAGGGCGAAAGGTATTTAGCAAACGTAAAGTAACGAACAAAAAGCCACTCCTCACCGGGTGGCTTTTTGGCTTTAAGGCCTTTATCCAAAACAAAAGATCGTGTTCTCCCACAAATCCAGACATTTCTTACAGAGTATCTAATATATATGCAACAAAATATATTTTAATAAGTATATATTAAAAAAACAGATAAACTACTAAGCAATGAAGAACCTCACCACATGCACAGTCGACAGAAGCGGGGAAGAAAGTTACCCCTTCGATGTGGACGACATTGATTACTTCGCCTTTCTCGAGAGGGAGTCGGGAGAAGATTCTGAGATAACGGTAGGTGTTGGTGGAAGAATGTTCCTCTTCAAGGGTAAGGCCGCAAGAGGTATACATAGTTTGGTCAGCAAATCAATAAGCTGAGCAATTCGAAAAAAGCCACTCTTCATTGGGTGGCTTTTTGTTTATATAAGCCATAGATACCCCAGCCTGGAGAGCACAGGCAGATACAATGAAACTGTAGGTAAGTTGGCGCTGAATAAGCTGTAGCCATGGCATGCACTGATTCTACACAATTGCATTCAGAATATTTACCAAAGCAGAAAAGCAAAAGCTTATCGCCTTCCTCCACACACTAATAGACGAGAGCCTTATACAGCATAAAAAGCTTTCTCTAACCCAGCGTGAGATTAGGCACTATTTGCTGGTGCAACCCCAACCAATATCTCATCTCCTATACCACAACTGCCCCTCCTCTATCTGCAACGCCGAGGGAATATTGTTGTGGTAGAGCTGGCCGGTGCCTAGCCCCTGTGGCATGGTGATGTCGTAGCTGGCAGTGAACTGGCTGATGGCATTCAAACCAATATTGGACTCCAGCGCCGAAGTCATCCACCAGCCGATGTTGCGCGCCTCCGCCATCTCAATCCATTCGGCGCTGGCTGCGAGGCCGCCCACCAATGTTGGTTTCAGGATGATGTACTGCGGTTTGATTTGCTCCAGCAGCTGCACTTTTGCCTCTGGCTGCTGCACGCCGATTAGTTCCTCGTCGAGGGCAATGGGCACTGGGGTGTAAGCGCAGAGTTGGGTCATGGCTTCATGCTGCCCCTGCCTGATGGGTTGCTCGATGGAGTGGAGGTCATAGCGGGCCAGCCGTTCTAGCTTCTTGTAGGCTTCCTGCGGTGAAAAGGCACCGTTGGCATCCACGCGCACCGTTAGCTCCTGCGCGGTGGCTACTTCCCGTATGCTTTGCAGAATCTCCAGCTCCTGCACAAAATCCAGGCCGCCTATTTTGAGTTTCAGGCAGCTGTAGCCTTCCTTCAGCTTCTTCTCTATCTGCTCCTGCATAAAGCGGCTGTCGCCCATCCAGATGAGGCCGTTGATAGGAATTCCGGCTTCTCCCCTGCTAAACGCATTATCATACAACTGGCGCTGGCCACCGTGCTGCAAATCAAGCAGGGCTGTTTCCAGGGCAAAGCGCAGGGCAGGCCACTCCTCTAGTTGCAGTTCCTCCGGCAAAGGCTTATCTGCCTGTAGCTGCACCTGCTGCCTGTTCACCAGTTGCACCACCTCCTGCACCTTCTGCTCCAGGTCCGGGCGGTCATCCATGCTCAAACCTGCCAGTGGGGCACACTCTCCCACTCCCGTAATTTCCGGTGCCTGCTCCTGCCAAAGGTTGACGAAGTAGACTTTATGCTCCGAAATGGCACCGCGCGAGGTACGGGCATCGAACTTAAACTGCAGGATGTGGGGCGTATAACTAAGGCTGAGAGACATATTCTGATGCTATTGTTTTTGTGGCAAGATAAACCATAAACGGCAATTCTGACGTAGATGAAGATTCCAGTACAAACATACAATGGCTACTCATTGCACTGTTCCGTTTATGTTTTTAACTGAACACCTGTAGCTGCTGCCGAACAATACATCGACGTTCACCTTAATCCGACGGATTTTTTATAACCGGCAGCCCTTACGCTTGTTCTAACCTGGAGCCCTGACAGGCACAGCCAACCAACAGAAAACAACTATGAATACCACTTTTACTGCCCCTGCCATACAGGAAACAATACAGCAATACCAGCTGATACGTACCCTCACGGAATCTATTTGCCAGCCGCTGGAGCCGGAAGACACCGTCGTACAGCCCATCGTGGATGTAAGCCCGCCTAAATGGCACATGGCGCACACCAGCTGGTTCTTCGAAACCTTTTTGCTGCAGCCGCAACTGCCGGGCTATAAGCTTTTCCATGAGCGGTACAGCTATCTCTTCAACTCCTATTACAACAGCGTGGGCAGCCGCGTGCAGCGCGACCAGCGCAGCACCCTCACACGTCCGCCGCTGCGTGACATTTACGCGTACCGCCAGCACGTGGATGAACACATGCAGCGGCTTTTTCAGCAGGTGGATGAGGAGAAATTAGCTGAACTGCTGCCCCTGTTACAGCTGGGCCTGCAGCACGAGCAGCAGCACCAGGAACTGCTCCTTACCGACATCAAGTACATTCTCAGCACAAACCCGCTGCTGCCAGCCTACAAGCCGCAGGCGCAGCAGCCTGAAAACACTGCATCCACCAAAGCTACTTTCCTGGAAATACCAGGCGGCACGTACACCATCGGTTTCCAGGGCGAGGGCTTCAGTTTTGACAACGAACTGGGCGTACACGAGGTACTGCTGGAGGACTTTCAAATCATGAACCGGCTCGTGACCAACGCTGAGTATATGGAGTTTATGCAGGATGGCGGGTATAAGGATTTCAGGCATTGGCTGGATGAAGGTTTCGCGCTGGTGAACACCCAGCACCTGGAGGCACCGCTGTATTGGGTGAAGCAGGAAAATGAATGGCACCGCTTTACCATGCACGGGCTGGAAAAGGTGAACCCTAACGACCCGGTGTGCCACCTGAGCTTTTACGAGGCAGATGCTTATGCCAATTGGGCCGGCAAACGCCTGCTCACAGAGTTTGAATGGGAAGCTGCTTCCCAGGTTTATCCTCCCACAGGAGGAAACTTTGTGGAGAGCGGGCGGCTGGAGCCTGTCGCAGCCGATCCTGCAGCCGAAGGATTGCAACAACTATACGGTGATGTGTGGGAATGGACGTACAGCGCCTATCATCCTTACCCGGGTTTTACGAAAGCGCCCGGTGCCATAGGTGAATACAACGGCAAGTTTATGCTGAACCAGATGGTGCTGCGCGGCGGTTCCTGTGCCACTTCCGAAAGCCACATCCGGACAACCTACCGCAATTTCTTTCACCCAGACAAGCGCTGGCAGTACAACGGCATCAGGCTCGCGCAGAAATAACAGATGAAACCGACTCCAACAGTAGTCCCCATGATAGATTTAAGCCGCAAAGAGGACGGCACCAGCAGTACAGAGACATTTGCAAAGGATGTAGCCGAGGGCCTCAGCCAGTATCCGAAGTCGCTGCCCTCGCGTTACTTTTACGATGCCGCGGGCAGCAAGCTTTTCCAGGATATTATGGCCTTGCCTGAGTACTACCTGACCCGCTGCGAGTTTAAGGTGCTAACGGATAACCGGCATGAAATGGCGCGGCAGTTCGCTGCAAGCGGGTATTTTCATTTAATTGACTTGGGAGCCGGTGATGCTCTGAAAACTAAAATCCTGCTGCGGGAGCTGAACCAGCAAAAAAGTGCTTTCGACTACGTGCCTGTGGACATATCCGGGACTGCCATGCGGCAGCTCACCGACAGCCTGCAACAGGAAATGCCTGCCGTGAACGTACAGGCCGTAGTGGGCGAATACTTTCCGGCGTTGGAATGGCTGCAGGAGAACAAGGCTGAACACAAGGTGGTGCTGTTCCTGGGCTCCAACATCGGCAACTTTAAGGCAGACGAAAGCATGCATTTTTTGCAGCGCATTTGCAGCAACCTTAGCAAAGGCGATAAACTGTTAATGGGCATTGATCTACGAAAAGACCCGGACACGATTCTAAGCGCTTATAACGACGCCTCCGGCGTAACAGCCGAGTTTAACCTGAATCTGCTGCGCCGTATTAACAGGGAGCTAGGCGGCGAGTTTGACGTAGAACAATTTCGCCACTACCCCATTTACAACCCGCACGAAGGAGTGATGCGCAGCTTCCTTGTCAGCAAAAAAGACCAGGACGTGTACATCCGTGCCACTGGCCAAACTTTTCACTTTGAAGCCTGGGAAGCTATTCACACTGAGAACTCGCACAAGTACTCCCTGCAGCAGGTGTCGGAGATGGGCAAAGCCTGTGGGTTCACCGTCGAAACTGTTTTCCAGGATGAGTCCTGCCGTTTTGCCGATGTGCTGTTTACGGTGGGTTAAGCGGTATAAGCCTTTGTAGCTGTAAAGTTTGTTTTATTGCACTCTGTTTCAAACGTGCTTAGGCACGGATGAAAAGGGACGATTTACATCATTCGCTGATTTTATATGAACCAGTTTCAGTCCCCGCGGGACGACCTGTTGCTAGCCTAATAGCCCACAAAAACCTTTAGCTCCAGCGGAGCGACCTGTTTAACAAAGCTACGGATCGCTCCGCTGGAGCTAAAGGGCATTAGAAATGATATCTATTATCGGGTCGCCCCGCTGGGACTCTTTACATGATGCGAGTGAATAAAACGTAAGCTTATTTTTTGAAGAACTGACAATCTACCCACCTATACATGGAACACATCTCCCTTGCTTCCGGCTCCAGCTACTTCCGTAGCCCGGGAACTGCCACTGCCGCTGCTATTTCTGCTTTACAGGCCGGCAAAACCTTTTATGGCCCAACCGAGGGAACACTGGAGCTGCGGCAGGCAATCTGCAATACCTACAAAAAAGACGGGCTTGACGTAAAGCCGGAGCAGGTACTGATTACGCCGGGTAGCAAGCAGGCGCTGTTCAACCTATTTAGCATCATACTGTGCCAGGGAGACGAAGTGGTAGTGCCAACACCGGCCTGGTTTGGCTTCCATGAGCTGATGAAGTACAGCAAAGGCATGCTGGTGCCCCTGCCTACACAGCTCTCCGAAGACTATGCCTTAACACCGGAAGCGCTCCGCAAGACCCTGAACAGCCGTAGCCGTATACTCTTACTAACCAACCCCGGCAACCCCACCGGCCGCATCTACACCAAGGAGGAACTGGAGGCGCTGCTGGAGGTGACAAATGAATTTCCGAACTTATATATCGTGTCTGATGAAATATATGACCGCGTTACTTACGATAGGCCTTTTACTTCTCTCCTTTCCTGCAAGGGGGCAAAAGAAGAAAGAACCTTCCTCATAAACGGCTTCTCTAAGTCCTTTGCTATGTCCGGCTGGCGCCTGGGCTATATGCTGGGGCCGGCAGACATCATTAAGAAGTGTATTGACTTCCAGGGAAGCACGCTGGCAGGCGTGAGTGTTTTTCTGCAGGATGCCGCACAGGCTACTATCGAAAAGCAGGATAGGGCGCTCCCTCCTATGCTGGAAGTGCTGGCGCAGAACCGGCAAATAATGCAGGAAGGGCTTGACGCGATATCCGAAGTAAAGTACTACACTCCTGATGGCGCCTACTACTTCTTCCCCGACTTCAGTTATTACCTCCACAAAAGCACATCCTCCGGTGAAACCATCACCACCTCCGTTGACCTCTGCCGCTACCTTCTCGAACATTATGCCCTCGAACTTAAACCCGGGGACTACTTTGGAGGCCCCAGCCACGCCCGTATGTCCTTCGCTATCGAAACGCCAAGGCTACAGGAGGCGATGCAGCGGCTGAAGCAGGGGCTACTCGACATTCGCTAATCGTTGTTCGTTGTCAGGTATACTTTATTAATGCGCATTGTGCGAAAGCATAACAATGAAGCACAGGTAAACAAGCACAGGTAAATCAGGACTCCTCTATGTTGTTCTTCATAAGCATGAGTTGTAGACAGTTCTGGGCAAAAGTCCCAGCGGGACGACCTGTTGATAGCCTGATGGCCTACAAAAGCCTTTAGCTCCAGAGGAGCGATCTGTAACTTTATATTAAACAGGTCGCTCCTCTGGAGCTAAAAAGCATTAGAATTATATCTATCAGCAGGTCGTCCCGCTGGACTTAAAAAAAGATGAACGTGGTATCTTCCCCACCATCGAATAACGAATAACCAACAACGAGAAACTAAGCCGCTGATTTCTTTAACCTGCAGCACTTCTTGTACTTTTCGCCGCTGCCGCAGGGGCAGGGCTCATTACGGCGGATACGCTTGCCATAAGGGTTCAGTAGCTGCTTAAAATTGATGCGGAAGCGACTTTTAATGTTCTTCTGATGGAAAATTTCTGTCAGTAGTTTGTACAGCTTCGGGTGCTTCTCAGCCAGCTGGTCTGGCTTCTCAAAGAAGTACTCCGTGACAACGGCAAAAAATTCTGCCTCGCTGGTAGCGCCATAGGTATCAATGTCCGAATCACCCTTCCTGATAGCCTGGATTTTCCGGTACATTAGCTCCTGCCAGGGCCTTACTAAATCCTCTGGGAGGTAGGCCTCTGGTGTGCCGTCTATCTCGCCATCCGCCTGGTCCAGCATGTGGGCGAACTCGTGGATGCCCACGTTCTTCCGGTCGGCCATGTCGTTGAACCCCCGCTCCAGGGCAGGTTTGGAAAGCGTGACATAATGGTCGTTCTGGAATGGATTTACGCGCCCCAGCACTTCCGATACCGCCTCGTTCTTTTCATTCTTATAACGTTTGATGCTTCCCGGAAACACCAGCACCTCCCCCAGGTTCTGGTACTCCCAATCCTTAAAGCCGAAAATAGGAATGATGGCACTGGCGCCGACCAGCACCTTCGTCAGATCGTCCACCACCACATCGATACCCGTAATCCGCTTCTCTGAAAGGAAGAGCTGCAGCATTTTCTCAAAGCGGCGCTTGTCTTCGTCGGTCTTGAGGGTATGGTAAAAGCCTACCCTGTCGGTCAGAATTTTACGCCACTCTGCCGGGAACTCCTGCGCCAGCACCTTTTTGCGCCTGCGGTTTTTACGGGTAGCCCATCTATAAAAAAGCAGGCACATGCCTGCTACCAGTACAATAAAAACAATATACCCCATGCCTCCCTTTAACGCGCGGCAGGCCGGAAAGATGCTCAGACAACAAGCAAATTACACCCTCTGATGTCGGAATTGTCGAAGCGGCCGAGCACTTCAAAGCTGCCATCCGCGTGGATCCGTCCAATGTCCTTGGTTTCGATAAAAGCGCAGGAATCGATATTGGCCAGGTCAATGACATTGATGCCGCCGGAACGGTGTCCGGGGTTGATATCAAAAGGATCGTTAAGGTCGCGGAGCAGAATGCGCATGGTGTAGCCGGGCCAGAAAATACCTTCTCCCTGGGAGTAACCCTGCGAAAGCAGTTCGGTCATGCCGTACTCAGAGTGAATGGCCTCCACGCCAAAGCCCTTCTTTAGCTGTGCATGCAACTCTTCCCGAATCATCTCGCGGCGGCGGCCTTTCATGCCTCCCGTTTCCATGATAATGACGCCGCTAAAGTCCTCCCCTCCCTTCAGCTCATCCGCCAAGTCCAGCAGGGCATAGGAGACTCCTATCAGCAGCACCTTTTTCCCCTGCTGCCTTGCCTGCCGCATGGCCTGCAACAGTTTATCGTGCTCGCGCAGATAAAAGCCTTCTTCCTGCTGTCCTGTTTGCTCTATAAAGTGATCGACCATGGCCACCAGTGAGGAGCCACCCTGCTCCAGGTAAGATGGAAGCAGGGCCAATATGACATAACTTTGCAGCGGCCCGTAGAACTTCTGAAAAGTATGCTCTGTTATGTGCTGGTAAAGCGCAAGGTCGGATACAAAGTGGCGGCTTCGGGTTTGCTGCGTTGTGCCACTGCTGTAAAAAACAGCCTCGGCTTCGAAGCCCCCTGTTTTAACCTCCTGGTCCTTGAAAAACGCTATCGGCAAAAACGGAATCTGCTCCAGTGTTTTTACATCGGCTATTTCTGTACCCAGGTGCTGGATATATGACTTATAAACAGCATTGTGTTGCGCCTGGTACCGGAACAACTCCAGCGCAGCAGCATTAAAGTCCGTAAGTTCCTGTTGGTGCAGTAGCCTGATATGATGTTTTTTAAAGTCCATTGAATACAACAAATCCTATATTTCCTGCGTTTTATTGAGTAAATTTAGCTTCATTTTCTGACATCCTGTATGAAATACTTCCTAAAGTATAGTGTAGCACTGCTGCTGCTGGTCTCGTTGGCTGGCTGTTGGCGCGAGGAGCCCAATTACCCGGACGAGCCGGCCATCACCTTTGATCGTGTAGACCAGTATACCTATACGAAGAACAGAATTACGTTTGACTCGCTTGTTGTAGTTGTGGATTTCCAGGATGGCGACGGCAACCTAGGGCTCCGAAGAACTCCTACGGGCAACTCCGATCCTGATTTTCAGCCACCTTTCGACCAGAGTTCGCCTTATTTCAACAACTTTTTTGCAAATCTACAAATCAAACGAGGGAATACTTATGTTCCTTATCCTTTTCCGGTAGCAAGCCTGAACCTGCACGGTCGCTTCCCGCGCCTTTCCAGTGATGACAAAGGCGAACCTCTGGAAGGAGAGATAAGGTACACGCTCACCAACTTCTCCAATGATGTGTTTGATCCAAGGGATACTGTACGCTTTGAAATATTTATATATGACAGAGCGCTGAACAAGAGCAATGTGGTTTATTCTGATGATGTCGTGCTGTTCCAGGGACAGTAAGACAACCGCAACAACCATAAAGAAAATCCCCGGTAGCCTGCGCTACCGGGGATTTTCTTTATGGTTAATTTTCTTTTTGGTTCTTTAATAGATTGCCGGATATGTTTCCGGGTCAGCTTCGTGCATCATATCATATACAGCATCGAACACATCCTCCACGTTTGGCTTAGAGAAGTAATCGCCGTCCGAAGAATACGGAGGGCGGTGCGCGTGTGCTGACAGGCACTGTGGCTTAGAGTCCAGCCAACGGTAAGCGCCCTGATCGTCCACTACCTGCTGCAGCATATAGCCGGTTGCACCACCAGGTACGTCCTCGTCTGTGAACAGTACCCGGTTTGTCTTCCGGATGGAATCTGTAATCATATGCTCGATGTCGAAAGGCAGCAGCGTCTGTACGTCTATTACCTCAGCCGAAATACCATATTCTTCCAACTGCTTGGCTGCCTCCATCACGACGCGGCACATGGAACCATAGGTAACGATGGTAATGTCGTTACCAGCTTTTAAAATCTCAGGCTTGCCAAGCGGCACTGTAAATTCCCCGATGTTGTTAGGTATGCGCTCTTTCAGGCGATAGCCGTTCAGGCATTCGATTACCAGCGCAGGTTCATCTGACTTCAGGAGGGTGTTATAGAAACCTGCTGCCTGTGTCATGTTCCGTGGCACCAGCACATGCATGCCCCGAAGACTGTTCAGCACCATGCCAATTGGTGAACCCGAATGCCAGATCCCCTCCAGGCGGTGGCCCCGCGTACGCACAATAACGGGCGCCTTCTGGCCGCCCTTGGTGCGATACTGTAAAGTTGCCAAATCATCTGACAGGATCTGGATAGCATACAGCAGGTAGTCGAGGTACTGGATTTCGGCAATAGGACGCAGGCCGCGAAGGGCAGCACCTATCCCCTGGCCAACAATCGTACACTCCCGGATCCCGGTATCTGTTACGCGTAACTCGCCATACTTCTCCTGCAAACCTGCAAAGGCTTGGTTTACGTCGCCTATATACCCTACATCTTCGCCAATAGCAAAAACACGCGGATCGCGGGCCAGCATGGCATCAAAGCATGCCTGCAGCACCTCACGGGCATCCACCACAGGTGAGTTTTCATCAAACTCTGGCTTTACCTCCTCTACCAGCAGTGCTGACTCTTCTGACTGGCTGAACAGGTAGGAGTTGTAGCGTTCTGCATTTTCTCCCATAGCCTGCTCCAGCCAACCTACTAATTCGCGTTTAGCCTGGCTGCGCTCGTCCCGCACAAAGCGGAGCGCTTTACGCACGGCCTTCACAGCATCGCTCCGGATAGGGGGAGCTATTTTGCGCAGTTCCCTGGCAATGGTAGCAATCTGTGTGGCATGATCGCTGGCAGCTGCCAGGTTATCCAGAAGCCTGAGGGCTTCATCATGGTCCTGCTTGATATCGCTGACAAAAGCGTTCCAGGCCTTGCCTCGGGCAGCACGCACCGCGTCTTTTGCCTCCGCTTCAATCTTATCCAGCTGCTCCGCAGTAGCGATGCCGTTCTCCAGCATCCACTCACGCATTTTTTTCAGGCAGTCATACTCCGCCTCCCACTCCAGGCGCTCTGTCGGCTTGTAACGCTCATGCGAGCCGGAAGTAGAATGCCCCTGTGGCTGCGTCATTTCCTCTACGTGCACCAGCACCGGCACGTGCTGCTCGCGGCACACACGCACAGCAGCCTCATACGTTTCGCAGAGGGCCATGTAGTCCCAACCTTTCACTTTAAAGATTTCGTACCCCTGCTCGTCCTCGCTGTTGCGCTGGAAACCGGCCAGAATCTCGGAAATGCTGCCTTTGGTGGTCTGGTACTCTGCCGGCACCGATATGCCGTAGCCATCATCCCAGACAGAAACCAGCATCGGCACCTGCAGCACGCCCGCCGCATTGATGGCCTCAAAGAAAGGGCCCTCAGAGGTAGAAGCGTTGCCAATGGTACCAAAAGCTACTTCATTCCCGTTCATGGAGAACTGCTTCAGGTGCTGCAGCTCCGGGTTCTGGCGGTATAGCTTAGAGGCATAAGCCAGCCCTACCAGGCGTGGCATCTGCCCGGCAGTTGGCGATATATCTGCACTGGAGTTTTTTATCTCCATCAGGTTTTTCCAATTTCCCTCATCATCCAGGGAGCGGGTACCAAAGTGCCCATTCATGGCCCGGCCTGCCGTAGAGGGGTCCGCCTCTGTATCGGTATGGGCATATAGTTGTGCAAAGTACTGCTGCAGCGTCAACTCACCTATCGCAAACATCAGGGTCTGGTCGCGGTAGTAGCCAGAACGGAAATCACCCGGCATAAAGAACTTCGCCAGCGCCAGTTGTGCCACCTCCTTCCCATCGCCGAAGATACCGAATTTGGCTTTCCCCATAAACACCTCCTTGCGTCCGGCGAGGCTCGCCTGCCGGCTCTCCCACCCGATGCGGTAGTCGTTCAGGATCTCTTCAGCTGTTAGTTTTTGAGTGATAGATGCTTCAGCAGTTTGCATGTTTTATCTTTAGACTAAAGGTGTGTTTTCTCATCAAAAGTACGGAAGAATCCCCTAAATTCAAATTCAGATATACTTGGCCAAGACAGGCACAGCAGGGGTTTTCCTGTTTTTGAAAAGAAATTCGTATATTTGTTTTGCTCTGAACATTACAGAACTTTATTTGCTTAAAATTTGCTCTTCAACTTATGAATAAAAAGCTTAACCTCTTAACCCTGCTTTATCTTATGTTTGCTGCCTCTGCAGCCATGGCACAAGGGAAGCTGAGTTTTGAGAAAGAAACCCATGATTTTGGCACCATTGCAGAGGGTACACAAGCTACTTACGAGTTTAGAGTAAAAAATGTGGGGGATCAGCCGGTAATTATCTCTAATGTTCAGCCCGCTTGTGGCTGCACCACGCCCACCTGGACAAAAGAGCCTCTTTTACCGGGGAAAACTGGCGTGATTACTGCAGTATACAACAGCACAGGCCGGCCGGGCCCGTTCCATAAAAGCATTACTGTTACCTCTACGGCTGAAGAGCCGACACAGGTTTTATACATAAAAGGCGGCGTTGGTCCAAAAGATTTGAAAACTGCATACTCGCAGGAACAAAAGCTAATGTCCCCGCGTTTGGCAGTTGGCAGCACGAACTACAACTTCGGCAAACTTGAAAAAAGACAAAAAGCAATTGCTAAGTTTCAAATTAAGAACACGGGTCGCCAGCCCCTTGTGATACAGGGAATAAAGGCTGCCTGCAACTGTGTTCAGTACCGTGTTTCGGCGTCAGCTTTAAAGCCAGGACAAACCGCACTTTTGGAACTAAGATACAGTGCCAATGTGTTAGAGGAGCAAAACGAAGTAGTAACAGTTCTTTCGAATGATATTATAGTGCCGGCCCTCAGGCTAACGTTGAAGGCAAATGTAATAGAGCGGCAGGCACCTCAAGATATGTTAAGGGAGGGCAAATAAGCCGATACCTTAGAGATAGTTTTTTTCATAGTTTTATTTTGTACTAATGGCAGTGATTTTATCGCTGCCTTTTTTCATTTAGGGGCTATACGCAGCACGCTTCTCCTTAGTTTTAATTTTGCCCCATACCTGTCCTCTGCGTCATTTTTCCCGTTAAAGCCCTATACAATGTAGTTAGACTGCGGATGTTTTATTTCAGGATACTTATGGTATCTTTGCGCAGCTTTTCAAAACCACTTTAAATAGAACCACATGATTATTGGTGTTCCAAAGGAAATCAAGAATAACGAAAACCGTGTAGGGGTAACGCCTGCCGGTGTGATTGAGCTGGTGCGCAATGGCCACACTGTGTACGTACAGTCTACTGCCGGCGATGGCAGCGGGTTTGGCGATGACGATTATATTAGAGCTGGTGCTTCTATCCTTCCGAGCATTGAGGAGGTTTATGGCATCGCTGAGATGATCATAAAGGTAAAAGAGCCGATTGAGTTGGAGTATCCTTTGATTAAGGAAGACCAACTGCTGTTTACATATTTCCACTTTGCCTCATACGAACCGCTTACGCACGCCATGATAGAGCGCAAGGCGGTGTGCCTGGCTTACGAAACAGTAGAGAAAGCTGACAGAACCCTTCCGCTACTGATTCCAATGTCTGAAGTGGCAGGCCGTATGTCGATTCAGGAAGGTGCCAAGTACCTTGAGAAACCAATGCAGGGCCGTGGCATTCTGTTGGGTGGCGTACCGGGTGTGCGTCCGGCCAAAGTGATGATACTTGGAGGTGGTGTGGTAGGTACAAACGCTGCCAAGATGGCGGCTGGTATGGGTGCTGATGTGACCATACTGGACAACAACCTGCAGCGCCTGCGTTACCTTGATGATATCATGCCGGCGAACGTGAACACCTTCATGTCCAACGAGTATAACATCCGTGAGCTGTTGTCAACCCACGACCTGATTATCGGCGCGGTACTGATACCAGGCGCGAAAGCTCCTCACCTGATCACACGCGACATGCTGAAGCAGATGCGCCCGGGAACAGTGGTTGTAGACGTAGCAGTAGACCAGGGTGGCTGTATTGAAACCTGTAAGCCAACCACGCACGAGAACCCGACTTATATCATAGATGATGTAGTACACTACTGCGTGGCGAACATGCCAGGCGCTGTGCCTTATACTTCAACGCTGGCACTGACCAATGCGACTCTGCCGTATGCTATACAACTGGCGAACAAAGGCTGGAAGAAAGCCTGCGCCGACAATGCCGAATTGCTGAAAGGCCTGAATGTGGTACAAGGCAAGGTAGTTTACCAGGGCGTGGCAGAGGCATTCGGACTGGAGTTTGTTCCGGCTGAAAACGTGCTGTAACACCTTATAAATTGTAAATAAGAGCGCCTTTTTGACAATGTCAGAAAGGCGCTCTTATTTTGCACAGGATTTGTAAAGTAAGAGCCGGGGCAAGCTAACGTAAAACGGCCTTTTGCTCTTTTACTGCACCTTTACAGGCAACACATTCATGTTCAAAACTTCCTTTAAACTACTGCTGCGCCGCCTGAGCCTGATACTGGGGCTGTACATGCTGCTGCGTGTGGTTTTTTATTCTTTTAATTATAAAACTTTTGCGGAAGCAGGTACAGCAGAAACAGTGCTTGCTTTCCTGCACGGCCTGCGCTTTGATATAGCAGCCATCCTCATCACAAACAGCCTGTTCATTGTGCTTTCCCTGCTGCCATTTGGAAACACACTGCACCCGAAATACCAGCACCTGCTTAAATGGGTGTTTGTGTTTTCCAATGCTCCTTTTATTGCCCTGGCACTGGTAGACGTAGAGTTCTTCGGTTTTATTGGGAGGCGTTCCAGCAATGAACTTTTTACTATCACCCATGATATAGCCAACCAGACAGGACAACTGGTTACAAACTACTGGTACCTCGTTCTGTGCTTTCTGTTGCTGATACTGTGTCTTGCAAAGCTGTATCCTGCAGCACCTGCTACACCTGCTGTTACAGCCCCTGTATGGAAGCGTTCGCTGGGCCTGCTGCTGGCTGTCGCATTTGCCGTCTTAGGCATCCGGGGTGGCTGGCAACTGAAGCCACTGCGCCCGAGCCATGCTTTTGTACTGGATACTGCCTCCCTCGGCCATCTTACCCTCAACACCCCTTTTACCTTCATCAAAGGAATTGGACAGGCACAGCTGGAAGAGAAACATTACTTCAGAACAGAGGAGGAATTACTGGCAGTACTGCCTTTCGATCCTGCTCCCTATAAACAACCGGACGGAGAGCCCAGGCATGACAACATCGTTCTTATTATCTTAGAAAGCTTTGCCGCAGAATATGTAGGTGCTTTAAACAGCGGCCAGGGCTACACCCCCTTTCTCGACTCGCTGGCTACAAAGGGGGTGCTGTTTCAGAACGCTTTTGCAAATGGCCGCAAATCCATAGAGGCCTTGCCTTCTATTCTGGCAGGCATTCCATCCCTGATGCCCGAACCATTCATCACCTCTCCCTATCAGTCCAACAGATTCTACGGTTTGGGGCACATTCTGCAGCAGGAAGGCTATCGCACTGCCATGTTCCATGGGGCGGCCAACGGCACCATGGGCTTCAACGATTTTTCGCGTGCAGCAGGCATACAGGAATATTATGGTTTAGATGAATATCCTTCCGCTCTTCGGGCTGAGCATTTTGATGGGCAGTGGGGCATCTTTGATCTGCCGTACCTGCAGTATGTATCCAAAGAGCTTTCCACTTTTCAGCAGCCTTTTATGGCCACTATTTTTACCTTAAGCTCGCATCAGCCTTACACGGTACCTGAACAGTATAAGGGGCGCTTTCCGAAAGGAGAACTGGAGATACACGAATCCGTTGGCTACGCTGATTATGCCTTGCAGAAGTTTTTTGAGGCTGCCTCTAAAACATCCTGGTATCAGAACACTTTGTTTATCCTCACAGCCGACCACACCCAGAAAAGCATAGCGCCGGCATACCAGAACGAATTAGGACACTACCGTGTGCCCCTGCTCCTGTTCCACCCGTCAAAAGACTTGGGAAAAGTAGATACAACGCAAATCACGCAGCATACAGACATTGTGCCGACAGTAACAGACTACCTGAACATCCCAACAAATAAGCTACTGCCTTTTGGCCGCTCTGTACTCGACAGCACTGATACCGGCCGTGCCCTGTTCTACAATGGTAATGCCTGGTTTATGGTGCAGCAGGGCGAGGTAACTGAACTGACACAGGATGACCAGGTGCGGTTTTACACCCTCCCGGAGATGGCTCCCGCGCCCCCTTCCCCTACAGCGGAACAGTTGTTAAAGGCTTATATGCAGTACTTCAGGAATGGGATGATTGGGAACAGGCTGTACTTTTACAATAACTAAATTTCGAATGATTGAATAATTGACTAGGTCGGAGACTAAAATCATTCAGTTATTCAATCACGTTCTGTTATTCAAAATTGTAACCAGGTATCTCCTGCAGGGGCTGAAACTGCCTTGTCTCGAAATCTACCTGCCAGCAAAAATGCTGCAAGCCGTTGGTGATGGCCACAAACTGCGCCTGCAGTGTCTGGTTATACACTGAAACCTGCTTCACAACTTCCTGCGTAATGGGTACGTGCGTTGCTTTGCACTCTACCAGCAGATGTGGCTTCCCCTGCTGGTTGTATACACACAGGTCTGAGCGCTTCTGCAGCTTGTTGTAAGTGGTGCCCCGTTCAATGCTGATGAGACTTTTAGGGTAAGAAAGCGTATTGATAAGATAATGTACAAAATGCTGCCGCACCCATTCTTCGGGGGTAAGCACAACGTATTTTCGGCGTATGGCATCAAAGATCAGGTAATTAGCGCCAGATTTTGTAATTTTGTGTTCAAATGGTGGCAAATTCAAAGCATCCATGCCTGCAATTTAGCCATTTCTAATGCTCCGCCCCAGCAGTTAAGGCTGCCAAGGCGGATTTTTTATATCATATTACCAGTAAAATTAAGATCATGAAGACGAAAGAAGAAATAGTAAAGGACTGGCTACCCCGCTATACCGGCGTGCCTTTGGAAGAATTCGGTGAGTATATCCTGCTAACTAATTTTATCAACTACGTGCGTATGTTTGCCGACCGCTTCGGGGTAGAACTGAAGGGCCTGGACAAGCCGATGCAGTCGGCCACAGCCAATAACATTACCATCATCAACTTTGGTATGGGGAGTGCCATGGCAGCCACGGTGATGGATTTACTGTCTGCTATCAAACCGAAGGCAGCCCTGTTTTTAGGAAAGTGTGGTGGCCTGAAAAAGAAAACCCAGATAGGCGACCTCATCCTGCCTATCGCGGCTATCCGGGGCGAGGGTACCTCCGATGACTACCTTCCGTCAGAGATTCCTGCCCTGCCCTCGTTCCGCCTGCAGCGCTCTGTATCTTCCATGATAAAGAAGCACGAACTGGATTACTGGACCGGCACTGTGTACACCACCAACCGCCGCGTGTGGGAGCATGACGATGATTTTAAGGAATACCTGCGCCAGATACGGGCCATGGGCATTGACATGGAAACAGCCACTATCTTCACGGTTGGATTTGTGAACGAGATACCGCACGGCGCCCTGTTGCTGGTGTCTGACAACCCGATGATTCCGGAGGGTGTGAAGACATCTGAAAGTGACCAGCACGTTACGGTAAACTACGCTGAAAAGCACCTGAGCATCGGCATCGACTCGCTGCTGGAGCTGATCAACACAGGTGATTCTGTAAAACACATGCGCTTCGAATAATCAGAACCTAATGACCAATACCCTACGCACCCTTGCTGCCGCCCTGCTTTTGGGTGGCTCCCTTATCAGCAGTTGCACCAGCACAAAGCAAAACACGGAGCAGGCTGACCTGATTGTATACAACGGCACGGTCTATACCGTGAATGACAACTTTGAGAAGGCGGAAGCCTTCGCAGTGAAAGGCGGTAAAATTGTAGCCGTTGGTACTACTGCCGCGATACGGGAGGCTTATACTGCCACAGAAGAACTGGATGCAGACGGCAAAGCCATATACCCTGGCCTCATCGATGCACACTCCCACTTCTACCGCTATGGCCTCGGGCTGCAATCTGCAGATTTGGTAGGCACAGCATCGTTTGAAGAAGTGGTGCAGCAATTAGTGGCGCAGCGTGAGAAGTACCCGGACGCAGATTGGATTACGGGCCGTGGCTGGGACCAGAACGACTGGGCAGTAAAAGAATTCCCGACAAAAGACACGCTGGATCAGCTTTTCCCGAACACACCTGTCATCATCACCCGGGTAGATGGCCATGCTGCGCTGGCTAACCAAAAGGCGCTGGACCTGGCAGGCGTAACACCACAAACTAAAATGGTGGGTGGCCTGGTGGAAGTAAAAGACGGCCGCATGACCGGAATCCTGATTGACAATGCTGTGGACATGGTGACGGACAAAATACCAGAGGCGGACGAGGCAGACAAGCGGCAGGCACTGCAGAATGCGGAAGCTAATGTTTTTGCCGTGGGCCTCACTTCTGTGGACGATGCCGGACTGGACAAGTCTACCGTGGACCTGATTGACGACATGCAGCAGAAGGGTGAGTTGCAGATACGCGTATATGCCATGCTGAACCCGACCCAGGAAAACCAGGACCACTACTTCAGAAACGGCCCATATAAAACGGACAGGCTGAATGTGCGCTCATTTAAGATATACGCTGACGGTGCACTGGGTTCCAGAGGCGCGAACCTGCTGAAGCCTTACGCGGACAAGCACAACCACTATGGCTTTTTGCTGGCCTCTGAGCAGGAGTTCAGGGACATCGCAAAGCTTTTGAATGAGCACGGTTTTCAGATGAACTCCCACGCCATCGGTGATTCTGCTAACCGCCTGCTCCTCGACATTTACGGCAACGTGCTGGGCGGCCAAAACGACAAGCGCTGGCGCATAGAGCACTCGCAGATTGTGAATCCGGCTGACATGGATAAGTTTGGCCGGTACAGCATCATCCCATCTGTGCAGCCTACGCATGCCACCTCCGATATGTATTGGGCTGGTGACAGGCTGGGCAATGAGCGCATTAAACACGCTTATCCCTTCAAAGAACTGCTGCAGCAGAACGGTTACATTCCGTTAGGCAGCGATTTCCCGGTAGAGGACATCAACCCTTTCTATACTTTCCATGCTGCTGTGGCCCGCCAGGATGCAAAGAACTGGCCGGAAGGGGGGTTCCAGATGGAGAATGCCCTAAGCCGCGAAGAAGCCTTGCGGGGCATGACGATATGGGCAGCCCGATCTAACTTTGAGGAAAACGAGAAAGGAAGCATCGAGCCAGGCAAATTCGCTGATTTTATACTCGTAGACAAAGACCTGATGACCATTGCCCCCTCCGAAATGCGAGGTGTGCAAGTGCTCAGCACCTACGTGAACGGGAAGCAGGTCTATAAGAAGTAGTCCTTCTGAATTCCGCTTTTAAGATCAAGCGCATAAACAAAAAGTCCACCGCAGAAGCTTCTGCGGTGGACTTTTTGTTTAGAGCAAGTCTGGCACAGGTTGTATCAGGTACTGGCGACTTTTACATTTTCAGACTGTGTCTCCGGTGATCTTTTGCCACGGACCAGAAGCAGGAAGAGCAGTCCCAGCGCAAAGAAGGTGATAAGCGCCAGTACGCTGTTTCGCATAGAACCTGTGTAATAGGCAATCATACCGTAAGCCAGGGTGCCCAGTACAATAGAAATCTTCTCAGTCACATCATAGAAGCTAAAGAAGGCAGCATGGTCTATGGTGGTGGCAGGTATCAGTTTAGAGTAAGTGGAGCGCGAGAGCGACTGTATGCCGCCCATAACAGAACCTACCACGGCAGCAAGGGCATAGAACTGAAACTCTGTGTAGGTGAAGTAAGCTCCCACACAAATGCCTATCCAGATGCATACCGCTACGATGAGGGCCCTTATGTTACCGAACTTTTCAGATAGCCTTGAAAAAGCATAGGCGCCGGCTACAGCCAGCAACTGTATAATCAATATTGTAACTATCAGCACATCGCTTGCCAGCCGCAGCTCTACCTCTCCAAAAACAGCGGCAAGGTACATCACGGTTTGTACCCCCATGTTATAGAAAAAGTACGCGAGCAGGAAACGCTTCAGCAGTGGCAGGCCTTTCACCTGTTCCAGCACATGCTTCAGCTCTTTGAAGCCATTCAGAATCCAGCTTCCTTTCGGCTTACGTGCATACACATTGTTTGGCAGGTAATAAAAGGAATACTGCGCAAACACAAACCACCAGATGCCTGTCGTCAGGAAAGCAATGCGGGGCGGAAGTGAGGTGTTATCCTTTGCAATTCCAAACCACTCCGGCATCATGATCATGGCCAGGTTAAAGACCAGCAACAGCACACTGCCCACATACCCCATCGAAAACCCCTGGGCACTTAGCCTGTCGTATTGATCTTCGGTGGCAATTTCAGGAAGGTAGGCATTGTAAAATACAATACTGCCGCTAAAGCCAATAGTAGCCAGCACAAAAAGTATGACGGAGACAGTAAATGTCTCGCGGGTAAAGAAATACAGCCCCGCACAAGAGGCAGCACCCAGGTAGCAAAACAGCTGCATAAACAGCTTCTTCCTGCCGCTGTAATCGGCTATAGCGGTTAAGAAAGGGCTAAGAGCCGCAATTATCAGGAAAGCAGCTGAAATGGCATAGGAAAACAATACAGAACTCTCTAGTTCAAAGCCCCAAAAACGGACCAAGTCAGTGCCGTCCGGGTTACGGGCCATGGCGCTGTAGTAGATAGGAAAAATAGTGGAGATAATGACCAACGAGTAGACGGAGTTGGCCCAGTCGTAAAAGCTCCAGGCTCTTGTGACAGTAGGGTTGTTCTTTTCCATTCAGTTAAAGTAATAAAATTACCATTCACCAAACATATAACGGCACAGAAAAGAACAACCAATACTTCTTGCACTCAGGCAGTGGTTACAGACAGCTTAAGGATACCCTCATGAAGCTCGCTTGTCAAGAACATGTAGCACTACGTCCCATAGGTGCTCATACGGAACGATTTCCACTTCTGCGAAAGCGTCTCCCGGAGGTGCTGTCTGGCATAGTTTCTCATAAAGCTTTTGCCCCTTTTCTCTTGAACTGGCAGGATGCAGACCTTCTTTGATAACCAGTAGCAGCAGCCGTAAGAACAAGCGGGGACGCTCTGCTTTCTCGCCACGCAGGTATTTCGATATATACTTCCTGATTCTTTCGGCTTGCGACTCATAATCGTCCAGGCTTTTTAGCTGCAGGCTTCTGATTGTATCCAGAACCAGCAGTGACAAGTTGAACCCAGCCTTATCTTTAGGCAGCATGACAAGTTCCGTTAAAACCCCCTCTGGCAGGTTGCTAACATTGTGAGATGGTATGACAGTGTGCATAAGCAGCAGGTATCGCCTATAAAGCTCCCACCTTTCTTTAGCAGCATCTTTGATTTTATGTATATGCTTACTACCTAAACTGTTCTGCATCAACTTACCAGCCAACTCATAATTCTTCGAATGCAATGCCAGGAGCAGGTAGTTCTCCATGAACGCGAACCAATTCAGTGTATTCGGCTCAAACGCCTGTAGGTACTCCTTAGCTAGTGAAATCCCAAGTCCGTACTGCTTTGTCCGAAGCAATGCATATACACGGATAAACCGATTATACCTTTGATCAAACCAATGTTTATGCAAACGTCCCTCCTCTAGCAAGCTCTCTGCTTTCTCAACTGCTTCAGAAATAGCCTTATAATCACCGGTCAACTCCAGGTATTGGATACTTAGAATGTGGTACAAACTATAAATATGAGAGGATTGTGATTTCTCCCATAAAGCATATAGCTCTTTTGTTATGGTAACAAACTCAGGCATAAAGGCATTTCTGCTGTTCACACCAGCATTCAGTTCAAGGACTGAGTGCTGGTACAGTTTTACCGCCTTACGTTCATCTTCTTCAATACTGTAGTACTTATGAAGCTCATTTGCCGTCTCCTGATAAACTTTTCTATTGTAAATAAATGTATTGATAGTCTGCTTCAATTCAAGTGCCCTAACAAGGGTAGGTGTTAGCATATTTTCTTTTGCCACAATTATTACTTGATTAAGAAGCTTATCCGCAATCTGATACTCATCAGCAGTTAGAAGAACCTGTGCCTCCAACAGCAGGCCGTTACAATGGTAGCTCAATAATCTAGTGGCAGCAAACTTGTTAGACGGGAATTCTAAAAAGTGAAGATGATTCAAAAGCTTTTTCCGCAACCTGGATTTTAGCATACGGTAATTAGCAGATGAACTTTCTTTCCCATATAGTGCTTTGAGGGCATCCTCATCTGATTCTATCTCATTCTTCTTTATCAGACTAAAGAGCTTTGTTTCCAGATTACTCTCATCCTGCTGGTTGATGAGGGGTGATGACTTACTGCTCCGTTCAACAACTAAACTGACCAGTCTTTTTAATTCATCCATTTAAATGATTGAAAGTGCCGAACTAAAATTTTTTTTCTAAAATGGACAGTATATGTTCCCATAAGTGCTCATAAGGAATAATTTCTATTTCTGCATAGGCATCACCAGGAGGAGGAGTTTCAATTAGCTTTTGATATAGCTTCTGCCCCTTCTTCTTACAATCTTCCGCATTAAAATCCTCTGTAACCGTTAAGATCAGGAGCCTTAAGAATGTTTTACTTCTTAAACTAAAAGCGTCTTTCAGATGGGTTAAGATATACTTTTTCAGGCTTTCAATTCTGTATAGCAACGCTTCAGAGTCCTCTTTTTGAAGAAAGTACACAAACTGTAAGATAAGTATAGCGACATTGAATCCCTGCTTATCTTTGCTATACTCAGGTAGTGAAGACATTAAGAACCTACTCTTTGGAAGTTGGTTATTTGAGGCTGAACTAAGCAGGTTTAGATACTCCCCATAAAGCGTCCACCTTTCCTTCGCACTGCTAAATATTTTAGCAAAGAAGCTGTTAGAGTAAACTTCTGTTATGATCAACTTACTTAACTCATAATGCTTTGCATGAAAAGCAAGAAGAAAATAATTTTCCATATAGGAAAACCAATTCAAAGAACCAGGTTCAAAATTAGATTTATATGCCGCGGCAGACTTCAATCCTAAGTCGTATTCCTTGTTTCTTAAATAGGCATACACCAGAATATAGTAATTATACCGCTTATCAAACCGCTTGGCGTTTATCTTTTCTTCCTTTATGAGTTCAAAAGTATGTGTTGTGATATTAATTATGCCCTGGAAATCCCCTATCAACTCATTATACCATATATACAACTTATAATATGCGTTGAAGGCTGAGAATGTACCGGATTGCTCCCAATTTGACTTTAGTTGATTTAAAACCTCAGGAATGTTCTGTAAATAGGCTTTTCGTGATTTGACAGATTTACGCAAGTTCAATTTTGCTATTTGAAACAGTTCAAGCGATTCCTGTGTGAGCTTTTCCTTATTTTTGTATAGCTGCAATGTTTCATACATGCTAACGTAAGAAGTTAAAGAACTTTCTTCCGCTAAACAGTTAACAGAGATAATAAGGCTTGAAACGGCTAAATCAGTAAAGTCATATTCAATACACAATCTGTATGCCTTATTACTTAAATTTTGAGCTAGCCCATACTCCATTTTTCTAAGCAGAACTTTCGCCTGAAAGAGAAGTCTCATTACCTCCTGCTCTTTTTGCTCAACACCAAATGATGCGCCTTTGTCATATCCTAAAAACAGAAGATGATTATACAGCTTCTTTTTTAGCCTGTGCTTCAGCATTTTATAGCGAACATCATTAGCAGAAGCGTTATATAGAAAAGAAGCAGCCTGGTTATCATTTTCAAAGGCGGAGGTATACAAACCCTCAACAAACTTCCCTTCCTTACTACTGCTATTGGTACTTATTGATAGACCATTTTTTACAGAATTCGGTGTTACTATTTTAATGAGTCTGTTAAGCTCTTCCATCCTATGTATAAGGTATTTAAGGGGAAATCATTTAAAATAAGCTATAAAACACCACTGATACCTAGTACAATTGATGTTACTTTTTGAACTAGCTATTCTTTTGTTCTCAGCTAAGCTTTCAGTTACTTTATATCGTAAATATAGTATATAAATGTTACTTTATGTAATATTTATATTTATGCACTACTATAATGAGTAAGATTTATTGCTTTTGAAGCATAATAATAAAAATAAAACTACAATACAAAAAAATAATCCGAGTTACTTTTTGCTCAAAATATTCCTTTATTCATAAGCCAATTATTTGAATATTTGTAACATCACTTAAACTTATAAAGACATGGTATCATTAATTACAGCCCTTATTTTACAGCTTGGAGTATTATTCAACAATGGTCAGAAGCCAGCTGACAATACAAAACCAGCAGAGACAAAACCATCTCCAACACTAACAATTCAAGGTGGTACAGGACAGTGGGTTGGTGAATAACTTGAGCGGTACGGCAAATACTATTTAAGTACATCACTCTTTTTCCCTAACTTGCCCTTAAGTGTGTCATTAGCCAAAGGGGAAGTATAATGAGGAAATTCAGGTTATTTTTAGTTAGCTTATTAGTAGTACTTTCATGTTGCAGCCAGCCCGCTCGTGCACCTGAGGAGGTGCGGGTACGACTGGCGATGGAACCGGGAACACTTAACCCGGTAAGCTACAGCGATGCGGGAGAACTCCAGATAATAAACCTGCTGTTTCAGAGCCTGTTGAGTGCAGACCTGGCGGATGACAAGTTAAAGCCCTTCCTGGTGGCTGATATGCCACAGGTGGAGCGACAGGATTCCGTAACGTTGTTTACTTACCAGATCAGGGAAGAAGCAACCTGGACAAACGGCTCTCCGGTAACAGCAGCAGATGTTGCCTTTACCCTGAAAGTGCTGAAAGCTCCGTTGCTCAACAATGAGTTTTTGAAACCACAGGTAGGCTTCATCCAGGATATCAGGTTTGATGCCTCCAATCCTAAGCGCTTTACCCTGGTATGTGCCGGATACAGCCCTGAAATGGAGTTGCTGACGGGAGATTACTTTATACTCCCAGCGTATTTATTTGACCCAGAAGCACTGCTGCAGTCCATTGAGGTGGCGGCACTAAGCGGAAGCCTTTCCGAGCTAGAAGACAATCAAGATTTAAAGGCATTTGCAGCTAAGTTCAACTCTCCGGAGTATGGGCAAAGCACCAGTATGCTGCAGGGCAGCGGCGGCTACCTGCTGGAGGAGTGGGCAAAAGGGCAGTACCTTGCCTTGAAACGCAAAGAGGACTGGTGGGGAAACAATGTTCAGGGCGCACAGCACCTGACCGCCATCCCTGAACGCATCAGCTTCCAGATTATCCCTGACAACACCACGGCCCTGCTGGCCCTCAAAAACAGGCAGCTTGATGTGTTAGAAAACATTGAAGCTGCTGAGTTCGACAAAATCAAAAAGGATGAGAGTTTCCAGGAGGACTATGCCCTCTACTCTCCTGATGCCTACGAATTTGTTTATGCCGGGCTTAACACCCGTTCCCCTAAGCTTTCTGACAAACGCACCCGACAGGCGATTGCCCATCTACTAGACGTGAGCAGCGTAATACAGGTATCACAGCGAAATTATGCCTCTCCCACAGTTGGCCCCATTCCTCCCTCTGTAAAAGAATACTATAATAGTAGCTTAGCGCCTCACAGCTTCAGCGCAGAAAAAGTAGCCGGATTACTGGAGGCTGCAGGGTGGCAGAAAGAACAGGATGGCTGGTACAAAAGCATTGGTGGCAAAAGAGAGCAGCTAACCATAGAAGTAAATTACAAAGCGGGTAGTAATACATTTGAAACAGCCGCTATTATTTTCCAGCAAAGAGCGGCAGAAGTGGGTGTGCCTGTACAGATACAGGCTATGGAGAGTAGTTTACTGAGCCCTAAGATAAAAGCTCATGAATATGAAATGTTCTTCCGGTCGCTTTCCGGCAATCCGTTTGTGTTTAATTTCCAGCCTTTGCTTCACACCTCCTTCGCTTCTGCGGGAGGCAATAATGTAACCGGCTTTGGCACATCTGAAAGCGACAGTGTGCTGGACGCCATCAATACAGCTGAAACACCGGAAGAAAAAGCAAAGCTTTTAAAGCGCCTCCAGGAAATCATGCACGATGAGGCTGCTTTCATTGCCATGTATTACCGCAAAGATCGCCTTGCTGTGCACCGCCGGTTCGATAATGTGAAAGTATCCGGACTGAAGCCAAATTATGATGTGAGCGCGTTCACGCTTCAGAAATAAGTAACGTTTCATGCTGCCTTACCTGCTCAAGCGGCTGCTTCTTGCTATACCTGCCCTGTGGCTGATGGCTACTGCTGTGTTCCTGCTCAGCAGGCTGTTACCCGGGACTTTCGCCACCGAACGCCTCTTACATGACAATGCCGGATATTACAGCAAGGCGACAGAAAGCGACAGGCAGGCAGCCTACCTCAGTTACGTCCGGAGAACCGGCCAGCACCTGCCTTTATTTTATTTCTCGGTAAACCCGGCACCCCAGCCGCCGGATTCCCTTGCGCTCACTTATTCCGAAACAGAACAAACACAACTCCGGCAGCTCGCCTGGCACTACGGCAGCACGCGTAATGCAGAGGCATTTGTTTCAGGCGTGAAATTACTTGAGAAGCAACTGGAAGCTTACCCTGACACATCGCTTAAACATCACCTGCAAACCCTGCAGACAGAGGTGAACAATACAGCTTTGCAAACTGCGGCCATGCATACCGTAACAGAGGCAAAAGAGCCGCACGTGAGGCATGCTGCAGAACAGGTGCTGGCACAGGTGCGCCAATTGCAGCAGCAGCGGTCGTCGCTTGCCTTTCTGATTCCGCAGGTAAGCTGGCATGGCCGCCATAACCAGTACCATCAATGGCTTATGCGGCTTCTTCAAGGCGACTTAGGCACTTCCTTTAGAAGCAACCGCCCGGCACTGGCACTTGTAACAGAGGCTATCGGCAACACCTGGTGGCTCCTGCTTTGTAGCATGGTCATTACACTGGTACTGGCGCTGGAACTAAGCATCCTGATGACCAGGAGAAAGGGAAAAGCTCTACGGAAGGTCCTGTTACCCCTACTCTTTATTACAGACAGCATTCCTCTCTTTGTGCTGGCGCTGCTGTTGCTGGTGTTGCTGGCTAACCCCGATTTCATACAGCTTTTCCCCGTTTTCGGGATGGGCTATTATTCTCCCCGGCAACCAGGCATCTGGGAACAACTGAATCAATGGTGGCAGTACATGACCCTGCCCATGCTGTGCCTCGTGCTGGCCAACCTGCCGTACATTACGAACCAGGTTTATGCTTCTATCCAATCGGCGGTACAGGCAGACTACACCCGCACAGCCAAAGCAAAGGGACTGGCAGAGGGCGCTATCATACGGCGGCACGTACTTCGCAACTCGTTGCTGCCCATTATCACCCTGGTTTCCGATTTCCTCCCCTCCTTAGTGGCTGGCACCTTTGTCATCGAAACTGTCTTTGCTGTACCCGGCATCGGGCGCTTGTTGATAGAATCGGTGCTGGCCCGTGACTACCCTGTGCTTGTGAGCATTGTGCTGGTGATAGCCGCTTTCAGGATAGTTGCTTTCGTATTGGCAGACCTGGGTTATGCCCTGGCTGATCCACGCCTGAAGCAGCAACTGGCATGAGGCAGGTCTGGCAAAACATACTCTATCTCTGGCGCAGCAAAATCGCCTTTCAACTGGCGGGAGGCTACCTGCTGCTGCTCCTCGCGCTGGTGCTGGTATTGCCCTTCCTGCCCCTCTCCTACGCACCAAACGAGCTTGATTTAGCACACACCTTTCAACCCCCTTTTGAGGCTGCGGTTCCCCTGAACCAGGCACGGCACCTGCTGGGAACAGACGGTGTAGGAAGAGACGTGCTCTCAAACATGCTGTATGGTGCCCGTACTGCACTCCTCATCAGCGTGCCTGTTATGTTGCTGGCTACGCTCATGGGGTTAGCTTTAGGTGCGGGAGCAGGTTATTATGCTGACCGGGGCCTCAGGGTACGCAGCAGCAGTCTGATCCTGCTCCTGCCGGGCATCTGGTGCTTTTGTTACTACGGCATCTATTTGCCCCTGCAGGTTGTACACCTGAACCTGGGAATAACACCGCTTGCTGTTAGTTTCCTGGCCGGTGCGCTGCTCCTCATGTTACTTTTTGGCCTTTTCATGTTGCTACATAAAAAAGAAACTTTCATGCACAGAAAAGTAGCTGTACCCGTCGACCAGCTAGTGTTGCGGTTGATAGAAGGCCTCTCCACCATCCCCCGCTTTGTACTGATACTGGTGCTGGCATCCTTCCTGCCCCCTTCCGTACCACTGCTTTCAGCTATTCTCGTTTTAACCCTCTGGACTGGTGTGGCACGCCTCGCGCGTGCAGAAATGCTTCGTATAAAGCAGTTGCCCTACTTTGAGGCGGCAAAGAGCATCGGCCTTAGCTCCAAACAACTCCTCTGGCGGCACGCGCTACCCAACTTGGCAGGTCCTGTTTTAGTGGCATTTACCTTTGGCCTTGGAGGCTTACTCGCTCTTGAATCAACCCTATCCTTCCTTAACATTGGCGTACCGACCACACTCGTTAGCTGGGGCAGGATAATTTCAAATATCCGCACCAACACCTCCGCCTGGTGGCTGGTAGCCTTTCCAGGCGCTTTTCTGACCTTCACCGTGCTTGCCCTGTACACGTGCAGCCACTACTTAGGTGAAACTTTTTCTAAAAATAGCAGGACCTAAAATGTTACTTTTGGCTATTTTTTATCAAATAGAGCATCACGTTTTTCTTAAGTAGTAACGGGCATGTCCTTGATCTAGTGCCTGTAAGCGCCAATTCGGGCACAAAAGACACTTCAGACAGCTTGCTTATGCATGTTACCTGCAGCTCTTAATATTCCTGTTCCTGAAGGGCTGGTATGCGTAAAATTGTAACGTATTAAAACCCTAAGCCCCCGATTACAATGAATACCACCGTTCACCCATCTACCCAGGCGCAGGCACATAGCTGCTACAAGAGTGCATGTTTGTCAGCTATTGCTGTACTAAAGGCAGGCACGCAGGAGGAGGAGCATGTTGGATTTGCCACGATAGATGGCAACATGATTCACCATGTAGAAGTAGCCAGTGCGGTTAATAACGGTGCCGGAATATTCATTGGAGATTACTTTGTGGGCTTCGCTGATTATGATCAGTCTATCAGCCATACAACACCTTTTATTCGCTATTAATGCTTCGCTTTTCCTTGGGCTGAAGCTTTATATACTTTTTGGTTAGTAATACATTTGTTGGTTGTTTGTGTTTAGATTAGCACTAGCCCTGTAGTCCCCCCTACAGGGCTTTTGTTTTACCGGGGTTGTAGTTTGGCAGGAGTATTCCACCCACTTCATCACCAGATAATTTTCTCCCCGGCACCACTCCACACCCTAGACCAAACACTGCTTTCACACGTATAAACAACTGAAAACAATGCACTTACAAGGACATAACCGTACTCAAACTGCTTAGCCACTGCCGGCTCCACGACATTAGCGATTGCAATAACAAAAAGTTAAGTATTTACAACAAAAGAGATTACGTATTTCCGCTGTCTAACAAAAAAATTTGTAGTAGTACCTTTATAAAAAGTAAAAGCCTCCTTTGGAAGAGGGACTAGAAAATACACTACACTATAAAACAAACGGATAAATAATGGCAGTTTATGTACAACATATGAAGTACTGCAGCCTGGTAATGGCGAAAGGATGTGTAGACACAGAGGATTGCACCTTATTGGAGCATGTAATGCGATGCGCATCCCTGTCAAAAAACAAAACTGTCTGGGTAGACTGTGAATCCATCTCTTCCCTGCCAACAAAGTCGTTGCGCATGCTCCTTTCACTGTGCAGCAAAGCAGAGTCCAATGGCGTTACCCTGCTCTTTTATCAGTTCAACCCAAAGATCAACAGAATAATTGAGAAGGCGGGACTGAATAGCGTGCTGAATATTCTGCCTACCATGGCTGATGCCTATGCCTATTGCAGAAAGAAAGACGCTTCTGCAAGAGGGTAGATAAATTACAAGAGGATAGATAAATCAAAAGACGAAAAACCTCCTGTTTAAGCCTATGAACTGTTTCTGGGCTAAGACAGGAGGTTTTCTATTTCGCACTGATTGACCAATTGAAGCAACCGCCCTGAAAAAGGAAAGCGGTGCAGAAACCTCTACACCGCTTTCCCATAATTCATTTTACCTTCAGCAGAAACTACACCTTATTGATTTGGAGATGCTGCCTCTTTCTCCCATCCTTCCGGACGTCGCCATCGGTTCGGTGCAGCAGGCTCGGGCTTTAATTGCACCTCCTGCGTTTTGAGGAGTTCCATTGCTTCTGCCACGGCACGCTCCAGTTGCGGGTCCCTGCCGGCAATTACGTCTGCCGGTTTGTTCAGCACCTCGATGTCCGGCGCCACGCCTTCGCCTTCCACGGCCCACTCACCGTTGGCATCCACAAAGCCGCCTCGCGGTGCTACCATACGGCCGCCATCAATGAAAGGAGGCGTATCCCAGGTACCGACGAGGCCACCCCAGGTGCGGGTGCCCACAATAGGTCCTATCTCCATCTTGCGGAACAGGTACGGCAGCAAATCGCCACCAGAGCCCGCCATTTCGTTTACTATCATCACCTTTGGTCCCCAGATACCGGACATGGGCGTGGTAAATGGACGGTGCTCTCCTACTTTGCTGTTAAAGTAGCCGTGCAGTTCCCGGCCCATAATATCAACCATGTAATCGGCTGCGGATCCACCGCCGTTGTTACGCTCATCAATCACGGCGCCTTTCTTGTCCTGCTGCCCAAAATAATACCGGTTAAAGTAGGTGTACCCGCCCTGCCCGGTGTTTGGAACATACACGTAGGCCAGCTTGCCTCCCGACATTTCATCTACTTTTCTGCGGTTGCCCTCAATCCAGGCCATACGACGCAGGCCGGTCTCGTTAGCCACTGGCACAACCGTTACCAGGCGGGAGCCTTGCATAGTTGGTTTACTGTTGATGCGCAGTACAGTTTGGCGATCGGCAGTGGCCTCGAAGAACTTATAGATGTTCTCCGGTGCCTTTACGTCCATGCCGTTTACCTCCAGGATATAATCTCCCTTGTTGATATTGAGGCCGGGGGCACGAAGCGGGGCGCGCAAATCAGGGTTCCAGGCCTCGCCGTTGTAGATGTTGCTGATGCGGTAGTAGCCTTTGTCTACCTCATAGTCTGCGCCCAGTAAACCAATCGGCACACGCTTCACATCCGGGAAGTCACCACCCGAAGTGTAAGAATGGCCCACGGATACCTCCCCGCCCAGGATGTCAATCATATAGTGTAGTTCTGAACGGTGGCGCACGTGCTCCAGCCAGGGGCTGTACCATTCGTAGAGTTTATCCCAGGGAGCACCGTGCACGTTGTCCACGTACAGGAAGTCGCGCTGGTAACGCCAGCCCTCCCGGAAAATCTGCTTCCACTCTTCTGCAGGCTCCACTTTCACTTTCATATCAGCCAGCTTCAGTTTTCCATCGCCAGCCTTGGGCGCACTGCCTGTGGCACTCACGATACTCCAATTGCTTCCGCTGCGGTACAGCAGGCTTTTACGGTCGAAGGAAACAGCCGCGTCATTCACCTTGGTCAGGTACTCAGTAGATTTGGCATCCTTCAGGCTATAGCGGTGCAGGTTATCGCCCTGCTGATTCTGGATGCTCTCCAGGTAAAACACCTGCCCTTCCGGCCCCGGCAGAAGCCCGGTATAGTTGCGCTCCGGTATATCGATGGGGATGATGCGCTGGCTTAACCCCTCTATGTCAATCTTCACCTGCACGGCAGGCTTCACCACTTTGGCTTCGCCTTTCTGCCCGCTCCTGGTCCGGACTTCTTTTTCCTTTTTCGTGGATTTGCCATCCTGCAGGTTCACGTTTTTCTGATCCTCTTCCTCGCCCTGCGCCGTTTCCTCATCACTGCGCGGCAGCAACGGAGACGGTGTGTCCTTGGAAAGCACGATCATATAGAGGCTTCTGGTAACCGGACGGTCGTAGCTGCTCATATCCAGCCAGCCGGTGTTCAGGCCAAAGTTGGTACTGGACAGGAAGTACAGGTATTTGCCGCTCTCATCCCAAACCGGGGACAGGGCATCGGCCATTTTATCTGTGAGCTGCAGGGTCTGGTTTGTTTCCACGTTGTGCACCTTCACTGCTTTGAACTGATTTTCCAGCAGCCGCGTGTACGCAATCCACTTGCTGTCCGGAGACCAGACCGGGTTGAGGGTTCTGTCGGGGTGGGCGTACCCTTCGGTATCTGCTTTCTTTATTTTCCCGTTGGCTACTTCCACATACCAGAGATTATAGTCCGTGTCGGTAAAGGCGATGTATTTATTGTTGGGAGACCACTCCGGGCGGAAGAAGAACGTAGGGTTCGGAATAGCGATGCTCCGCGGCTTGGTCAGTCCTTCCTGGTCTCCGATCATGAGCTGGTATTCACCGCTGGCATCGGAGAACCAGGCAATCTTTTTACCGTCCGGCGACCAGGTCGGGTAACGGTCGGCAGCGCCCGGTGTGCGGGTGATGTTGCGCCAGTCTCCTTCCTCCTTCGGCACTGTAAATACTTCTCCGCGCGACTCAAACAAGGCCCGCTTACCACCAGGACTCAGGGAAGCATGCGTCAGCTGCGTAGGCGACACATCAGCCCAGCGTGGGCGTGCCCAGTCAAAGTCGCCTCTAACCTCTATGGCCAGCTGCTTCGTCTCGTTTGTCTTCGGATTGAGCAGGTGCAGGTATCCGCCCTGCTCATACACCACCATACCAGCACCCGCATCCAGGTTCTTTGTATCGAACTGCTTGTGGAAGGTATGCTGCTTCAGCTCTTCTGTTTTGGGGTTGTAAGACCAAATGTTGTTGGCAAAGTCTCGTTCAGACAGGAAGTACACGATGCCATCCATCCAGACCGGGCTGGTGTGGCGTTCCTTGTTCTCCTGTGGCGTTTGCTTCAGGGAATAGTTTTTCAGATCCACAATCCAGATAGGCTGGGCCTGCCCTCCCCGGTAATTGCGCCACTCCGGGTCCCAGAAAGATATAGGCTGATAAGCTGCAAACTGCCCGTCCTCCGACAGCTCGCCGTTGGCTGCCTGCGGTATCTTCAGCGCCTGTGGCATGCCCTGTTCTACTGAAATCTGGTAAAATTTAGAATTTGCCGTAGGGTGGCCGTCGCGTGCAGAAACAAAGAGCACAGATTTACCATCCGGTGTCCAGCCGGTAACGTCGTCGTTGCCCGGGTGCCAGGTGAGCCTTTTAGGCTGGCCGCCCTCCACCGGAATCAGGTACACATCGGTGTTCCCGTCGTACTGGCCGGTAAAGGCAATCCATTTGCCATCGGGTGAAAAATGGGGATTGGTTTCGGCCCCCTCGTTGGAAGTAAGCCTGCGGGCGAAGCCAAGGTCAGTACTGCTTCCCTTGCGGTCCGCTATCCACAAATCGTTGGCATACACGAAGGCAATATGGCCTTCACTGATGGTAGGCTGCCGCAGCAGGCGGGTGCCCTGCGCCTGTACCGTATCCGGCAGGGCATATAAAGCGCTTCCCAGCAGGGTGACCTGTAAAAGCTTTTTAAGTATCATGTGTTATAGTTTAGAACAGAATCTAAATATATAACAAGATAGCTTAAAAAGCATGTTTCAACGGCAGTCCCTGTTTTGGAAGTGTCTGAATTTCACAGTTAGTTTAAGCCAGCTGCTCATCCACGTCATTTACAATCAGGGTCAGGAAGCCTCCCAGTATCATGGAGCACCCGCCCAGCACCAGGGCGAAAATGGCCTCTCCGCCAAACAGCTCATCGGTCATGAAACCGAGTACGGCCCCGGCTATAATCTGGGGGATGACAATAAAGAAGTTGAACACACCCATGTAGTACCCCATGCGTTTGGCAGGCAAAGCCCCCGCCAGAATAGCATAAGGCATGGATAGGATACTGGCCCAGGCAATGCCCACGCCCACCATGGACACCAGCAGCATCATCGGGTTCTCTATGAAGTAGATAGATATCAGTCCAAGGCCACCCATTACCAGGCAAATCAGGTGGGTAATTTTTCGGCTTGTGAGTTTAACAAGGTAAGGCAGCAGCAGGGCGAAAACAGCTGACACACCATTATAAACAGCAAAGCACACCCCTACCCAGTCGGCACCCTCGTTATAGAGCAGGGAGGTCGTGTCGGAGGTGCCATACACGTGGCTGGTAAGGGCTTTAGTAGTGTAAATCCACATGGAGAAAAGGGCGAACCAGGAGAAAAACTGCACCACGGCCAATTGCAGCATCGTTCTGGGCATATGAAAAATACCCATTACTGTTTCCTTTACCCCTTCGCTGAAGCTGGTGTTCTTTTTCTCGGCCTCAAAGGCCTCCATGTCTTCCGGCGGATATTCCTCTGTTCTGAACACTGTCCACAGCACGGCAGAAATAAACACAATGCCACCCACATAGAAAGACCACTTCACAGAGGGCGGAATCATCCCTGCAGGAGCTGTATTGGGAACACCAATCCAGTTAGAGAAAATATAAGGGAGTAAGGAGGCTATTACGGCACCGGCACCAATAAAAAAGGTCTGCATTCCAAAGCCCAGCGTGCGCTGGCTCGAAGGGAGCAAATCGCCAACAAGCGCCCGGAAAGGCTCCATCGACACATTGATAGACGTATCCAGAATCCAGAGCATGCCTACTGCCATCCAGAGGACCGAGGCGTTCGGCATCACAAACAAAGCGGCTGAAGCCAGGATGGCACCAATCAGGAAGAAAGGACGGCGGCGACCCAGCCTCGGGTGCCACGTTCTATCGCTTAAGTAACCGATAATTGGCTGCACCACCAGGCCCGTAACAGGCGCTGCCAGCCAGTAAAGGGCAATTTCGGTGCCGCCAAGGGTTTCGAAAATCCGGCTGACGTTAGCGTTCTGAAGCGCAAAGCCAAACTGAATACCTAAAAACCCGAAACTCATGTTCCAGATTTGCCAGAAGCTTAGCCTCTTTTTCTCTGCCGCCCGGACTGTTTGTGCCATATAAATCTGATAGTGCTATGAAGGTTGGATGAAATTAATCTTTTTACGGTAGATTTCTTGAAACTAACACAGTCAATTTGATGCTGAAGCAGGTGCTCACTCAAATTCAGACATTTAATGTGGCAAAAAGTTTCCATTAGCATGCAGTTTAAGTTATCAGGTTATTCCAACAAGCTTTTTAGGGTTCTTTCCGTGCAGTATTGCTTCCTGCTTCACGCGTTGGTTCACCATACCTGCGCCGGCGCTATTTTGAAATCCTGCTCACCTACTGTTCATTTCCCGGCTCCTTCTCTTATCTTAGCAGGTATGGAAATACAGGGTAAATGGACAAGAGACGAAGAGGGCTTCATGGAGTTTGAAACTCCGGAACTGCAACGCCATTATGAGGCCATCACAGACAAATACCACCAGGTATACAACCGCTATGCCGCCGAACTGGACGATGACGATGCGTACTATAAAGCACTCGAAGATGGATATGAGATGGTGACAGATTACAAGACCATCAACGGGAACCAGGAATTTGCCACTACCTACATTACGCCTGCCTATGTAGCGGATGTATGGTATGAGACAGATGAATTTACCCAGAAAAGAGTCTACGACCGGGGCTTTATAAGAATCAGCAGCAAGTAAAGCATCTGTCCTCTCCCATAATAGATAAACCAGTTCTGTGAGCGGTCCCTGACATCAGGGGAAGCTGACGCCATACTACTTGAACAAGTGCTTTGGTAAGATTATGATAAAATTTCGCTTACTTTAGGCTGAGAAAAACAGTTTCACCTACAAATACCGGGAAAACAGCAGTTTCAGGCTGCTTTACCCCTGCCGAAAAAACCACATGGATAACATCATTAGCGCGATCAACGACATTGTCTGGAGCAATGCCCTTATTATACTTTGCCTGGGTGCCGGAATTTACTTTTCCGTCGTCACACGCTTTCTGCAGGTACGTTACCTGCGGGAAATGCTACGCCTGCTCTTCAATGGGGAATCCTCAGATAAAGGAGTAAGTTCCTTCCAGGCGTTCTCTATCGCTATTGCCGGCCGGGTTGGTACGGGAAACATTGCCGGTGTGGCAACGGCCATTGCCATGGGCGGCCCGGGAGCTGTGTTCTGGATGTGGGTGATTGCCTTCCTGGGCAGTTCCTCTGCTTTTGTAGAGGCTACCTTGGGACAGATCTACAAGCAGGTAAAAAACGGAGAATACCGCGGTGGCCCTGCTTATTACATAGAAAAGGGACTGGGCATAAAATGGTACGCGGTGCTGTTTGCCGTAGCCACTATTGTGAGTATGGCCATGTTTTTACCCGGCGTGCAAAGCAACAGCATCGCCTCCAGCATCAACACTGCCTTTAACATACCTGTGGCTGTAACGGGAGCCGCTGTTACCGCTCTGTTGGCGCTGATAATATTCGGTGGTGTAAAGCGTATCGGTAAGGTAGCAGAGGTTGCTGTGCCCTTTATGGCAGGTGCCTATATCCTGATGACAGTCATCATCATCGCCATGAACATCACGGAAGTGCCTGCTGTCATCAGCCTGATCATCAGTTCAGCTTTCAACATTGAGCCTGCTTTTGCAGGAGTGTTCGGGATGGCCATCTCCTGGGGTGTGAAACGGGGAATTTACTCAAACGAGGCCGGACAGGGTACCGCACCGCACGCGGCGGCGGCGGCAGAAGTAAGCCACCCGGCAAAGCAGGGACTGGTGCAGGCGTTTTCAGTTTATGTAGATACGCTGTTTGTTTGTACCGCAACTGCCTTCATGATCCTCTTCACAGGGCAATACAATGTGGTGAACCCAGAGGGCGGCTTTATAGTAGAAAACCTGCCAGGCGTGGCTTTCGGACCGGAGTATACGCAGCAGGCAGTCAACACCTACTTTCCTTCCCTCGGCAGTGGCTTTGTGGCTGTCTCCCTGTTACTTTTTGCCTTCACTACCATTATGGCCTACTATTATATTGCAGAAACGAACCTCACGTACCTGAACGCGAAGGGTAGTAAATGGCTGCTGTGGGGATTGCGGGCGCTTATCCTGGCAGCCACTTTCTACGGCTCTGTTAAAACAGCTGAATCGGCCTGGATGTTAGGCGATATTGGTGTGGGTATTATGGCCTGGTTGAATGTGATAGCCATTATCTTACTAAGAAAGCCTGCACTCCGTGCACTCAAAGACTATCAGGCACAACGCGATGCCGGCCTTGATCCTGTTTTCAGCGCGAAAAAACTAAATATCCCTAATGCAGAAGAATGGGATATGCCAGAGCAGGTAAAAAAAGAAGCGGTTGCCGGCTAGGTAAAACAGAGAGGTTGTAAGTCTGGCCTGCCAAAGTGCATCGTCAGGCTCTGATAAGGGTGTTGAAAAGGAAATAGCATATGCTTTCCTCTTCAACACCCTTTTTTTGACGCACAATGCTGTTCCCATTGCACAGGCGTCCTCGCTCGTACTCACTTTCCAGAGGCCGCTGACCACATGTAAAAGCTGCAGCGGCTGGCCATAAGCCGCTGCAGCCGCGCTGTACTTCAGTACCAGGGGCAAACACATCGCCCTGACTCTCGTTTTTAGTAAAAAAAATCTCAACAAAAACGCATGATATTACGTTGGATAGACGTCGTAAAATTTGCCAAGTACAGTAATCCTGAACCTGGTAGAAGAGTAGAAAAGTCAGAGGAAGAGTGGCAGCAGCAACTTACGCCGGAGCAGTACCAGGTTATAAGGCAAAAGGGAACAGAACGCCCCTATAGAAACGCTTATTGCCGTGACTATGAGCCAGGAATTTATACCTGTGTTGGCTGTGGTAGCCTCTTATTTGACTCAAATGAAAAGTACCACGCTATATCCGGCTGGCCTAGCTTTACACAGCCAATAACGAAAGGTGCTTTAAAATATGCCTTCGACAACAGCCACGGGATGAACAGAATAGAAGTAATGTGCAATGTGTGCGACTGTCATCTGGGCCATGTCTTTAACGACGGTCCTGAGCCAGCTGGGCTCAGGTTCTGCATTAATTCGGTGAGCATGGAAAAATACGATAAAGCAACCTGACTCAGTTCCACTCAAGCGGTAAAACCAGTAGCAGCCATTAGTACCCAGCCAGTTAAATGAGGCAGCGCTGATTCCTATTCAATTGATTTTTTGACATTTATAAGGTTACCTTTTTTGATTATTCGCATAAAAGTATATATTTGATTATCCATATAAAATTTAAAAGATGATACAGAAAACATACCTTAAGACAAAAGATCTTTGCAAGGTGAAGTTCACGGTAAACAATGAGAATGCCGAAACGGTAGAAATCCTGGGCTTGAACAATGATTGGGAAAACCCTGCAACCATGAGCAAGAAAAAAGGAGGCACTTTTACATATGATGCTTCTCTTCCTAAAAACAGCCAGCACGAATTCAGATACCGGGTGAACAAGACAGAATGGATGAATGAGCCAGAGGCAGACGATCAGAAGCCTAATGAGTTTGGTAGCAGCAATAGCGTGCTAGTGCTTTAACAAGTTAAATTTTTTACCTGAAGCATAAGAACTATATACAACTTCTACTTCTGAGCAGCTATCAAAGTACCTTTCTGGTCTTCAGTAGCTTTTAAATTATTGTACCTAAAAGGGCCTTTCCAGGTGGAGGGCTCCTTTTAGGTTTGCCCCTTTGTCAACATAGGCAAAGGAATGCCTCCTGTTCCCCAATCCGGCAGTAGCGCGTTGCCTTCTAATGATTGGCTTTTACAGTTCCGGGCAACTACAGCTGTTACTCCTGTCATGGCTGCCGTAGCCAACTTTCCCCATATCTTTGCAGGAGCCTTTTGCTTGTCTACCCACCTGTGCGCGATCGTGGAAGGCTTTACGTGTGCCACTCCAGCCTCTCCCGTGCTTGCCTTTACAAGGCAGGTCGTAAACCACTACAAATATCAGCCAAACCTTACCTATAGCTCCCAGCACTGAAATTGACATACTGCTTTTAAGTTAAACCAACAGAATAGAACAACATTCTGAAACATCACCGGCCATAATAAAACAGCTTTCTGAAACGCTACACCGAAAGATTTCATACTCCGGCATATAGAAAAAGCATGTAAACCACCCTACCGTTCAGCTACTTACAAAAACAGCCTCTAAAAACACCTCCTCACCCCTTTTCTGTAAGTGTTGGTAGAACAAAAACAGGCATTCGTCTAAATCTTCCACTTGTACCCCAATAGTACCTTGCTATACAAAGTACTATACACCATATTTGTGTCGTCAACTCAACAACGCGAAACAAAATAAACCTATGAAAAACTTTATTTCACTCCTCACTCTGCTACTGTTGTTTTGTAGCGGTCGTGGATCTGCCCAATCAGGCGGCTCGTTAACAGGCACCGTGGTAGACGGGAAAGAACAGGCAGCCGGTTTTGTAAATGTAGCGGTACTGGATGCCTCTACCTCTAAAATAGTGACGGGTGCCATTGCCGACATGGAGGGCCGCTTCCTGATAAAAACACCGGCTGCCGGTACTTACCGGCTCAAAATAAGTGCGCTGGGCTACACAGAATTGCTAACAGAACCCTTCGAAGTGGCTGGCACAGGCTTTTCGAAAGACTTCGGAAAGCTGCAGGTAAAGGCCGATGTAAAAACACTAAGCGAAGTACAGGTACAGACCATGCGTCCTTCTGTGACTACCCATCCCGACAAAATGGTGGTGAGTGTGGAAGGTACCGCCATGGCCAGTGGCAGCACCGCATATGAAGTGCTGGCAAAATCTCCGGGCGTGTGGATAGACCAGGACGGCAACCTGCAGCTAAATGGCAAGGCCGGTGTGCAGGTCATGCTGAACGGCAAGCGTTCCTTTTTATCAGGTAAAGAACTTCAGAACCTGCTGCAGGGCATGAGTGCTGAGAATATCAAGGATCTGGAGCTTATCACCAATCCATCGGCAAAGTTTGATGCCGAAGGTGCTTCCGGCATTATCAACATTAACCTGAAGAAGCCACAGCAGGTGGGTATGAACGGAAGTGTTTACGGCGGCTACCAGTACAACAACCTGAACTCTTATTCGGCAGGTGCCGAGCTGAGCCACAAAAGTGGTAAATGGAACTCGTTTGGAAGTGTGGATTTTGCCCAACGCATGCGCTACCGCAATGCTGAAATGAACCGTGTTTTCGTAAACGCAGATGGCAGCAAAAGCAACTTTAACCAGGCAGGTTATGAGGAGGGTGAGCGGTTGCAGCCTTCCTTAAGAATCGGGACCGACTATGACCTGAACTCCCGGCACAGCATTGGCGTGATGGCCAACCTAAGCGTGAACAGCAGCAGCAATTTCTTCCGGACTGACTCCTACTTGCGAAAGGACAACACAGCAGAAGACTTGTATATTCAAGCTCTTAATACGATAGACGGCAGGTACGGCAACGGCACCGCCAACCTCCACTACGTGGGCAAGCTCGACACCCTTGGCACAACGGTATCCGCTGACCTGGACTATGTACACATCAGCAGCCGGGACGACGCTTCCTTCCGGAACCATTATATGCCTCTGAACAATGCTGAGCAGGTACAGGAGTTGTTGTTAAGCGAGAACCCAACCAGCTACGACATTTACTCCGCTAAAGTAGACTTCGCAAAACCATTAGGCAAAACTGCAAAACTGGAGTTAGGTGCAAAAGCCAGCCATGTGCTGTCCGACAATGAACTCAGGTTCTATCAAGCCTCAGACGACAGAAATATTCCTGATCCTACCCGCAGCAACCACTTCATCTATAAAGAAGACATCTACGCGGCTTATGCCAACGTGTCGGCCACTCTGGGTAAGAAATGGACCGTGCAGGGCGGCCTCCGCGCTGAGCAGATAGAGTCCAGCGGCAACTCCCTTACAAAAAATCAGAAGACCGACCGCAGCTACCTGAACCTGTTCCCAAGTGTGTTTGTGCAGCAGAAAGTAAACGACAACTACCAGATTGGGTACAAGTTCAGCCGCCGCATAAACAGACCAAACTACCAGAACCTGAACCCCTTCATCTTCTTCCTGGACCCTTATACCTCTGCCCAGGGTAACCCTTACCTGAAGCCGCAGTACGTAAACTCCTTTGAAGTGACACAAACGCTGAAGCAGACTTACAACTTTGTGCTGGGCTATGCGGTAACGCACGATTTTATTGCAGAGGTACCAAACCAGAACCCGGAAGATAATACAACAGTATTTAGGCAGCAGAACGTGAATAACCTGAAAAGCGCGACTGCTACCCTGGTGGCCCCGGTACGTGTCTCAAACAAATGGGAAATAAACAACAATATTGTTGCCATGTACCAGGAGTTCACCAACATATCAGGCGACGAGGTGATTGTGAACGACCAGGTGACAGTAATTACACAGACAAACCATAACATAATGCTGCCTCACGGCCTGCGTCTCGAACTCAATGGCGGCTACCAAAGCCCTGCGGTGTACGGCCTCTACAGGATAGAAGACCAGATGTGGCTGGATGCCGGCCTGAAGCGCAACTTCATGAACGACAGACTAACCATGACCCTGAACGTGACGGATATCTTCAAAGGCCGTGTGATGAACGTTGAGACAAACCTGAACGGCAACATCAATGCCATTGAGCAGTACCATGGTGCCAGGGGCGTACGCCTTAACCTGCGCTATAGCTTCAACAAAGGCACCGCTTTCCAGTCCAAGAAACGTAACGTAAACCTGGATGAGTTAAACAGAACGGGCGGGAATTAGAATGTAGTTATTGAGGCAACGTAACCAAATTAAAAAAGGACTCCACTGGCGGCAGGATTTTATGCCAAAAATGGAGTCCTTTTATTATGAAACCTGTGGCTTGCTGATGCTTGAATAGGTCTGCTCAGCTCCACTCTTTATTTTTGCAGGTTCCACCAGTACTCGCTGATACCATTCTTCAGGTTTTGCCGATCCCCACGTACATCACCAGCCTTGCCAGTTCTAACGCATCTTCACGCAGCACCAGGCATTCCAGAAAAGAAATCCATATTTCCCTCCGGTAAAACAAGTGTGGTTTCCAGCCAATCATACTATCTTGTCAGTAGGTTTTTTGGGATCAAACTCTGACAAACATTGAGATATTTCTTCCATATCGGCTATAACGGAACCAACTACAGGGGCTGGCAACGCCATCCCTATGGGGTAAATGTGCAGCAAACAATAGAGGACGCGCTACGCCAGGTGTTAAAGCTACCTGCAGCTATTGTGGGTTGTGGGAGAACAGATGCACAGGTACATGCAAGCCAGTTCTTTTTTCACCTGGATGTAGAAAAGCCATGGGATTTTGACTTGCTTTTCCGGCTGAATAAAGTCTTGCCACCGGATATTGCCGTGTTCGATATCATTCCCATGGAAGGCATGCCACATGCCCGGTTTGATGCCACTCAAAGAAGCTACGACTATTTCATTCATACTTATAAAGATCCCTTTCTGAATAGTGTCAGCTCCCTTTACCTTGTCCGAAACCTGGACCTGGACAAAATGAAGAGGGCCACTGCCATGCTTCCAAAGTACTGCGATTACAAGTATTTATGCCTCACACCTGCGGAACACGACAGCACCATTTGTCACGTCACTTCTGCAAAATGGCTCTCAGATAAGAATGGCGACAAACTGCGTTTCCAGGTTACAGCAAACAGATACCTCAGCAGGATGATCAGGATTATAGTTGGGAAACTATTCCGAATAGGTATGGGCGAACTGAGTGTGGATGAGTTTGAAAGTTATCTTGCCGCTGAAAAAGCGCCTAAAGCGCTTACGCCAGCATACCCACAGGGGCTTTACCTTTCAAAAGTGACTTACCCCTACCTGAACCTCCCAACACGAAGATCCTTTTCTGCCATCCTGCTGAACGAGGCAGACGGATATTGGCAAGAGGTTTAAGATTTAGGTTAGCAAGTACAGGAAAAACTTATCGTCCGACTCTTTGAAGTGCCAGGCAAAGTCAGAATCTGCAAAATGATGTATCGCTGAAAAGACCTGCTATGAAGCAACCGCCCCTTACTGCACTGCTTTTTCCCTGGGAGGATTGATCATGATATGCGCACCATGCGTTCCCGGATGCATGATCCAAGGCATTGCCGGTGACTCAGGTTTAAGCGGCAGGCCGGTACTTTCGGCTGTGGCATAGGGAATGTACACCACATAACGCATATAGCCATCCTTCACCTCACCTGTGGTAGTATTGAAATTCTCGTCCGGGGCACCAAACACAAACAAAGTGGTAGCCTGCTTTGGCATAACCAGTTTGCCGCTTTTTACTTCCTGCTCCCGGCTATCAAAAACTTCCTGTGCGCTTTTACCGGCCTTTCGAAGCTCCCGTCCGCGGGCCATAAACGGTTCCAGGTCCTTGTGATAGCAGGAAGTTGAAAAGCCCTTTTGGTTGGGGTCATCGGCCTGGCACACCAGTTCGTTTGTACCTTTCCGCAACAAGACAAATTCGCCATTGGGTTGGTAACCGTACACAGTTGCCTCCGCCCGTTTATCAGCAGGAGCGGCAAGAAGCGCAGCCTTGATTTGGGCCTCAGAAGAGGGAACTGTAGTTTGCGCGAAGGTGCTGCCGCCTGCCATGGCAAGTACAGCAATCATCATTATTTTCTTCATAGCGGTTGCTCTAATAACATAACCAAAACACAGGAAACAGCTGTTGTGCTGTACCTAAACTTAACTAAAACAGGGAGATAATTCAAGCAAAAGCTCCTGTTTTACAACCTCCACGCTTGGCAGAATAATTGAATTGAAATATATTGAATGATAATACCGCTGCCCTTATGATGCCTGTAAAGCAGAAGTGCCAACAAAGAAAGCAGCTGTATCCTCTTTCTTACAAGAACAGTCTCAAAATCTGTGAACATGAATCATGTCTTGAAAATAGCGCAGCAAACTCTCCTTAGTGCCTTATTAGCCATTTCCCTGGCATCCTGCCAGCAGGTGGGAAGTACACAGCACTATGACCTTCTACTGCGAAAAGCCACTGTAGTAGATGGCACAGGGCAGGCTTCCTACATTGCAAACCTGCTGATAGCAGGCGACACCATTGCGCTGATAGACAGAGACACCACCGCCACCTATTCCGCCGCCAGATCGATTAACGCGGAGGGGCTGGTGCTGTCTCCCGGTTTCATTGATACTCATGCACACGGCGATCCACTGGAAACGCCTGAATTCAGGAATTTTCTTTCGATGGGAGTTACCACCATCTGCCTGGGCCAGGATGGGTTTAGCCCGGAGCACAAAGACCTGAATGTCTGGATGGACAGTGTCAGCGAAGCGAACCCGGCTGTAAACGTTGCCCTGTTCGCGGGACACGGTACGCTACGCATGCTGTCCGGTACGGAGTATGACTCTGTTCCTACTGAGGAAAACTTTGTGGCCATGGAAAAACTGCTTGTAAATGCCATGGATGCAGGTTGCTTTGGCATGACAACCGGCCTGGAGTATACGCCCGGTTACATTGCAGACAGCACAGAACTGAACAGGCTAGCCAGCGTCGTGGGCGCAAAGGAGGGGCTGCTCATGAGCCATATGCGCAACGAAGACGATGCTTTTGTGGAGGCATCCATTAGAGAGTTGCTGGCGCAGGGGAAATACTGCCCCGTGCATGTATCGCATATCAAAGTGGTTTTTGGCAAAGGACAGGAACGGGCAGCAGAGGTGCTGCAACTGCTCGACAGCGCAAGGGCAGGCGGCATACAAGTGACCGCAGATTTCTATCCCTACACTGCCAGTTATACAGGCATTGCTATTCTATTCCCGGAGTGGGCCCAGCGGCCAAACGATTACCAGCAGGTACTCAAAACCCGAAGGGCAGAATTGAGCACCTACCTGCAAAACCGGGTAAAATTGCGCAACGGTCCCGAAGCTACGCTGATTGGCTCCGGACCATATAGAGGGAAAACGCTTGCGCAGGTTTCTGCAGAACTAAATAAGCCTTTCCAGGATGTGCTCATGGACGACATTGGCCCCTACGGGGCAAGCGGTGCATATTTTGTAATGGACGAGGCACTGCAGGAAACCCTGTTGAAGAGCCCGTATGTGATGGTATGTACAGACGGCAGCCCTACCATGCACCACCCCAGGGGCTATGGCGCCTTTGCTAAAATAATCCAGACCTATGTGCAAGACAGAAAGATGCTGCCGCTGCAGGAAGCCATCCGTAAAATGACTGGCCTGCCCGCCGAAACGATTGGGCTAAAAAACAGAGGCTTTATCAGGCCGGGCTATAAAGCGGATTTGGTGCTCTTCAAACCATCGGAAGTAGAAGAAACTGCCACCTACGAGGATCCGCACCAGCTGGCTTCGGGGTTCCGGTATGTGCTGGTGAACGGCCAGGTTGTGAAAGAAGGGAACAACTTCAGTGAAGAAAGAGCTGGAAAGATGCTAAAGAAAAAGAATTAGAAAGTCTTGCATCAACTTCAGCACAAAACTCCCTAGGCTGCCACAAACGTAAAGCAAAGTGCTGCCTGCCCCTGCGCTTTACAACACTTTAACTACTTGCATAATGTGGCAGCAGGGGCAATTTAACTAGATGGTTACATCGCTAAAAATCCTGTCATCGTTTAAAGAACCTTCTGTTAATTTTTATAACAAAGAAAACAATGCTGCCTGCAGCAATTGAAATCAGCAGGTCTTCCAGCGGTAAGGGCACCAGCCTGAAAAAGCTCTTCATAAAAGGCAGGTAGATAACCGCAAGCTGCAATAACAAAGAGGATGTAACTACCAGCACCATCAACAGGTTGGTATTAATGGCAAACGCAGAGTGAGCCGAGGAGCGCAGGGCCAGCGCCTGAAAAACTTGGGCAAAGCCAACGGTAGCAAAAATCATGGTTTGCCAGGTCAGATCATCCGGGTTGTAAGGATTGTAGTAATACAAGGCCAGCCCTATTGAAGCGGCTGCAATGGTTACGCCCACCAGAACCATCGGAATGATGTCATTCTTTTCCAGCGCACCTTTTTCGGGATTTCTGGGCGGTCTTCTCATCGTGTCCTTTTCAGCGGGTTCTGTTCCCAAGCCAAGTCCCAGCAAGCCGTCGGTGAGCAGGTTCAGCCACAACAGTTGCAAAGGCTGCAGCGCGATGACCATACCGAAGAACGGGGCCACCAGCATGATCAGCACTTTCCCGATGTTGCCTGCAAGAGAGAACCTGATAAACCGGAGCAGGTTATCAAAAATCACCCTTCCCTCTTCTACGGCAGCCACAATGGTGGCAAAGTTATCGTCCAGCAGTACCATGTCTGCTGCCTCCTTGGCCACGTCTGTTCCTGTTATTCCCATGGCCACCCCAATATCTGCCTTCCGCAGGGCCGGAGAATCGTTTACTCCGTCTCCCGTCATGGCCACCACTTCGCCCTTCTGTTGCAGCGCCCTTACAATCCGGAGCTTGTCTTCCGGGGACACCCGTGCATATACAGCGGTTTTTTCAGACAAAAATGAAAGCTCCTCTTCGTCTACCTTATTAAGTCTCTCTCCTGTCACAGCTTCATGCTGATCTGCAAAATTCAACTCCCTGCCAATGGCTGCGGCTGTCAGCGGATGATCTCCCGTAATCATGATGGGCCTGATACCCGCCAGTTTACAGTTGTCGACAGCAACCTTCACTTCCTCCCTTGGCGGGTCTATCATCCCTGTCAGGCCAATAAAGGTGAGTCCCCTCTCCATATCGGTATCCTCTCTTGCCTGGTCCAAGCTGCGGAAGGCAAGACCCAGCACCCTGATCCCATTTTCGGCCAGCCTGGTATTTGCTTTCAGAATTCTGTCCTTCCATTCAGCGGTAAGTGGCTCCTGCACGCCGTTCACCCAGACAGCATCTGCAATGGTTAACATGGAATCAGGAGCACCTTTGGTGAAAAGCAGAAATGAATTGTCCTGGAGGGCTTGAAAATATTCCGGTAGCGGCCCCTCCACTTTATGAATGGTAGACATTCTCTTCCTGTCACTGTCGAAGGGTATCTCGTTCACCCTGGGCAGGGCCTCGTAGAGGTCTTCTTTAAAAATGCCTCTTTTCGCTCCCGCCACCAACAAAGCTGTCTCTGTAGGGTCCCCGATTACCTGTTCTGCATCAGGGTCAGCGTCTTTTTCAAGCGTAGCATCGTTGCATAACACGGAAGCCGCGAGGGCAAAATCAAGCCCTGCTGCTGGCTGCCCGCTGTGTTCAGTTGCGGCGGCAGGCTTCAGCTCAACTGTCTGATCGGGCAGCTCTACCACCGTCACCGTCATTTTATTTTGTGTAAGCGTGCCCGTTTTATCTGAACAGATGACAGTCACAGAGCCTAGTGTCTCTACAGCAGGAAGCTTCCGAATCAAGGCATTCCGCTTTAACATTCTTTGTCCGCCCAGTGCCAGCGTAATGGTTACGACAGCAGGTAAGCCTTCGGGCACAACAGCTACAGCCACACTCACGGCTGTCAGAAACATATCTGCTGCTGCCTCCCCTAACAGCATCCCGATACCGAATATAACAGCAGCCGCTATAACCCCGAACAATGCCAGCTTCTTGCCGAGCTTATCCAGTTTCTCCTGCAGCGGGGTTTTCTTTGTTTCAACGGTGGCTATCAGGTTAGCGATGTTTCCCAACTCGGTTCCCATACCGGTTGAGACAGTAACCCCAACCCCTCTTCCATAGGTCACCACGGTGCCCATATACGCCATGTTCTTCCGGTCACCTATCGGCACTTCCTCCTGCTTAATAGGGGCATCGCCTTTTTCAACAGGCTCAGATTCACCTGTCAGGGAGGCCTCCTGTACTTTCAGGTTAAAAGCGTCCAGGACCCGAAGGTCAGCAGGCACAACGTTTCCCGCCTCAATTTCCACAATATCGCCGGGCACGAGTTCTTTCGCGGACATTTCCTTCACTGCTCCGTTTCGCCGCACCCTCACCTTCGGAACCACCATCCGGTTTAAGGCGGCCATGGCCTGCTCTGCCCGGTACTCCTGAATGAACCCTAGAAAACCAAACAGCACTACAATAGCCAGGATAGCTACGGCTTCTGTGTATTTTCCCAGAAAGAGGGAGAGTAAAGCTGCAGCAATCAGAATAACCACCATGGTTTCGGTAAACTGCTGCAAGAGCATTTTTAGAGGACTTTTCCGCCCCCTTTCCTCCAGGCTGTTAGGCCCGTATTTCTTCAGCCGCTCCTCGGCCTCAGTATCCGGGATGCCATTTACTGTTGAGCGAAGTTCGTCTAAAACTTCTTCTTTCGTTTTTGTATACCAATTGTTCATCCTAGTGCATTGATACAACTGACAAGATCACTGATGATACGTTAACTGAAGTTATTTGGTCTTTAGAGCAGCAACCTGTATACCCTGTAAACTAATGTTAGAAACCGCACAAAACCAGTATCATTCAGCACAGAAGTCCATTATACTGCTCTTTTCTTAGCAGTATAATGGACTTCTGTGTGTCAATTTCTGATGATAAAATTACCTGGTAAGTGCAGTAGCTACAGGCAACTGCTTACCTGCATCATTCTCCTCTGCAACTGAATGCTACAGGAGCGAAGTCAGGGCAAGTTAAGCCGCTATGGCATCCAGAATGGCCCTATTGGCTTCCGGTAAGGAAGCATAAAGCTCCTGGTATAATTTTCTGGCCTTTACGCGTAGTGAGAACTTGTCGAATGTGCTCCTGAAAACCAGGAAGTCCACACCTTCCAAAATGCCATTCATTCCTGCGCTTAGCAAGGCATCCGCCAGAACATTGTCCTTTATCAGTACAACTTTATTTGTGAAACCTTTATCTATGAAAGCGCATTCTAAACCACCTCTTACATTTTTCATTAAAAGGGTGTTACTGTTCAATAGTCCTTCGTGAAGTTTGTTTAAATCTTTTACGATTAGCATGTTCAAAGCTTTAGCGGTTACCAAATATGATTGATAAACAAAGCTACTTTAATCGTATGAGCACATTAATGATGCATATCATCTCCGCGAAGGAAACATATCACTAATTTTTGGCAAGCCTCCCCTTTCTAGGCGGGCATGCATGGTGCCATTCACAACATGAAAGATTGCTTTTTAGTAGCTTCAGAAGCAACGCACCACTAAGGAGCACCCATATATGCTTTCAAGCCATCCGGCACCAAAGGCAGGGTCTTCAGCCTAACACCCGTTGCAGCGGCTATGGCATTCCGTATAGCGGGCGCTATGCCAACGATGGGTGCTTCCCCGGCTCCGGCCGAAGGCAGGTCTTTCCGGTTCACCATAATGATGTCCACAACTGGTGTGTCTTTGAAGCGGGGCACCCGGTACTGTGCGAAGTGCGGGTTCAGGATTTTCCCGTTTTCGAAATCAACTGCTTCAAATAAAGCTCCTCCCAGGCCCTGCACAATCGAACCCAGGATCTGGTTTTCGAGGTGTTCCGGGTTGATGATGGCCCCGCACTCAAAAGCCGTGGTGGTGCGGACTACTTTTATATTGCCGGTTCCGGGGTCTACAGCAATTTCGGCGCAGGTAGCCGTAAAGCCTCCCTTTTCTGTTCCGCCTCCGATGCCGAACCCATGATGGAGAGCAGGCTTTGCCTTTCCCCATCCGAACCCTTTTGCGGCGGCTTCAAATACGGCTTTCAGCCGCGGCTCCTGCAGGTTCTTCAGCCGGAACTCAAGCGGGTCCATGTTCACCAGGGCTGCCAAATCATCCATCTGCGACTCCAGCACAAAAATATTAGCCGTAGACGCCAGTCCACGATAAGAGCCCTGCTTCAGCGGCGAATCTACCGGGTGATACTGTATCTGCTGGTGGGGCACCTCGTAGGGCGTACGGATACCGGACGGGCCGGAATTATAGTTATGAAACTCCCAGGAAGTTAAGGTGCCATCGTTTTTCACGCCGCTGCTTACTTCTATCACCCCTGCCGGGCGGAAATAAGCCCAGGTAAATTCTTCTTCGCGGGTCCAGGTCAGCTTTACAGGCTTTTGCGCTGCCTTTGCTAGGCGTGCTGCCTCCAGAGCAGCTTCGCCGCTGTGCTTGCCCCCGTAAGCTGATCCGGTATCGGGCATTATCACGCGCACCTTCTCTTTGGGTACACCGAACGCATTGGCCAGTTCATCCTGCACGCCAAAAGGGCGCTGGGTGCCTGTCCAGACGGTGAGTTTGCCGTTCTTCCACTTTGCCACAGCAGCACGGGGCTCCATCGGTGCATGGGCAATATAATCCACGTTATAAGTGGCTTCCAGCTTTTTGTCAGCGGCTGCCACTCCCTGCCTCACATCCCCTTTATCGCTGCTGCCTCTACCTCCGCGGCCATCAGAGGCGTTCTGTTTCAGGTATTCAAAAATGTTGTTCCGGGAGGGTTGCTCTGTCTTTTTCCAATGCACTTGTATGGCTTTAATCGCCTTGGCAGCTGACTCTGTATCGGGGGCGGCGACACCTACAAACTCGTCCTCATGCACCACCACCACACCCGGCATTGCTTTGGCGGCAGACAGATCCACACTGGCCAGACTTGCTCCGTAGGCGGGGGCACGCAGCACCTTCCCGTACAGCATCCCTGGTTCCTTCAGGTCAGACACATACTTGTGCCTGCCGGTTATCAAGTCTCTCCCGTTTACTTTGGGTACTGATGTTCCGGCTATTTTCCATTGATCGGCAGGAGTTAAAGCGATATTGTCAGACATCTCTTTCAGCAACTGCTTGCCTTTGGTGAGCTGCCCGAACCTGAGGGACTTATTGTTTTTTGTGTGGATGATTTTCCCATCCTTAATACGGAGATCGCTTTTATCTGCTTTCCATTGCTGTGCTGCCATGTCGAGCAACATGGTCCGGGCTGTAGCGGCAGCTTTTCTGAGCTGCGGCCCCATGCCCGGTGTAGAGCGGCTGCCAAAGGTACCTGCATCATACGGCGTGAGATCGGTATCACCCATCACCATGTTAATAGATGAAATGGGAACATGCAACTCCTCAGCCACCACTTGGGCAAGCGAGGTGCGGATGTTCTGCCCTACTTCTACCTTACCTGTATACACGGTGATGATGTCATTCTCCCCGATATGGAGCCACGCGCCTACTTCTCCGGAAGACGCTTTCCGTAGTACAGTGGCATCCTCTGTGCCGGGTAAAAGAGCAAAGGCATCCTGCAGCACAAAGGTCACAGCAATGCCGCCTCCTAAAAGCTTAAAGAACCTTCGCCTGCTGTTGCTAAAATTCTTTCCAGCCCGTTTAAGGTCCTGTTGCTCCTTTATTTTTGAAGTACCTGCGTCAGTTTCTCCTTTCATAGCTCTACCTGCTTATGCGTTTGACGCTTCTTTTATGGCTCTTACGATACGGGGGTATGTGCCGCAACGGCAAATATTCCCGTTCATGTGGTTGATTATTTCTTCTTCTGTTGGCCTGGGGTTCGCCTCCAGCAGGGCCACTGCCGACATGATCATGCCCGGCGCACAATACCCGCACTGGAAAACACCCACATTCAGGAAAGCTTCCTGCACAGGATGTAACTGCCCGTTGCTCTCCAGCCCCTCTATCGTGGTAACCTGCTTGCCTTGTGCAGCACTAAGCGGTAACCTGCAGGAGCGAACGGCTTTACCATCCACCAATACCGTGCAGGCGCCACACTGGCCTTCCCCGCAACCATATTTGCTGCCCGTCAGGTCCAGTTCATCACGCAGCACAAACAGCAGACTTGTACCAGATCCGGCACTCACGGAATACCTTTTGCCATTAACTTGAAGCTCCATCATTCTGAAAGTAAGGAGGGTATAGACTAAATTTAGAAAATTTAGCAGGAAAAGGAAAGAGTTGCTACAGAATAGTGTTCAGTTGGGGAATTGAAGCACCTTCCTGAATACTAATAAGCCATGGGTTGGGAAACCGCGGCAACAGTCACTGGCAACTTAATGGTGAACTCGGTGTATTCGCCTTCTACTGAATCAACAAACATTTCGCCACCGTGGCCCTTGGTGATGATGTCGTAGCTGAGAGAAAGCCCAAGCCCGGTTCCCTGGCCGGAGGGTTTGGTCGTAAAGAAAGGCTGGAATACTTTGGCTTTTACAGCTTCCGACATTCCTCCCCCATTGTCCCTTACCTTGATTTCAACACAGGCTCCTTTGCGGCTGGTGCTTACCTCCACTTTCGGAGTGTAGTTGCCACCTGTACTTTTAAGCTTTTGCTGTACAGCATAAAAGGCATTGTTGAACAAGTTCAGCAGCACCCGGCCCAATTCCTGCGGCACTACGACTACCTTATCCAGTCCTTTACCGAAATCCTTCTGAAGCGTGGCGTTGAATGTCTTGTCTTTTGCCCGCAGGCCATGGTAAGACAGTTGCAGGTATTCATCGGCCAGGGCATTTATATCGGTAGGCTCTTTCTGGCCGCTGCTGGTGCGGGAGTGCTGCAGCATCCCTTTCACAATTCTGTCAGCCCGCTGCCCGTGCAGCCTTATCTTGTCCAGGTTTTGCTTGATTGTATCTGCAATAGCTTTTGCTTCGTCTATATCACCTGTTTCAAACTCATGCTGTAACTCTTCTGCCAGTTCTGAACTTACCTCTGCAAAATTGTTTATAAAATTAAGCGGGTTCTGAATTTCATGGGCAATACCAGCCGTTAGCTCACCCAGGGAAGCAAGCTTTTCCTGCTGCACAAGCTGCACCTGCGTTCTTTTCAGTTCTTTATAGGCTTTTGATATTTCCCGCGCCTGGGCCAGCTCCCTTTCGCGGGCACGATGCCTTTCTATCCTTATCAGGCGCTGCCGCTGGAAATGATTAAATCTTACCACAAATCCCACCAACAGCAGGCCATAGAAACTATAGGCCCACCAGGTATTCCAAAAAGGAGGCTTCACTCTAACGGCTATCGCTTTTTCCGCCCATACATCATCACTGTTCGACACCTTTACCCGGAACTTGTATTTGCCCGGAGGCACGTTGTAATAGGAAGCCACACGCTCCGTTTTTGAACTGCGCCAGTCGTGGTCATAATTCTCCAGCATATACAAATACTTGTTCTGCTCCGGGTTGATAAAATGAATACCGGTAAAATCAAAAGAAAACACGTTCTGCTCGGGCCCGAACTCAATGGCATCGGTTTCGCTGAGAGGCGCTTTCAGAGGGCTTTTTTTACCGGGTAATACAGGCTGATCGAAAAGGCGGAGACTTGTAAGGGCTACCAGCGGCGGATGCCGGTTAGGATGCCACTGTTGCGGAGAAAAAACGTAATACCCTTTATTACTTCCAAAATAGAGTTTTCCAGCGGGGTCTTTATATGCAGCCTGAAATGAGAGCGACTCTGACGAAACACCATAAGGCTCGCCTAGCAATAGCACACTGCTCCTGTCCTTATTGAGTTTCAGCAGTCCTTCTTTTGAACTGAACCAGAGGTTCTGTTGCTCATCTTCCACCATGTCCCTTATATGGATAACGTCCTCATTCCGTTCTAACTTCAGTGGTATAAAAGCATCAGCAGAGCGTTTATAGTAGTATATGCCGGAAGACTCGGTTGCTACCCAGACTACGTCTTTAGAGTCTTTGTATATTTTAGCGATATTGTTTCCCAGCAGGTATTTTTTTGAGGTACCGCTATTGACATTGTAGCGGTTAACACCTCCTGCAAACCGCGTCCCCAACCACAACACCCCTCTCCTGTCTTCCAAGATAGAAGTTATCCTATTGTGACTGATGCTTCGGGAGTCGTTGGGGTCATGCTTGTGGTGCGTGAAAGTGCCTTTTTCCCTGTCCATTCTGTCAAGACCAAACCCGGTCGCTATCCAAAAGTTATCTTGGCTATCTTCCAGTATTGAAAAAATAGCGCCGGCACTCAGACTGCCCGGATCATTCTTATCATGCACATAACGGGTGAAGGTCTCTGTAAAAGGGTGGTATATGTTGAGCTGACCACTGGCATTTCCTATCCATATCGTGCCCTTCCTGTCTTTGTAAATAGTATAAACGGTATCGCTGCTTATACTTTTTGGATCAGCAGGGTTATGCACATATTGTTTTACGCGTCCATTCCGGTTCTTCCTTATTAAACCCTTGGAAGTGCCTAGGAGCATGAAGCCGGCTGGGTCTTCAAAAAAGCTGTACACTTCGGAGTTTGTTTCCACATGCGGGATGCGGTGGCGGTGGGGGTCAAGGCGGAATAAATTACCGTTGGCAGTACCAAACCAAAGGGTTCCTTCCCTTGAGCTATAGGCAACCCAAATGTTATTATCATCCAGGCCCGCTGCATTGGGTGCATTTTTTCTGTACTGGATAACTTTGCCTGTCTTCGGGTTATACCGGTTTAAACCGCTGTCGTACGTCCCGATCCAGATAGCCCCTGTATGATCTTCATGAATGATGTTGATGCCATCATTTTGCTTTTCTTTGTCGATGTAAGGGCGACTGAGCTTTTCCGGGTGGCGGACATCATAAGGAAAACGTTTGAAGGTGCCATTTTTACGATCCATCTGGTGCAGGCCGTCGCCAAAGGTGCCTACCCAGAAGGTACCCCGGCTGTCTTCATAAATGGCCCTTACCCAATTGTAGGCTAATGTTTCGGGATTTTTAGGGTCGTGCAGGAAGCGTTCGAAGGTACCGGTTTCAGGGTCAAAGCGATTCAAGCCCCCTTCTTCAGGCTTCGACTCCCAGGGACTTCCTGTTCCCACCCAGATAGTCCCCTGCCGGTCCTGATAAATGGCTCTGACTTTGTTATCGCTTATACTTTTAGGATTAGCCGCATCATGCTGGTAGCGGGTAAATGTACCTGTTTCGGGGTGGAATAAGTTCAGGCCTTTGTGCGTGCCAACCCACAGGTTGCCGTCCCTGTCCTCCAGCAGTACCGTTACCAGGTCATCGCTCAGGCTTTTGGAATCGTTCGGGTTATGGCGGTAATGCTTAAACTCTCCTGATTTAGGGTCAAACCTGTCAAGGCCGTTCGCCCATACCCCTATCCAGATAATGCCGTTCTGAGCAGCCAGGACACACTCCAAACGGTTATCTGCTAAAGAATTTTTATTGTACCGGTTGTTGACATAGGTAACCTGCTGGTAACCGTCATAGCGGTGCAGGCCGGCGTGCGTCGCAAGCCAAAGGAAGCCATCCTTATCCTGTGTTATGCCCGCAATAAGCCCGGTACCGTTGTCGCGAGAAAGTGGAACTTTAACAAAAGTCAGATCCTGCGCCTGAAGGAAGCCTAAGGTTACTGCACAAACAACCAGAACTAATAAAACGATGCGGGTTGTCAATTGCTGCATGTTCGTTTCATATACTTTCTATCTCATTTTACTCCTCCTTATCCAAGGCAATTCGGATATCAGACTTTCTGCTGATGTACAGCCGTTGGCACTGCTGTGTATTACCATCAACAACCGTTAGTTCCAGTACTGCATGTTACCCTTGGCAACTCTCAAAGCAACTTAAACTGCTTCTTTTTCCTATGCATAAACTTTGACCAATATGGATACCAAATATTTTTCCTGTAAAAGCTACCTTGCTCATCTTCAGAATCAGTTATTGAATATAATTATTATTGTTTAATTTATTATACAAATTATTATAAAATTATTAAGGCTTTTTTTCTCTTTCACTTATCTTTATTCCCTGCTCATTTACTTTTAGAGCTAAAGTGGTACAAGTAAAAATGCCACCCGGACTTTCATCTAAGCGGCTCTCTTCTGATAGCTGCAGAGGGGAAGGTTTTCCTTCTCACTTTGCAGCACTATTGTTCAACAAGCTTCACTTTTTGTTTTTTTTCTTCTTCTTTTTTTTCTTCTTTTTCTTTTTGCTTGATTCTGCATCTTTCATGGCATCATACACGGCACCTGCAGCAAAAGCATAAACAGCATGATGGAAGAGGTCAGTAGCGATTTGCTTACCCGACCACTCTGTGATGGGCTTTGCCGCATTGTTAGCAGGCAGCATAATTTGGGCTGCTCCCCAAATGGCGCCAAAGTGAATGACAGAGGCCCGTACTCCTCGTATATCTGCCAGGTCGAGCGCACTGCGGGCTACCCCCCAGCTGGTACCATAGCTCCAGTGCATCAACTGCTCGAACTGCTCCTTGTTTGTCTCTACTTCTTCTTCCAAGTCGTCAGGAGCCTGGTTGTTGTCAGAAGTGGCTTTCTCCTTTTCCAGTTCGGCTTTACCTCTTGGCTCTACACCCAGGGCCTTCCCACCTACTTTAGCCGGGGCATCGCTCATGCCCCTCTTGGTGATACTCATTTCTATCATTTGTGAGATGGTAATAGCGACAGTGCCGGCAAAGCCGGCAATCAGCCCTTTCCCTATTGTTCCGCCTCCTTCAGCGAGTGCTGCAAAAAACTTTGATTTATTTGCCATAGTTTCGTGTGGATTGGTTTCATACAAGCAAGTAGTACAGCATCATTAACTGAGCCACCTGTTAAGGTGCAACGCAATTATGTCTGAATGGTTTAGCCTTCAGGGTGTGCAGCTGGATTCGGAACTTACAGGCTCCTACAAAAAAAGCGCCTCAGGCGAGATTCGACTGAGGCGCTTTGGACAGTACCTGTTTTTATTTAACATAATAACTACACTGCAGACAAGAACACTTAATTGCGCATGCGGCGGAGCTTTTCTCCATTCAGAATGCTGATTTTACTTCCCTGGCTGTCGATGAGCTTCTCGTCTTTGAAATCGGCGAGGGTGCGGATAACGGTCTCCTTGGAGGCTCCTACAATATTAGCCAGGTCCTCGCGTGAAATCACCACCTGCGACACCTTCTCTGGGTCAGCGGTATACTGCTTTTCAACAAAGAGCAATGCTTCGGCCACCCGCTTGCGCACGAAGTTATAGGCCAGCTTTATCAGGCGCTCCTCCCGTTCGGCTAAGTTATCAGACAGTATCTTGATGAACTTATTTGCCACCAGGCGGTTGTTGTGCAAGAGCAGAAAAAAGTCTTCTTTTGAGATGACGTATATTTCAGAGTCTTCCATTACCATGGCCGACTCCCGGTATGCCTTTTCTTCAATCAGGTCGAGGTAGCCTATAAAATCACTGTCTTTGTAGAGGTTGGTAATGTACTCGCGCCCTTCTTCATTCGATTTGTAGGTCTTCACTTTGCCCTTGTTCAGGAAGTAGAGTGCGTTCGGGTAATTGCCTTCCGAAAACAGGGGCTGCTTTTTCTTGAAGAGCTGCAGCTTCTGCTTTTCTGTTGTCAGCTTTTCGAGGTTCTCCTGCCCTTTCGCCTCCTGTATAAACCCATTCAGGCCTCCGGCATTTTTGCTGAATCCTGCTTTGAGGGCTTCATTCTTTTTCAGAAGCTATCTCAAAAATACCTAAGCATTATCTTCATGCACGCGAGCAGCAGGAATGCCAGGTAATTATCAGCCTTCTTTTCCTGTCTGACCAAGGTTCTTCTGA
>NZ_BAAGXV010000012.1:0-168704 GCF_054779655.1 Pontibacter brevis
AGGCGTTGCCAGTCATAGTCGCTGATTTCGTAACGTCGCATAAGCTTTTTGAAACTTAAACAACAGTAAAACAAAATCATTCATTAATTGTCAACACGACCTAATTATTTTAGCTTCATGACTGGCTGTTTGTAGATAAACAAATTAAAATCAGAGAACTAAATCATGATGATCAAATAGTTAGTTTTACTTAATGTTGAGCTGCTTTCAAACCTACTGCTCCGCTTCTGCGCTTTTAAGTTCAGGAATATAACGAGGCATGGCTGATACAACCTACAGCCTGAGAACTATCATTTGTGAGTATTTCTGGCTATCTTGTGAGGTATTACGCTGATTTGCCAAAACCTGCTTACAATCTGATTCCCTTGAGAAAATATCCCCTTTTTTACTACGCCCTCATCCTGGTGATGATGTTCGGAGTGCACAGTCTGCAGGGGCAGAACTCGCGCACAAAGTACAGGAAGCCTGCTGCGAAAAAAGCAAATACTCCTGCTTTCGAGCCCCAAAAAGATCCTGCCTTTCTAAATGCAAGGCAGGCATGGGTAGACTCAGTTTTTGCTACCCTGACACCAGAGGAACGCATCGCACAACTGATCATGATCCCGGTGTACTCCAACCGCGACCAGGCGCACATCGACTCTATCAGCAACCTTATCAGGACCTACAAGGTGGGCGGTGTTATCTTCTTCCAGGGTGGCCCGGTGCGGCAGGCTAAAATGACCAACCGCTACCAGCGTGAAAGCAAGGTTCCCCTGATGGTAACCATCGATGCGGAATGGGGCCTGGCCATGCGCCTTGACAGCACCGTGCGCTTCCCGTACCAGATGACGATAGGTGGAATAGAAAATGAGGCGCTGATTTATGAAATGGGAGCAGAGATAGCGCGCCAGTGCAAGCGCCTGGGAATCCACGTCAACTTTGCTCCGACGGTAGACATCAACAACAACGCCAACAACCCGGTTATCGGCTTCCGCTCTTTCGGGGAAGACAAGTATAATGTTACCCGAAAGTCGCTGGCTTATATGAGGGGCATGCAGGACCAGCATGTGCTGGCCAGTGCCAAGCACTTCCCCGGCCACGGCGATACCAATGTAGACTCGCATTACGGGCTGCCTCTCATCAATTTCTCCCGCATTCGCCTCGACTCTGTGGAACTGTACCCGTTCAGGGAGCTGATGCAGAACGGCCTGGGAAGTGTGATGGTGGCACATATGAACATCCCGGTGCTGGACAACACCCCCAATCTTGCCTCTACATTATCTAAGCCGATAGTAAGTGAACTGTTAAAAGAAGAGCTGGGGTATAAGGGATTGATTTTCACCGATGCTTTGAACATGCAGGGGGTGGCAAAATACTACCCTCCGGGTGTGGTAGATGTAAAGGCTTTGCTGGCCGGCAACGACATGCTCCTCAATTCAATGGATGTGAAAATGACCATCCAGGAGGTAAAGAAAGCTATCGAAAACAAAGAGATAACGCAGGAAGAAGTAGATGCCCGCTGCCGGAAAGTGCTGGCTGCCAAGCAATGGGTGGGCCTGGACAAATGGCAGCCTATTGAGACAGAGCACCTCATTGAAGACCTGAACAACCCGCATGCCCTTTACCTGAATCACCAGCTAACAGAAGCCTCGCTCACCCTGCTGCGCAACAAAGACAACATCCTGCCTATCCGTTCCCTGGATACGTTACGGGTGGCAGCATTGGCAATCGGGACAACGGAGGAAACAGACTTCCAGCGGGGGCTGGCCAGGTACATGCAGGTAGATACCTTCTTTTTACCGGCCAGCAGCACGCTCGCTGAGCTACAGCAACTAAAAGAGAAACTGCAGGATTACAACCTCGTGATAGCAGGGGTACATAAGCTGCAGTTAAAAGCCGGCAGTGCGAACTTTGGTATTACCGCCGAAATGAACCTGTTCCTGAAAGACCTCATCCGCACCAAGCCTACGGTAGTGAGTGTTTTCGGTAACGTGTACAGCCTTGCCAAATTCGAAAGCATCGAGAAAGCCAATGCTGTGCTGACAGCTTACCAGGAGACACCCCTGACCCAGGACCTGGCCTCGCAGTTGATTTTCGGTGGCATTGGGGCGAAGGGAAGTTTGCCGGTTACAGTTTCGAACGCGTTTAAACTGGGTGACGGTTTAAAGACGGAGGGAGGCATTCGGTTGGCTTACAGCGTACCGGAAGCAGTAGGTATCAAGACAAGGGATTTAGCTGGCATAGACTCCCTGGTGGCGCAGGCCATGCAGGAGAAAGCCACCCCGGGTGCGCAGGTACTGGTGGCAAAAAACGGGAAAGTCATATACCGGAAAGCCTTCGGGTACCACACCTACGAAAATGAGGTGCCGGTGCACAACAACGACCTCTACGACCTGGCATCTGTAACAAAAATAAGTACTTCTCTTGCCGCTTTCATGAAGCTGAAAGGAGAGGGGGAGTTTGACCCGAACAAGACCCTGAGTACGTACCTGCCCATGGCACGCGGCACGAACAAAGAAAACCTCAACTACCGCGACATCCTCACGCACCAGGCACGGCTAAAAGCATGGATTCCGTTCTGGAAGGAGACCGTAAGAAGCAATGGCAAGTTTAAGTGGAGAACCTTTAAGGCAGATTCCTCTGCCCGTTTCCCAATCAAGGTGGCGCATAACCTGTACATGCACCACAAATACACCGACAAAATTTACGAGCAGATCATGGCCTCGCCGATGAACCAGCAGCCCGGCTATGTGTACAGTGATTTGTCTTTTATTCTGGCACCGCTGGTAGTGCAGCAGATCACGGGGCAAAACTTTGAAACATACCTGCAGCAGAACATCTACCAGCCGCTGGGCGCCACCTCACTTACGTTCAACCCTTACAGGAAGTACCCGCCTTCCCGGGTTGTGCCAACAGAGCATGAGCCACATTTCCGGAAGCAGTTGCTGCACGGTACCGTGCACGATGAAGGAGCGGCTATGTTAGGAGGCATCAGTGGCCACGCCGGCTTATTCGGCAATGCGAATGATGTGGCCAAACTCATGCAGCTGTACCTGAACGACGGCCACTATGGAGGGAAAGAATATATAGCGGGTAACACGGTAAGCGAATTCAGCAGGTGCCAGTTCTGCGACTTTGGCAATTACCGGGCCCTTGGCTTCGACCGCCCTGCCAGACCGGGTGCGCAGAACAGCAATGCGGCCCCAGGTGCACCTGTAGAAAGCTTCGGGCATTCCGGCTTTACCGGCACGTATACATGGATCGACCCGGTAAATGACCTGGTGTATGTTTTCCTGTCTAACCGGGTGCACCCTACCCGTGAAAACAACAAGCTCAGCCAGCTAAATACCCGAACCAATGTGCTGCAGGTGGTATATGATGCTATGGAGAAATCAGGCAGCAAGGCTATCTCTGTAAAGCAGTAATTCATACCCAGCAGGCTTTCAATAATAAAACACCCGTCAAATGTGCTTTGGCGGGTGTTTTTATTTTGAGGGGGTATGCCATCGAAACGGCTCCTGCCGTTAGGGGAGGGTTATATCTCTGCTAACAAAGACTCATTCCGCTCAAAGTCATAGAGGGTCAGGCGACGAATGCGGTAGTAAGCCGACCAGAAGTCTTCCAGGGAGCTGACATAGCTGCGGGTGGCTTTGTCTCTTTCTTCGGTGGCCACATTCAGGTCCAGCAGGCTCAACTGGCCTTTCAAATAACGGGCCCTTGTAAGGTTGTAGCGCTTTTCGGCAATTTCGTTGGCGCGTTTTGCCCCTATCATTTGCTTCCGGAGCACTTTAAACCGCTTCACATTCAGGTATATCTCCTGGTCAAAGTTTATGCGCTTCTGCTCTACATTCTCTTTTACCAGTGTCTCGTTTGCTGTCGCAGTGCCCAGCCTGGAGGCTGTGCGGCCCCAGTCCATAACCGGAATGTTGAAGCCCACCCTCACACGCTGCTGCGGTGCAGGATCAGAATATACTTCCTGGATGTCGAGCGCCTGCTGGGTGAGCCCGAAAGAGGCAAAGAGATCGGCCGTGAAGCCCGTTTCTCCCTTGGCCTGCGCCACACGCCTTTCGGCCTCCAGCACCTCTCTTTTATATCCTATAATGACCTGCCGGTTTTTATGGGCCTGTTCCAGGGCTATGTCTTCGTCTACCTCAAACGCTGGCGTTTCATCTGGCGGAATGAGGCGGATAGGATAATTATCGGTAATACCCAGAAACACTTTCAGCCTGAGTGTATTTGCCTCTACGTCCAGTGTTGCCTGTTCCAGGTTTTGCAGGGAATTCAGAAGCGTCAGTTCCATTTGCAGCAACTCGTCCTCCGGAATTTCATTTGCCTCATACCGCACCTGGGTTAGTTTATAAAGTGTATCGTTGTTGGCTACGTTTTTTTCTGCTATCTGCAGGCTTATCTGGCTTAACAGGAGATTGAAAAAGTGGTCGGTGGTAGCACTGGATATATCTTCCATTTCTTCCCAGAAATCCCGCTTTGCCTCCTCAAACCGGAGCGGAGCTATCTTCCTGTCCCAGGCGCGGTAGTTGAAACCGAAGATAGGTTGGTTCAGCGTAATAGTGGCTGGTACAGACGAATATCGGGTCCTGTTTGCTTCTGCCTGGAAGTCGTCGAGCCGTTTGAGTTGTGTGTTGATGGAGATATATCCGCCGGTTGGCCATATTTCCTGACCCAGTGAAAGCTGAAGATAGGAGTTGGCGTTGTGTGTGTTGATGAAGATGAGGCTTCCGGTGTCGGTAATGCGGGGGGCGATGGTTCTGTTGTATTCCGGCAGCACCCCGCTCAGGTTCAGTTGCGGGTAAAAGTTAGAGCGGTATGTTTTGTACTGCCATTGCCTGTTTTCAAACTGTACTGACGCGCTGCGGTATCGTGGTGATTTTTCCTTTGCCAGCTGAACGGCATCTTTAAGCGTGAGGGTGCGCGTATAGGGTGCATTCTGTGCCTTACCCGGCGGGGTAACAACTGCCAGGAGGAGCAGCTGAAAAAGGGCATAAAAGAGCTTGTTCATTTTAGTGGTTTATCGAATACTTCGTCTGGCACAGCTCTCCATGCGGTGGCAAAAAGTACTTGCCAGTATCTAAGCTGTATCCTGACTAGGGGTTAAAGGGCATGAAAAAGGCCAGAATTGTAGAAGCCTGTACAAAATACCCGGAAATAATACACTTCTTTTAAAGTTACTTATTTCATGTTAATTAAGTACGACAAATAGCCAAAATGGCTTCATTATTAGAAAAGAAGAAAGTATTTTATCTTTTTGTATGACAATAGCCGTACATTTTAGAAAGAAACAGGGCTTTTGGGGTGTGTTTTAAGAGGAAAGACCTCAAAAAATTTATACAACTATGCCCGGAAAAAGCACAGCCATTTATAATGTTTTACCGTACGTTACGGTTAATCCCACTATATAACACATACGCTATATGACTTTCTACTCCACCAACCAGCAAGACCTCCTTTTTGATGCAGCCCGAAAAGGTGATGTGGCCTACCTGAACCAGTTAATTGAGGAGGGCGTCGACATCAATGTTCAAAATGCGAAAGGTTTTACACCCTTGATTTTAGCCTCCTATGACGGACATTTAGAGGCAACAGAATTACTGCTTAAGGCTAAGGCTGATCCTAATGCGCAGGACGTAACAGGAAACACGGCCCTGATGGGGGTAAGCTTTAAAGGATACCCGGAAATAGCCAAAGCGCTGATAGACAATGGGGCTGACCTCAACTTGCAAAATGGAAACGGTGGCACAGCTTTGATGTTCGCGACCTTGTTCGGAAGAAACCAGTTGGTGAAACTCCTGTTGGAGGCTGGTGCTGACAGACGTATACAGGATGTAAGAGGCCTTTCTGCGATAGATCTTGCTTACCAGCAAGGGAATGAAGAGGCCCTGGAGCTTTATAAAAATTCATAAGAGGCCCAAAAGCCTGGCCAGTCTGCGAGTATTGCTGTCTTAAGCCAGTTATAACTATACCAACCGATTTTCAAAGAAGAGGCATATCCGGCAACTAGTGTGGGGATGTGCCTCTTCTTTTTTAAGCTTCCTCCTGGTTGCCCCATGTACCTGCCACTGGTAATAAAAACAAAGGACAGAACAACCGTCCCTGCATTGTAAATAATATCCTATATTCTTTCAAGAAAACCTGATACAGACAGCATTTCGTAAGCTTTAGAAACGTTCAGGATTTTCTATGACTAAAAAAGTACTACTTCTATTCCTGCTTATTTATACAGCAGGCTGTCAGTTCAGAGACCTTCATGAAGTGGGCCTCATTACAGAAGAGGCGATGGTAGTGTCAGCCCATCCGCTTGCCTCAGAAGTTGGATCCGAAATCATGCGCCGGGGTGGCAATGCGGTGGATGCGGCCGTTGCCGTACAGTTTGCCCTGGCGGTGGTATATCCTGATGCCGGGAACATAGGCGGAGGCGGCTTTCTGGTTTTACGACAACAGGATGGAAGCGTAGATGCCCTTGATTACAGGGAGGAGGCCCCGGGAGCAGCCCACCGGGACATGTACCTCAACGAAGAGGGTGAAGTGATAGAAGGGCTGAGTATGTACGGCCACCTGGCAGCGGGTGTACCCGGAACGGTAGACGGCATGGTGCAGCTGCATGAGAAGTACGGCACCATGCCCTGGAAAGAACTGGTACAACCGGCAGTGCTGCTGGCTGGCAACGGCTTTCCCCTCACCAAAAAGGAAGCAGACAAACTCAATGAGTACCGGAAAGACTTTATTAAGTACAGCAGCCGGCGGCCTGAGTTTACTTTGAAAGACAAGTGGAGAGAAGGAGACACCCTCCGCTTGGTGGATTTGGCCAGGACCCTGGCCAGGATACGGGACCGGGGCAGGGCAGGGTTTTACGAGGGAGAAACGGCTCAATACATCGTGGACGAAATGAAGCGGGGGGGAGGCATCATCAGCAAGGAAGACCTGGCGAATTACCGCGCTGTCTGGCGGGAGCCCATTACAGCCAAAGTTGGGGAGCATACTGTTATTTCCATGCCTCCGCCATCCAGTGGCGGCATTGCCCTGATTCAGCTGTTAACTATTTCAGAGGATTATCCCGTCGGGGAGTGGGGGGTGAAAACAGCCAAAACAGCCCATTTCATGATTGAGGCAGAAAAAAGAGTCTACGCAGACCGGGCCAAACACCTCGGCGACCCCGACTTTTATGATGTGCCGGTGGAGGGCCTGCTGGACACAGCATACATTAAAAACCGGATGCGCGACTTCTCTATGAAAACCGACACAGACAGCGATGAGGTGTACGCCGGAGAGCCGGCTCCTGCAGAAGGTACTGAAACGACACATTACAGCATCGTGGACCCGATGGGGAATGCTATATCTGTGACCACCACTTTAAACAGTAACTTTGGTGCCCTGGTGTTTGTAGATGGCGCAGGCTTTCTGCTCAACAACGAGATGGACGATTTTAGTGTGAAGCCCGGTCATCCTAATTCCTACGGGCTGATAGGTGGGGAGGCCAATGCCATTGCGCCTGGCAAGCGCATGCTGAGTTCTATGACACCGACAATACTGGAGAAGAACGGTGAACTTTATATGGTTGTCGGTAGCATGGGCGGTTCCACCATCATTACCACGGTATACCAGATTATCATGAATGTGATTGCGCATGACTTGCCTATGCAGGGTGCAGTAAACTCGGGAAGGTTCCACCACCAGTGGGAGCCCGACTGGGTGCTGACGGAAATAGGAGCCCTCGGGCCTGGTACGGGGCTGCGCCTGTGGCTGAAAGGACACAAAATAGCGCCTAACCCTAAAGGAATAGGAAGAGCCGCCGGCATTCTGATGCTTCCGGATGGAAGAATGGAAGGCGGGGCTGATCCAAGAGGGGATGACGCTGCCGCCGGGTACTGAGTGTGTTGCGCGATTAAGCTGTCATAGCATCTGAAGAACATTATAAGTCCTATCTTTGTACACATAAGCAGCTTTTTACTTCTTAATCCCAGGCATACATGTCATTTTCATCTTTAGGTTTGTCAGCCCCTTTATTGAAAGCGGTAGCCGAGCAGCAGTATACAGTGCCCTACCCCATACAAAGGGAAGCCATTCCAGCCATTTTAAGAGGGAGGGATGTGCTGGGAATTGCGCAAACAGGCTCCGGTAAAACAGCAAGCTTTGCCCTGCCTGTTCTGGAGATGTTTCAGGGAAACAAACAGGTTAACAACAGGTATGTCAAAGTCCTGATCCTGGTGCCGACAAGAGAACTTGCTGTACAAATCAACGAGGTGTTTCGCTCGTTCAATGCCAGGCTCCCCCGCAAAGCCAAAACACTTGCCGTGTACGGAGGTGTGTCCATTAACCCACAGATGATGCAGCTGAGCGGCACCGAAATACTGATAGCCACTCCGGGAAGGTTATTGGACCTGGTGGATCATAATGCGGTGAAACTGTCGGAGGTGCAGACGCTGGTGCTGGACGAGGCAGATAAAATCCTTAGCCTGGGCTTTAAGGAGGAGGTAAGCAGGATATTTTCGCTGCTGCCGGAGAAGCGTCAGAACTTACTTTACTCTGCAACAATGGGAGAGGAGGTAGAAGGCCTGGTTTCGAAGTTGCTTTCTAACCCTGCAAAAATCCAGGTTGAAGAAGAGGCGTCTGTTCCCGAACTGATAAAGCAGGTGGCCTACAGCATTGCGCCGGAGAAAAAAGGACCTTTGCTCCGGTACCTGATAAAAAATGGTAATATGCAGCAGGTGCTGGTGTTCGCGTCTTCCATCAGAACGGCCAACAACGTAGTGGGCAAACTGTCCAAACACGGTATAGAAGCCGCCGCCCTGCACGGGGAGAAGAGCCAGGGCGCCCGAACAGAGGCCCTCCGTAAGTTTAAGGCCGGTAAGCTAAGGGTGCTGGTCGCTACCGATTTAGCCTCCCGTGGTATAGATATCAGGTTTCTGCCGCACGTTATCAACTACGAACTGCCACGCTCTCCAAAAGATTACGTGCACAGAATAGGCAGAACAGGAAGGGCGGCATCGGAAGGTGAAGCGATATCGTTTATTACACCGGATGATGAACACCACTTCAAGATCATACAGAAGAAAATGGGCCAGCAGGTTCCAAGAATTGAAACTGAGGAACTTGATTTAGCTGGTTATTAGGCTTTGGCTTTATTATTTTGGGTTATGCGCTTTAACTGATACTCCCGCTCACCAGGGGGGAGGGAGGGCCATAATCAACCCGAAAGCGTAGAATTATGAACAAACCCTTTCAACGTTATGAATGCAAGTTATACGACACATGATAATCCGCTGGTAGACGGGATCAAGATCATTGGGATCGGGAAACATGGCAGCAAACCTTTACCTGAAGCTTTGCTCCATGAAATAGCGGAATACCTGAAGTTTGAGGATGATGTGGTGCCCATTCAGAAAGGTGCCTTTTACGGAGCTTTACTGGCGAAAGGGCCTACGCCACAGGAGCAGGACTTGCTGTTGCCTACTGGTGAAAATGCTGCCTCTTTTGATGTGGGAAAACTTTATGACACCTTGTGCGCTGATTCTCCCCCTGAAATGAGAGACATAGGAGTAAAGCTGCTCCGGAAAGAAAACTTGTCAGAGGCTGAAGCAGAGAAGCTGGGCCATTTCATTTTTTCAGATTTGCCCGGGGAAGCATTCAGAGGAATGGCTGCCAGCATGCTGCGTATCCGGTACGAGACAGATGAAGAATACCATGGCCTGATGAAAGCCATTGAGGCTACGTACGCCCCAGGCTTTAAGGAGCCGGTAGCAGTGCCAGGTACCACCATTCAGCTGGCAGAACCTTTCGATGGAGTGGAGCATTCCTATATGCTCACCCCTTTACTGGCAAAAGCTTTACAGGAAGCAGGCAACAGAGTTATCGTGACAGTGGGGCGATCGGCAGGTCCGAAGCTAACCCTGAACCCGCTGGATTTGTACCAGGCCCTGAGCGGTACCTTTCTGCAGCATACACAGGAACTGAAGGGAGAACCCCCGCTTTATGGCTGGGCCCTCGACCAGAGAGATCTGTCACCTGCTTTGGATGCATGGGTCGTCCGGCGAAGAACTATTTTTAAAAGGCCGTTCCTGGCAACCCTGGAGAAAGTGCTGAACCCCTGCGGCGCTGACATCCTGATTACCTCCGTCTTTCACATCACCTATATGCAGAAGATGGTGCGGCTGGCAGACATGGCTGGCTTTGCAGGTGTAATTGTTTTGAAAAGGGGGCTGGAAGGAACCCTAGCCCCCTCCTTAGCTAAGGCCAGTGGCATTTTATGTGCTGCCCGCCAGCAGGATGGTTCTTTTATAACAGAGAATATAGATGCTGATGAGGAACGCTTTGCCAGGTTCCGGGCAGATGCGGACGATAACGTGGAGCCCCTGGAAATAGAGGCAAACCTGCAACTCATCCGGCAGTACGCAGCGCAGGGTCAGACCCAGAATGAAGATTTCGATAAAAGGGTAGGGCTGGCAACGGCACTGTATCAAACCGGACTGGACTGGCTTCAAAAGAATATGCAGACGAGGTAAGCAGCAGGGTGGGCGAACAAGTTTTAATGAAGCTCATGTAATGGAGTATTCATGTAAGCCAGGTAAATAACAGAAGGAAAAATCGGCAAATTGACTCCTGCTGCCGTATAGTTGTCCGATATGGCACAAAAAGAACCTTCGACGATGAAAATCCTGCAGGGTGGCGCACCCAAGTGCGGAAACTTCTGGCTCTACCAGATCATCCAGCAAATACTGGCCAGAACCGGCCGCGACACGACCACCTTTATACAGCAGCACCCCATATATGATCTGGCCAGAACCTGGGACCTGAACTACCCCAGCCAGGCCAGCATTGATGTGCTGGAGATTACGGACCTGCAGTACAGCTACCGCATCAGCAGTATTTTCAGAATGCCTGTTGAAGATATCCGGCACTACCTTTCCCGCACCAACCATGTCTGGACACACTCGCCCATCTGTAAGAGAAGTGGCGAACTCCTGGATCTGTTCGATAAGAAAGTCTACATTGTCAGGGACCCGAGGGACAGGGCTATATCGGCCTCCAAGTACTACTGCTCGGATTATATGCTGAAGTACTACCCCCAGAAAGAGAAAGACCCGAAGCGTTTCCTGGAGCAAAACTTCGAAAAGCTGATGCTGGAGTGGGTGTGGCACGTGTTCGACCACCTGCGCCTAAGCCGCAGGCACAACATACATATTGCGTTTTATGAAGGCTTCCTGCTTGATTTTCAGCTGGAGTTAGAGCGGCTGCTGGCATACCTTGAGGTAGAAGTGAACCAGGAGCAGCGCAATGAACTACAGGAAGCAATGAGTTTTGCCACTCTCAAAAGCAAAAACCCGAAGCACCTCAAAAAAGGGCAGTCGGGCTACTGGATGGATCAACTAACGGCGGAGCAGACAGAGAAAGCAGCTGTTATTGCCGGTCCCCTGATTCGTTTTCTGAACTACCCGCAGCAGAAGGGGCAGCCGATGACCTTCTCACCAGAGCCCCCTCACCATGATTTCGAACAGCTGAAACAGGAAATTATCGCTTCGCAGCAGGTGCTGTATACCTGATACTTCCGGCTACCAGACACCCAGCTGCCTTCCGATTGTTTTGAGCTGCCCGATATGATAGCCGGTATGGTGCAAAGTGGTCACGGCTGCCCAGGAAATGGTCAGGCCGTTTGCCTGTTTCAGGAATAGCTTCGTTTCCGGGTGCTCCACGAGGTGTATCATTTCCTGCAGCTCTGCCTCGTACTGGCTGATGGCATGCTCCCATTCTTCCTTGCTTTCGGGGGCGTGGTTTTCAGGCCAGTGCGCATCCGGCCACACATCCTGGTTGTTTTCCGGGTCCTTCATAAAATTCAGCAGCGTGTGCTGCCGCGCCTTAATATGTCCCAGGAGTACCCAGGCAGAAAAATGCAGGCCGTCCAGCATCATGCCCGCTTTTTTATAATCGAATTCCTGCAGCAGGATAACATTCGGGGCAAAGCCACCTTTCAGCAGCTCTACGAGTTGGTCTCTTAAAATACTTTCAGCGTTTTGTTCCAGGGCCATTGTTAGTGGGTTGCTATATGAACGTTATTTCAGTTTTCAAAGGTTCTGAAACGGCAACACTGCCATAAAGTTTATGCCTTACGAGTATAAGAGTACCACTTGGGGGAGCCGGGACAGTTTGAACAGGTAATACAGGGACAGGGACAAGGGGGTTCCGGCAGACTTCGTCCTGAACTAGGTTTTTTCCAGGGCATCGAGGGCAGTTGATAAAGATCTTTCTTTCTGCTGATGTGCATCATACCTGCTGGCCGCTGTGCGCGATAGATTTGTGCTGTAAGCCAGTTGATTTTGATGTGCGGCTGGAGATTACCTAACTTAAAACTGGAAATCATGAGGACCATCTTAGTACCCACCGACTATTCTGAAAATGCACATAATGCCCTGCTTTATGCCATAGAACTGGCCAAGGCAACTAAATCTGATATTGTGCTTTTCAATGCTTTCTACCAGCCCCTCTCTTACCCTTACCACATGGATTTCTCTACTGTGGTGCACGAACTGGAAAGAGAAAAGGTAAAGAAACTGGAGGCTTATGTGCACCAGGCCAGGGAATCCTTATTTAAAGACTTCTCTTTACGCTTTCTAACCACAGTTGCAACAACAGGTGCAACAGATCAAGACAGGCAGCAACTGACCAAAAGCGGGTTCCATACAGTGAAACTAAGCCAGGCTTCAACTGAAGAAGCTAAGCTAAAGATAAAGTGTGTGTGCAAATATGGCTTTGCCTTCGATGAAATACTGAAGGCAGTTGATGTGCACCTGGCTGAACTGGTTGTGATGGGCTCAAGGGGAGGAGGAGCAATACAGCGGGCTTTACTTGGCCGGACCACCATCGGTGTTATACGCGACGTTCAGGTGCCTGTGCTGGCTGTACTAGAGCATGCTAAAGTTCCTTGAAACCATCCTGAACAAGAGCATTACCCAAAGAATGGTGGCAAAAGCCCTTGCACCTATTCTGGCGTTACCCTCTGCCAGCGTGCAAAGCAGCAGCGAATTATTAGAAAACATTGCCGAAGCAGAGTTTTGATACAGCGGAAGTTTAGATAAATTCTTAGTTATGAAGCCAAAAGAGGGGCTGGTTATCGCGTTGGTCCGGCTTTAGAATGTTATCAGTTTATCTGCTATTCGCTCTACGAACGGCACCATCAGGCTGGAGGTAATGCCATCTACCAGTGCCTTGCTCATGTGGTTGAAAACTGACTTCTGATAGTCGCGATCCACTTCAATTGCCCCAATCCTTACCGCCCTGCTACCGGCCGGGTTGTTTGACTTGATGACCAGTTTATTTAATAACCAGCTACCTGCTTTGCGCAGAAAGCCGGGGTTTTCCGGGGCGTCTTTGTTCAGTAGCAACACCTCAAAATCGTTGTAGAACAAACGCATTTCCCCGGTTGCCACATGCGCTGTTGCCTCAACAGAAAAGGCAGCTTTGTTGATCTGCCCATCTTCTATGCGCACAAAGATCAGGTTCTCAAACAGGGGGTTAAGCGCCGTGAAATCCATGGATTGCAGTGTGCCTTCGTAAGTATACAGGTCCTCCGGGTGGTCCAGGTGAAAAAGGAAACGGACACTGAGCTTGCTTTCGCCCATCAAAAGGGCAGAACCGCTCACAATAGCCAGGCTGTCCCGGGCCAGGAGGGTAGTGTCGTTGGTGACATGCAGTGCCTCCAGCGTTGTATGAATAAATTTCAGCACACCGGGTGCTGTGCCGTTCGGTGCCACCTCGGCGTAGGCAAGGTGGCCGGACTCCACGGCAACGGTGTCTGCGTGAATGTAATAGGGAGCCTGGCGGAGCATCTGCTGCAGGGTAGGGGGGCGTCTGTCAGGATCTTCCGGGATACGCTTGTCACGGTATATGTTTACTTCCGGGTTTTGAACAAGTGCCTTCTCCAGGATAATGTCCTGGTTATTGAAGAGAGCGTTCAGGTTAATCCCCGTCAGCGTTATTCTCGGAACATGCACATCATACCTGTCTTCCTCATAAGTCAGCCTGCTCACAAATTCTTCTTTGTCGTAAAGCGGCAGCAGGCGCAAATCTTCTATCATCAAAGACTGCCCGCGTAGCGAGGCGCTTATTTCCCCGACACGCACTTCATACAAACTGTCTGGCAGCAAATAGGAATAGTTGCGCACCAGCACGCCAATGTCATCTACCTGAAACATTTCCATGGCGTCACTTGTCTCCTGCGGGGTGGTGCGCAGCTGGTCTATGGTAACAGATACATGCGCTATTGTCTGGCTCGCGGATACAGTTCCCTTCAGCACATTCAGGCGAACAGTACCATCGTTTATTTGCAGGCGATTCACCCGGAAGGTTTCTACCACGGTAGCAATCTGCTGCAGTGTTTCCGAATCATCCTGGTTTTCAATTTTATCTTCAGTACCCGTGGCCTGGGAGGATATTTCCCGATCCTGGAGAATCGTTACTTCCGGTGCTGACAACAACATTTCTTCCATGGCAAATTGTCCGGTTTCGTAGGCCCGGATAAGATCCAAGCCCCTGACCCTGAATTTCTCTGCTGAAACGTCGAAAAGGGTTCTGTTTACCTGTTCGTTGTGCTGTAGCTTCAGCCGCTGGTTTTCTTCTTTGTCAGAAACCACATCGATGCGGCGGGCTGTCAGCTCCTGCTGCCGGCTGGAGTAATGCAGGCTGTCGAGCGTAACGGTGTAAATGCCACCAGGCGACGTGTAGGTATAGTCACGGGCTGTCAGTATCATCTCCTCCATAGGAAACACTTCGTCCAGCGCACCAAGCCGGGCAGAGCCGAGGTTTAGCCCCAGTACCGTGGCCGATGCATGCTCCAGCACTTGCGTGCGCAGCACTTCGTCCCTTTTTTCACGGTAAGTAAAGGTGCCGTCTTCCAGCCGGAGGCTCTTTACTTTAATGGGGTCAACAATACTGTACAGGCCATCCATGGTGCTTTGCGGCTGCTGCTGCCTTGCTTCCGGAACAGTCCTGTCTTTCAACATAGCAAATTCCGGTTGCCTGAGTACTACCTGGTCTACCTGCAACTCTCCGGTGTTGATGGCCTTGATAACATCAAGTCCTGTTACGCGGAAATAATTGGCCGCTATATCGTACATGTTCCGGTTAGCAGCATGCAGTGACTTTAACCTGCTGTGTACTTCCTTGTTCGAGGCCAGCGCGACAGCATGTGCAGCAAGCACCTGAGTCCGGGTGGAGTAATGTATTCGATCCAGGGTATAGGTGTAGAGGTTGTCAGGAGTCCGGAAGGTATAACCATGCGCCGTTAAAACTGCCTCCTCCACCGGGACACCTGCAGCGGAAGGAGAGTAGACAAAGGCAGAATCTATTACCAGTCCTGTTGCTTTGAGAGAAGCATGTTCCAGTTCCTGTATGCGCTTCAACCGCCTTCCACCGGCAAGATGGGTGAAAGAGGCATCCTGGAGACGGATGTTTCCGATGACAAGCTTGCTGACAAAATCAGAAACAGAAGCATAAGCTTCCTGTAACGGCAGGTCTGCTCTTGCAACCGACTTATCCCGTACCAGTTCTACGGCAGGGCGCAGCACGTCTATAGTAGCAATGTTGAGTTCCTTTGCCTCCCAGACCTGTTCCAGGTCCACACCGTTGAAATGGATACCAGGCGTACTTATGTTGTAGACCACTGCCTGCGCTTTACCGCTTTGTTTCAGCCGGTCGTTTCTCTCTTTGTCTCCTGTTACCTGCACAGCGCGCAGGTGGAAACGCTTGTCCCGGGTGGAGAGTGTAATGTTGCCTGTTTTAACAGTATGTGGATTCAAAGGGTGCTGAAAGGAATACCCTTCAGCAGTGAAATGCAGCTCTTCAGCAAAGAAATGGTCTCGTGGTGAATGCAGCGTGCTAGAGTCAATGCGAATTTCCTGCAGTGCGATATTTGCCCCATCCAGCTCGTGCACTGAAACAAGCTTCTCTAGCTTTTCAGCTACGTTCAGACTCCCGCCCGACAGGCGCAGTTCCTCAATGCCTATTACTGTCAGGTACTCAGCCATACTTTGGTAAAGTGCAGGTAAATCTACAGGTTCGGGGGTGGCAGCAGCATTGGTGTTAAGTAAAACACGGAGCTTCGGCTTTTCCAGGAGAACCTCACGCAGTAGTAGTTCCTTCGTGTGAAAGGCTTCCAAAAGATGAAGACCGGTCATCTGCAGCGCAGGAAGCTGTACATGGTAAAGGGTTTTTCTGGCTGCCGCTGGTTTGAGTGCGGCATTGACTTCGGGATATGGCAGAAGGGTAGTTCCTTCTAGCAGCAGGCTGGCTTGCGTTGATGAGTACGCGAGGGAATCGATGTGCAGCTGGTAAACGCTATCGGGTGCGTGATAGGTGTAGTCGCTTGCTGTGAACTGCACGTCGTCTACCTGAAAAGGAAGGGGTGCTCCTTTTTGCCCGCGCGCAGGAATGTTTAAGCTTGTTATCTTAAGAGACACCTGCGGTAGTTCATGCAGTATGCGGCCTGGCCTGCCGAGTGTTCTGTAACGAAAGGCAGCATCCTGAAGCCTCATCTGCCCTACATGCAGCGCATCCAGGGAGCCCAGAAAGGACTCCATGTCTTCTTCCGCAGTGTCCTGTTGCAGGTTTTCATCAGCCATCGCCGTGATAACGGGACGCACTGCCGTTACAGCACCAATAACCAGGCGATTGTGCAACAGGGCATCTGCCAGGTTAACCCGCGAGATCCGGAGCTTTTGTATTGCTGCTTTATAAAGTAGCCTAGATACAGCACCATTGCCACGCTGCTGCCGCTGGACAGCTGTATCCGGATCGAGCTGCAGTTGATGCAGTGTCAGGGTACCCGTCAGCAGGTTGATCTGCAAATCCTCGTAGGCTAATTTATACAGGCCCTCCGTTTCTTCGCTTACCCGGTCCTTCAGCAGTCGTCCTGCAAGAGGCTCTAAAAAGGTGAAGAGTAAGACAGAAGCCAGCAATATGAAACCAAATATACCTCCAAGTATGATTCCTGTTATTTTTCCTACTTTTCGGCCCAGGCTTGGTTTCGCTGGTTGTGACATGGGGTTTTTCCCTTCTTTTTATTTTTATCAGGTCATGGTAATAGCCTTATATAGGTATTACGGATTTTTTATGAAATGAGGTTTTTAGTTTAAATATGTTTACTTCACCGGCCTTTTCTTGGTGCCTCTTGTAGGTGGGGCCGTGAGTGGGTCTTCAGGCCAGTGGTGTTTGGGATACCGGCCACGCAGGTCTTTCCGAACATCAAAATAGCCGGTGCTCCAGAAGCTGCGTAAGTCCTGGGTAACCTGCACCGGGCGTGAGGCAGGGGAAAGCAGGTGCATCAGCAAAGGCACCTTGCCACCCCCGACTTTTGGCGTGTCCAGCATACCAAACACTTCCTGTAGCCGCACCGCAAGTACCGGTGCCGAAGGGTCTGCATAATCAACCGCTATCCGGGAGCCACTGGGCACCTGCAGGTGGGAGGGCGCGAGCCGGTCCATTTCCTGCCGTTGCTCCCAGGTCAGGTCCGACAGCAGGATTTCGTTGAAGTCCAGGCGGGCTACCTGCTCCAGGGTGCGAAGGCCGGCCAGGTGCGGTTGCAGCCAGGTTTCCATTGTGTCGGCCAGTGCAGCATCCGAGGCATCGGGCCAGGTTGCCGGGTCCAGCCGGTGCAGGAAGGCCAGCCGCTGCCGCGTACGCTGTGCTTCAACGGACCAGGGCAGCCGGACTATGCCTTTGTCCTGTAAGCCTTGCAGCAGTGCCTGCGCCACCAAATCCGGGTCAGGTTTTGCCAGCTGTGACTCTTCCAGCACCAGCGCCCCCAGCCTTACTATCTGTCGCGCCACTACCCGTTGGGTGGCGGCATCCCAGCGCACTTCCTGCAGCTCTTCCAGCTGGTCTGAGAAGTGCTCCAGTATATTTGCTTTCTCAACCGGCGCTGCCAGTAATACCCGCGCCTGCTTTCCTGTTTCCAGGTGAGCAACGGCATAAAAGGTTGCTTCCCCGAATAACTCCGTCTGCAAACTGGCCCGCTGCCCGGTCACCAGCCGTACCCGTCCTGATGCTTCCCTCTGTGCGAGTCGGTCGGGGTAGGCGAGGGCGGTGAGTAAACCGGCAGCATCTGTGTTGAACCCGCCGTCTGCCAGCCTTAGCCGTTGCCGTAGGTGCTGCTCCTGCTCCCGTACCCGCCGCAGGGCGTTTTCATCGAGTACGTAGCCCGGAGTATGAGGTCGCCTGCCCGCCAGTATTTCAAGGCGTATTTGCAGGTCGGGCAGCGGTTCCTGCCACGCGAGCTGCACAGGCTTGAGCATATCCCGTTCAGAAAGGAGAGAGGCCAGGGCACAGGCGGTGCTGCCGAAGCCAGCCTCCTTGCCGCGCATAACCAGGTGGCCCAGCCTCGGGTGTATGCCCAGGGTGGCCAGGGCCTTGCCATGGCGTGTAGGTTTGCTTTCCTGGTCAAGGGCACCCAAGCGCTGCAGCAGGTCCCGTGCCAGGGCAATTGCTGCCGCAGGAGGAGTGTCCAGCCACCTCAGGGCGGATGCTTCTTTTACTCCCCAAAGCGCCAGTTCCAGCACCAGTCCAGTTAAATCCGCTTCGCATATTTCCGGGGCCTGCCTATCAGGGAGCTGCAGCTGATCGGCTGAAGACCACAGGCGGTAGCACACCCCTGGCTCCAGCCGGCCCGCCCGCCCCCGGCGCTGATCGGCTGCGGCACTGGAAACAGGAATGGTGGCCAGCGTAGTGAGGCCGGTGCGGGGAACAAATTTCGGCACCCTGGCGTACCCGCCGTCCACCACAATCGTGATGCCCTCTATGGTTAAGCTGGTTTCTGCTATGCTGGTGGTGAGCACTACTTTCCGTTTCCCTTTTGGTGCTGGCCGAATGGCGGCGAGTTGTTTGTTGAGGGTAAGCTCACCGTGCAGCAGGTGTAAGTCAGTTGCGGGCGGTAAACTGGCTTCGAGGTGCTGAGCTACTTTCCGTATTTCACCTTTGCCCGGTAAAAAAACCAGCACATCGCCTTTGGTGTGTTTTGCCAGGGCCTGCCGCACCGCTTTCGGTACCAGGTTGGTAAGCCGTTCCATGGGGCGGTTACCGGCAGCAGCCACCTCTGCCGGAGGCAGGTAAAAAGTCTCCACAGGAAACTGGCGGCCTTCGCTCCGGACAACGGGCGCATCAAGCCATTTGCCTACAGAGGCGGCATCGAGTGTGGCACTCATAACCAGCAGGCGCAGGTCTGGCCGCAACACAGCCTGGGCATCGAGTGCCAGGGCCAAACCTAAATCAGCCTGTAGGCTGCGTTCATGAAACTCATCAAATATAATAGCCGCAACACCCTCCAGGGCAGGGTCGTCCTGGATAAGGCGGGTGAGAATGGCCTCTGTCACTACTTCTATCTTTGTTATGGCTGACACCACATGCTCCATCCTTACCCAGTAGCCGACTGTCTGGCCAGTGGGTTCCCCCAGTATGTCAGACATGCGCTGCGCCGCTGCCCTTGCTGCAAGCCGGCGCGGTTCCAGCATAATTATTTTCCCTCCGTTCAGCCAGGATGCCTCCAGCAGGGCCAGAGGCACGAGCGTGGTTTTACCGGCGCCGGGCGGTGCTTCAAGAACAGCACGGGGGCTCGCATTCAATGAAGACAACAGCCGGGGAAGGGCTTCTTTAACGGGTAAATCAGGTAAAATTTGCACTGAATCAGAGGAAAGGGTTCAAACCCAAAGTTCTTCATTTTATAGCAGATTTGGTAATAAGAAACGCTTCCCGCCCGGCATGCAGCGTTCGTTTACCGCCTATTGATTTTGCAGCCGGCAGAGTTGCAGGTGAGGTGCTGCCGGAGGTATTCACAGGTTCACCCTATGCAGGCTTGTGTTTTTGTGATCATAAACTCAGGTGAATGATTTTGTTCTCTTCTTCATGTCACAAAGGCAAAGCTTCGCGGCATTCGCTTTAATCCCTTGCCTTTCATCCTTGTGAAAGCGAACCTTTACTAAGAAATATAAAACGAAAGCGACTGTGCCACAGGCCCCAGGAGTATACACAGGGTATGCAGGCCACACCAGGCAAATCTTAAGGCAGGTGTTCTGCGGCTGTTTCATCTGATACGGACGATAGCCTTTTGTATGATGATTTGTTCTCTATTTCTAATATTAAAACCTGATTAAGCTATGAAGCATTTATCCGTTACTACAGCCGCTTTCCTGCGAAAGCGATTTTCCTTCCTGCTTTTTTTCCTGGTATGCCTGGGCACTGTTTCCTGCTCTCCTGAAGAGCTCTGGGATGATTTTGAAGACATTCTGGATGACGTGGATGGATCAAAAGGCGTTCCGGAGGTTATTACGTTTCATGAAGCCGGCCTGTACCCGGAAGGGGTAGGCCATGATGCGGTTAACCGGCGCTTTGTTGTTTCATCTGTCAGTACGGGTACGGTGGGAACTGTGCGTTATGACGGCACCTATTCCCCTTTTATCACAGACAACCGCCTGATTTCGAGCATTGGGCTGAGGGTGGACGAGTCCAGGAAAAGGGTGCTGGTAGCAGGAGCCGATCCAGGGGGAACACCTAATTCCAGCCCGGGTACAGCAGGCCAAACGGCTGTGTTAGGTATTTATGACCTGGAAACAGGAACGCCGCTGCATTTTGTAGACCTGGCGGCGTTACGTCCCGGCATGCCTCACTTCGCGAACGACATCACCCTGGACCATCAGGGCAATGCTTATGTTACCGACAGTTTCTCTCCGATTATTTACAAGGTAGATGTGGGAGGGAATGCCTCTGTCTTTTATGAAAACAATGATTTTGCCACACAGCCAGGCGCCTTCGGGTTCAATGGGATTGCTTTTCATCCGGCAGGCTACCTGCTGGTGGCTTACTCCGTGGAAAATGCGATTTACAGGATACCGCTGCACAATACAGCGGCCATCAGCGAAGTGCAGCTGAATGCTCCCCTGGAGTCGCCGGACGGGCTGTTGCTGAGCCAGAATGGAAAGCAACTGGTTGTGGTAAACAACGCGGGAGGAGAGGCTACTGGCAGAGTGCTTTCTTTTGAAAGCAACGACAGGTGGGCTAGTGGTACCCTGACCGACAGTTTTGTAGCAGGCCCTGTTTTCCCGACAACCGCTACAGGATATGGAGATGATGTTTATGTTTTATATGCCCACCTGCACAAACTGTTGGGGGGAGTACAACCGCCGCAGGAAGAATACACAATCCGCAGGATGCCTTTCTCAGAAAATGAAACATTCGGGCTGTAGCCTGTAGGCACTGCCTGCAGCTTAAAAAAGATTACCTGCATAAAACCTCCCTGTGCGCGCAGGGAGGTTTTATGTTTTAGGACTGATCTTCAGCTGTTTCAGGGGTTTTGTTTTGAACTGTGGGCCTTCTGCAGGACAGCGCTGAACCTTCTGTTTCCGGCCTTTCCACAATGATTTTTAGCTGTGCAGTCCTACCAAACCTGCTTGATTTTTTTTATCTTTAAGAATAAGAAGGTAAACAGGCTGAAATGCTACTGAAGGGAAATATAACGGAAAGGAAGAGCGCATGACAAAGCAGTATTTGAAATTCGGATGGGTAGGAAGCGTAGTGTTAGGGCTCTCGTTGCACCTTTGCAGCCAACAGCCCCTGCGGCCCGAAACCCCTGTAAAGACAGAAACGAACCCCGTGGCAACAGCAAGAGGCTACCGGCCCCCGGCCATGCCTGATGCACTAACCTTTGCCGGCGAACCGGTGCCGCTGCATCTGCCAGATGTAGCCGAACGCCTGGATAAGGAGCTGCTCATGAACACCTATGCGCATTACAGTACCATGATGGGCCTGAAGCGCATGCAGCGTTACGTCCCTGAAATAAAACGCCTGCTCAAAGAAAATGACATTCCGGAAGATTTTATTTACCTGGCGCTTGCCGAGAGTCTTTTTGGACATGTTAAGTCCCCGGCGGGTGCAGCAGGCTTCTGGCAGCTGATGCCTGACACAGCCCGTGGCTACGGTATGATAGTGAACGGTGATGTGGACGAGCGCTACCATGTAGAAAAATCCACACTGGCTGCCTGCCGCTACCTGAAGACGGCCAAAAAACTCCTTGGCAACTGGACGAATGCAGCTGCTGCCTACAACCGTGGCATGGGCGGCATTTCACGGGCGCTCAAGAAACAGGGGGTGGAATCTTACTATGACCTGTACCTGAACGACGAAACATCGCGCTACATGTTCCGGATCCTGGCTTTGAAAGAGGTCCTGGGAAACCCGCAAAAGTATGGCTTTGACTTTTCAGAGGAACATGGCTACGAACCTTTGCCTACGCGCTCCCTGGTGGTCACTTCTTCCATTTCGGATCTTCCTGCTTTTGCCATAGAACAAGGCACCAACTATAAAACATTGCGCTACTATAACCCCTGGATAAGGAGCTACGATTTGCCAGTGCCCGCAGGAAAGGAGTTTGTGCTGCAGTTGCCAAAATAACCGCAGCTTCGCTTCGACCTTTTTTTGTGATGGTTGAGCGTTTTATTTTTTAGAAGGGCGGTGCCAGATTTCGTTTATTTTCTTACCGGTGCTGCTCAGGCCGCTGTGGTGCCAGTCGCCATCTTTCACTTCAAAGTCGAAGGCCAGCTGGCTGCCCACTCTGCTGGAGTCGCGGGAGAAGAACTCAATGTTTTCAGTGTACTTGCCGTTTTGGGTGGTATAGGTGCCGCCCCCGGTTCCAAAAAATCCCGCTGTTTCAGAGTTGAAGGCAATCCATTGAAAGCGGTTGCCTGCCAACATTTTGATGGTTTTACGCGGGCCGGGATGCATGGGGCTCATCTGCCCGTTCTCGTCTGCGCGTGCCCGTATGCGCCAAGCTCCTGCCAGCGGCGAAGCGCTGCTTTCTGCCTGGATTTTCTCCCATGTTTCGGTACCCTTTGCCTCTTTTACTCCCTTTAACTGCAACTTATCGTTCATGAGGGTGTAGGAGCCTGTTGCTGTTTTTCCAACAGCAGTGCTGTCGAAGGTGTTAAACTCGTACTTCTGGGTTATCTTCCCGTCTTCAACGGTATAAGTGCCACCATAGGTACCCAAGAATTTTTTACCTGCCTTGTCATAGTAGGCCACAGAAAAAAAACCGTCTTCCATAATTTTAACAGCGGTGGCGTTCGGGAAGGCTGCCTTTTCTAATTTAACAGGATTGCTGAGCCGCCAGGCTCCTTCCAGTTCAACGGCCTGCACCAGGGTGTGAGCTTCCGGGGCCTGCCTTTCCTGTGTTAAGGGAGGAGCCGTAAAGCCCATCAACAGCAGTAAACCCATGGAAAATAACTTGTGGCCGAAAAGTCTTTTGAGTGTTGTCATGGCTTCAGGAGATTGGCTTTTAAGGTAGAACGAAAATACGCACAGGGAGTTGACCTTGCAGGAAACCAATGTATTACCACGCCAGGCAGCGTTGGTATCAGGTGCAAGAGGGGAGGGGCGCAACGGAAAAGGCTTTTTCAGAAAATGAATAAGCCGCTTCACCTTGCAGTCAAGCGGCTTTTTTTACCAGGTAATGATGTCAGCAACAGTGGCTGGTTTGAGAAGGAAACCCCTCCTGCAGGTTTAGTAATTCCGGATTACCTGCAGGCTCAGGACATTCAGGTTGCCGGTTGGAGGTGTTACAAATCCACGCACAATAAAAGAATAGTTTCTGCCCTGCTCCAGGGTAATGTTAGGCACAGACAGCAGCTGCTCCTGGTTTGCAGCGTTTTTCAGTTTTATGGTGTAGGTGCCGGTTGCTACTTTCCTGAACGGCGTATACTCCTTGAAGTCCATGTTTGTGGTGAAGGAGGAACTGGTGCTGTTTTTTACCATGACAACGTCAACAGCAGGCGCATCAGGAGAGAGTTGTACAATTCGCAGGGCTGACTCGCCTGTACCTGGCGTTATCAGGCTGTCCTTTAAAACCAGCAGTTCCATTTCTGCCAGCTGGTCCATCACCATCAGGGAGTAAATTTTGCCTTCCGCAAAAGTTACGGCGGTGTCGATGAATGCGTTGGCCGCATTTACCGGGGTAAACTTTATCCTGTGGTTTCCCGGAGAAATGAAGTTAAAGTAATCAGAATACCCCGCGTACCGGAAGGCCTGGCTGTTGATGCGGCTGTTGTCTACAAAAATGTCGAAGTCCGGAGCATCAGGTGCGCCATGATAAATGGAAACATAGGTAGCAGGCTTCAGGTTATCGCTGTCCTGGTTCTGCACATCGAGGCAGGAGCTTAAGGAAAAGGTGAGCAGCATGCATAAAAGAAATGAGATCTTGCTTAAAAAAAGCTTTCCCGGTGTTTTTTTCATAAAAGTTTTAAAGGGTTAGTAGAACATGTGTTTTCTGCCAGCACAGCAAACGTGAGCAAGCACCTAAGCCGGATTGTGTTGACATGGGAGAGACCCTCACACCAAGGGGGAGGGTTGCAAGTGCCCTGTTTTTTATTTTATAGGGAGGTCAAGTGCAGCCCTGGCTGTAGGGGCTTGCTGCGTAAGTCCTGACGTACTACGATGCTAACCTGTTGGTGCACACGCTGGCATTGATAAAGCTCTTGAGCGTGGCATAGTCAAAAGAATTGTGCTCGATGCAATCTACCCCGTAAAAGAATATCCGGAGGGAGGTGTGCAGCTCCTGTATAAGCTTCACTTCTTTTTCGGCCGCTGATCCGGCCGGCTTTATCAGGATGCCTTCTTGCTGAATAAAAACTGAGAATGAGGAGATAGTGCCGTCTTTTACCAACTCTTCGTGCTCCTGAAGTGCTGAGATAACTTTCGTTGTCATGAAAATCTGTTCCATAGGTTACAGTGCTGCTTATCACTGTCAGGTACTCTAACGCAACTGCCGATAGGTAAAATTCCGGAATTTATACTGCTTCCGGATACGTGAGAATACTGAAAAACAGCATAAGTAGAAATCCAGGAGCGGGTACAGGCCTGGCTGTCAGTTAAAAGAAGATGCAGCCGCGGTCACAATAGTGTCCGCGCGGGCCTGCCTTCTGAATCAGCCATCAGGAGTTACAACAGCAGCGCGTCGATGCGGTGGGCGTGCACCAGCTGGTCGTGGGGCGACCAGGAAAAGATGGTGAAGGCACCATCCTGCGATGCCACAAGCGCGAAGGCATCATGCTGGTCGTGCACAAACTGAGCGGCAGACAGGTGGCGGGTGCCGCCTGCCTGAGAGGGAGAAACAATGGTTGGGGTGCTGCCGACAACCGGTTCTGTCACCATCACCTTTTCTATGGGCGTGCTTCCCTGTGGCCTGCCAATTTTAGAACCGAAGGCAAGCAGTTCATACTGGTCGCTGATAACGGTTGCCCCGTCTACTGCCGTTACACCCGCAATGCCCTCCACTACTTTGTTGACTGAACTTTGCCACTTGCCTTCGGTTCTCTGTTCCTCATCCTGTTGCATCAGCTCTGTGAGCTTGTCAAAGGCAGGGAAAACCGAGTACAGCACAGGATGTATGATGGAGTTTCGCCAGTTCTGGCTGCCGGCAGGTACCACTAAAAGAATGCCGCCGCGCTTGTGGGCGCGCATCGACACGGCCAGCTGCACGAGCACGTTCACGGGGTCTTCCCAGGCGGAGGGTGATGTAAAACCGAGCAGGGTGGAGAGGAGGGGCGGGCGCTCCTGCAGAAAGATGCTTTCCTCATCCAGCACTTTTACCTGATCGCCTTTTAGCACTGCAATGTTGGCAAATTTCCCTAAGCCACCTGTTCTACGGTATTTCACCACCAGCAGCCCCGGTTCTGATACATCCAGCACCAGGCACAGGCTCGGTATTTTTCGGGTAGCCCCCCATATATAAAGCGCATCCTCATCCTGCCACACGCCCAGGTGTATGCCGGGGCGCTCCACGGCCGGGGCAAGTTTTGCAAGCACCCCGGGTGTTAGCGGGAGCCGGTGCTCCAGCAGCAGCGGCTGACCTGCCAGTTCGGGGGGGAGTAAGGCCAACGAGATTCTGGTAGAATGGCCCTCTTCGCGCCGCAGGCTTGCCCAGAAGGCTGTGTCAATGAGTATTTCAATAGCCTTGGCCTCCGGTTCGGGTGCCAGTTCCTGTTCACTAAGCTGGCGCGCCGAAGCTAGGTGGCGGACAAAGTGGTTTTCTACTGTTTTGGCTACTGCCTGGGCCGCTTTATAAGTTGTATGGTGGTGTAAAGGCATGTTGAGACTTTGATATTAAAAAAATACTGGCTGAGCTTGTGGAGTTATCTGCTGCAACCCCTGTGTCTGAGGCTATATGCTACACCTGATTTCAAACACAGAGCCTCCGCCTTTTCTCTCCTGTACCTCCATTTTTCCCTGTAATAGTTCAAGGCGGTTCTGGATGCTGCTTAGCCCAATTCCCTTTAACTTATGAAAATCTTCTTTACTAATTCCAATGCCATTGTCTTCCACACGCACGGTTATTTCGTTTTCGGTACAGACCATGGTTACCTTCGCTTCTGTTGCCTGTGCATGTTTGAGAATATTGTTCAGCAGTTCCTGGACAATCCGGTATAACGACAGCTCCACATTATAATCGAGGCGTTTGTCAAATCCCTTAATTTCACTGGTTATTTTTAGGTTCGGACAGTTAAAGCGGGAAATGGCTTCTTCTGTGGCTGTTTTAAGCCCGAAGTCCTTCAGAACGGCAGGCGACAGTTCTGCCGATATATTTCGGGTAATAGTAACACTCTCTGAAAGCAGTTTATCAATGGAGGCTATGCCCTTCTCTTGTTTGTCGTCGGCTGCATCTAAATTGTTCAGGTTCAGTTTGGCAGCGTACAGAATCTGGCCAAGGCCATTATGTAGTGCCTCTGATATACGGCTACGCTCAGTCTCCTGTGTTTGCAATATGGCACTTAAGATCTCTCGTTGCTGCGTAAGCCTGAACTGGATGTTAGCTTCTTCGGCATCTTTCTGGTCCTGAATATCAGTAGCGGTGCCAATCCACAGGCTTATTACCCCATCCTCGTGCCGGATGGGCACATCTTTAATCAGGTGCCAGCGGTACTGGTTAGTAGCCTTATTGAAAATCCGGGCCTCGGTATTAAAAACCTCCCCGTTTCTTAATACAGACAGAAAGTTTGACAACAGGTTATCCAAATCCGACGGGTGAATTGCACTTTTCCAGCCCCATTTTATTGACTCTTCTCTTGTTAAGCCGGTGTACTCGTACCATAGCTCATTAAAAGAGATGTTTTCGCCATTCGGCTTATTTGTCCATGTGATATGAGGCACGGCTTCCAGCAGGATCCGAAAATGCTCTGCATTGGAGATGTTTTCCTCCTGCTGCGTATCGGGAACCGGCTCATTAACCTTCCCGCCCTTTTTACTGGCAGCTTCCGTACCATCGCTGCCAGTGTCGGACAACGTGACGCCACTGGCTCCGTTTTTGTTGTCGGCCAGGGAGTTGGAAAACGTATCCCCAGTTCCGGAGCGGCCAAGGTTAGTACTGTTGCTAAGCTGTAAGAGGTTGTTTTTTATAGTGAATGTATGATTATGAGGGATCACGTACACTTTCTTAGCCTCCACAGGCATGTTGTGCTGTGCTTCCAATACCTTCAGGGGAGCATATTCTTTCACTAACTGGCTCAGATAGCTGCGGTAATCAGAGTCTGTGTGCTGCACAATCACGTACGCCACGTTATCCTGTGCTAAGTTTGGGAAATGTGCTTCCTGCGCCTGCAACCCACCGGCAGTTCCACTTATTACTACTAATACCACCCGTTCTGCCTCTCTTCGGGCATTGCTGCCTGCTGCCTGTTGTTCATTTTCCTGTTTAGCTGATGCTGCCATGTCCTGTCCTTTCATAAGGGGTACGTGAGTTGCTGCCATTTCTTTTCCCTCCGGCTAAGTTACCAAAATGTGGTGAAACTATTTTTTGTAAGGGAGGAGCGGCGCAATATACTGGCGCAGATGTCGCAAAGCGAAACATATTAAGGCAACGGGCTGTGGGAAGGATAGGTGCTGGCGCATTGGCAGGTGCAGCATACAACTTAAACCCAACGCTGCCTGTCCTGTTTCGGTATCAATAAATTAAACTGTCATTTCGAACGCTGTGAGAAATCTGTGTTCTTTCATGACCAGGCAATATCCCAGATTTCTCACAGCTTCGCTGGCTCTTTTCGGCTCGCGCCTCAAGAATGTTCGAAATGACATAGTTACTAAGGACAAGGCATTTTAGTCAACCTTGGATTACCTCAACCTCTTCATCAACAGCATACAAATCAGCCAATCTTACTTCAAAATCTGAGGCATGAGGGTGAAAAATGTCTTATCTTTGCACCTTTATTTTTAGCCTTATGATTTCAGTTGACGGAGTTACGGTCGAGTTCAATGGCTCGGCGCTTTTTAGCAATATTGGTTTTAACATTAACGAAAACGACCGTATTGCCCTGATGGGCAAAAACGGCGCGGGCAAGTCTACGCTGCTGAAAGTGATAGCAGGCGTAAGCAAACCTACCCGGGGCAAAATATCGGCTCCCAAAGATGCTGTTATTGCCTACCTGCCCCAGCACCTGCTAACAGAAGATAACTGTACGGTGTTTGAGGAGGCCTCCAAGGCCTTTGCCGACGTACTCAACATGAAAGCGCAGATGGACGCGCTGAATGCCCAGCTCGAAACACGCACCGACTACGACTCTGATGATTACTACAAACTGATAGAGCAGGTGTCGGAACTGGGCGAGAAGTACTATTCCATAGAAGAAATCAACTTTGATGCAGAGGTAGAGAAGACGCTGAAGGGCCTGGGCTTTGAGAGGGCTGATTTTGGCAGACCGACCACAGAGTTCAGCGGGGGCTGGCGCATGCGCATTGAACTGGCTAAAATCCTGCTGCAGAAGCCGGACCTTATCCTGCTCGATGAGCCTACCAACCACCTGGACATTGAATCCATCCAGTGGCTTGAGGATTTCCTGGTGAACAACGCCAAGGCCGTAATCGTCATTTCGCACGACAAAACCTTCGTAGACAACATCACCAACCGCACCATAGAGGTGACCATGGGGCGTATTTACGATTACAAAGTAAACTATACCCAATACCTGCAGCTGCGCAAAGAACGCCGTGAGCAGCAGCAGAAGCAATTCGAAGATCAGCAGAAAGAGATTGCCGATATCCAGTCCTTCATCGACCGTTTTAAAGGCACTTACTCTAAAACCCTGCAGGTGCAGTCGCGGGTGAAGATGCTGGAGAAAATGGAAATCATAGAAGTGGACGAAGTAGATTCCTCTGCCCTGAGCCTGAAATTCCCGCCTGCCCCTCGTTCCGGTAACTACCCGGTTATTGTGGAGGACCTGACAAAGAAGTACGGCGACTACACCGTTTTCAAAGATGCCTCGCTTACCATAGAACGTGGTGAGAAAGTAGCTTTCGTGGGTAAAAACGGGGAAGGTAAGTCTACGCTTGTAAAAGCGATCATGGGCGAGATAGACTACGAAGGAAAGCTGCAGCTGGGCCATAACTGCATGGTGGGCTACTTTGCACAGAACCAGGCTGCCCTGCTCGACGAAGACCTGACTGTTTTCCAGACGATAGACCAGATTGCTGTTGGTGACGTCCGGACTAAAATAAAGGACCTGCTGGGGGCCTTCATGTTCAGCGGCGAAACGGTAGAGAAAAAAGTGAAGGTGCTATCAGGTGGTGAGAAAACCCGCCTGGCGATGATCAAGCTGCTTTTACAGCCTGTAAACCTCCTGATCCTGGACGAACCTACCAACCACCTCGACATCAAGACAAAGGACATCCTGAAAGATGCGCTCAACAGCTTCGATGGCACGCTTATCCTCGTGTCCCACGACAGGGATTTCCTGGACGGGCTGGCCACCAAGGTTTTTGAGTTCGGCAACAAACGCATCAAAGAGCATTTCGAAGACATCAACGGTTTCCTGAGAAACAAGAAGATGGAGAACCTGCGGGAGATAGAGCGCAAAGCTTAAGAGTGAAGGGAAATACAGAAAAGAGCCGCCTCGCATAAAATTGCGAGGCGGCTCTTTTTATACCTGTTCTGAACGTGAGCCTGGAAATGTCTGATGCGGGCAGTTTTCAGCGGAAAAGCACTGACATAGAAGAAGCCTGGGCAGCCCTAAGGAGCAGTTTTGAAATTGAGCTGTTACGGCTTTCCTTCCTGTAAAACCCCCTCATTCTTTTTTCTCTTGAGCAGGTGACTGAGGTCGCCTGCACGGAACCAGCGGTAGCCGTAGGCATTTAAGGTAATGGTGTGAATGCCATTGGCATTGGCCGTGCTTTCTTCCCGCGCCATCAGGTCTATCAGCCTTCCTTCCTTTTTCTGCTTCAGGTTCAGGGCTACTTCATGCGGCTTTTCCTCAAAATTGTGGAGCACCACCAGCGAATTTCCCCGCCAGCAATAGTATATTCCCAGTACCTGGGGCAGGCCGGTATCCAGGATTTCCCATTCGCCCCATCCTATTTCCGGGCATTCTTTGCGAAGGCGTATCAGGGCGGTCATCCAGTTGAGCAGGGAATCCGGTTTTCGGCGCTGGTTCTCCACGTTCACGTGCTTATAAGAATAAGGACCCTCTTCAATTACCGGCAGTACCAGCTTATCTGCCTGGGAGAAACCGGCGTTCAGGTCGTCGGACCATTGCATGGGCGTGCGTACTGCATCCCGCTCTTCCAGGTCAAGGTTGTCGCCCATGCCTATCTCGTCGCCATAATGTAGCACGGGAGTGCCCGGCAAAGAGAACATCAGGCTATAGGCCATTTCAATCTGCTGCCTGCTACCCAGCATTGGCGCTAACCTGCGGCGGATGCCCCGGTGATAGACTTGCATGTGCTCTTCCGGCCCAAAACGATCAAATACTTTCTGCCGCTGCTCCTCTGTGAGTCTGCCCAGGTCCAGTTCGTCGTGGTTGCGCAGAAAGTGCGCCCACTGCGATGTTGGGAATGCATTTCGGGTTGATTCCAGCGCCTCCACCAAGGGTGCGGTGTCGGCGGTGGCCAGTGCATAAAACATGTACTGGTTCACATAAAAATTAAACATCAGGTGTATGCCGTCTCCCTCTGTGCCAAAGTAATTTTCTGCCTGGTGCGGCAGCACATTTGCCTCTCCCAGCAGGATGGCACCTCCCTTTCGCCACTGCAGGAAACGACGCATCTCCCGCAGGTACTCAAACTTCATTTCATGCTCTGCCATGCCCGGGTTCGGGCTTTCCAGAATAAAAGGGACAGCATCTAACCTGAATCCTGATACCCCCAGTGCCAGCCAATAACCGATGATACGGCTTATCTCTGTCCGCACATCCGGGTTATCCATGTTCAGGTCCGGTTGAAAGTCGTAGAAGCGGTGGAAGTACCAGGCTTTGGCTTTCCTGTCGTAGGTCCAGGTTCTTTTCTGCACGCCCGGAAAAACCATGCCCTCGTTCCAGTTAGCCGGTTTTTTTTTGGACCACACATACCAGTCGTGGTACCTGGAGTTTTTTCCTTTCCGGGCCTCCTGGAACCACGGGTGTTGCCTGGAGGTGTGGTTCACCACCAGGTCCAGGAGCACTTTTATACCGTGCTTTTTGGCCTGGTGTATAAACTCAACAAAGTCACCGCTGGAGCCATAGCGGGGGTCTACACCATAGTAATCTTTAATGTCGTAGCCGTTGTCCTTATTAGGGGTAGGCTGGAAAGGCGCCAGCCAGATAGTGTCGATACCTAAAGCATCCAGGTAGTCGAGCCGGCGGGCAAGTCCCTCGAAATCGCCGATGCCGTCCCTGTTCACGTCTAAATAGGTTTTGATATTCAGGTTGTAAATGATGGCGTTCTTGTACCAAAGATCTTCTATCATAGCTGGTGCTGAATTTCATGTAGCAGCTGCTGGTTCCTGTGCTGCAGCCGGTGCTTTTATAACTACGTGAGCAGCCTGTATTTCTATGCAGTAGATGCGCTTTCCCTGTTCTGAACGTTTCCTGGAAGCACAGAAGCCTCAAGCTGTATTACCTGTTGCAAGCCACGGTGTTTATCCTTTTCTGTATGTGTTGCTTGCTATCATGAACTGCAGGATAGCATGGAGCAGCCGGCTTTCTGGGTGGCCCAACCCGGTCTTTTGGCGAAGAACTCGTCGAACTTATGTGAATAAGGTTCTTTCATGGCCTCCTGTAGTTTTAAGAACAGCTCATTTTTGCCTTGCGCCAGTTCTTCTATGGCCTGGTGCAGCATGTAGTTCCTTAAAATAATACGGGGATTGCTTTCCCGCATGCGTTGCCGGGAGTCTTCGCGTGAAATAGCATTCTCCTGTATCCGCTTACTGTAGCTTCTTATCAGCTTGTGAAGGGCTTCTCTTTCTGCTGGTGAAGGATCCTGGTAAAAGCTCTCCTCGAAATGCTTCACAACATCCTGCGCTTCCTCCAGGTCGAGTGGGAGGTCAATGAGCAGCTGGTAGAAGATGGTCATGTCAGGCTTCAGGGTGGCGAGTGTTGCCTCAAACTGCTCGATGAGCTCAACGTCCTCCTGCTTTACCTGGTCCAGGCCGAGCTTCTTCATCATCATGCCCAGGTACTTTTCTGCGAACACATCGCCATAGCCTTCCAGCACCTCAATCAGTTCTTTTGTGTCAGGCAGTAGTGGTGCAATAGCGCTGGCCAGGCAGCCCAGGTTCCAGTAGGCAATAGCAGACTGTTTCCCGAAGGCATACCTTCTGCCTGGCAAATCGGTGGTATTCGGCGTAAAGTCCGGGTCAAAATCATCGAGAAAGGAGAAGGGGCCATAGTCGATGGTGAGGCCGAGAACAGACATGTTATCGGTGTTCATGACGCCATGCACAAAGCCCACACGCATCCACTCCACAATCATACCTGCCGTGCGTTCCATCACCTCCTTAAACCAAAGGAGTATTCTGTCTTCTCCCTGCAGGTGCGGGTAATAGCGGTCGATGGTCCAGTCGGCCAATTTGCGCAGGTTGTCGGTTTCTTTACGGGCAGCCAGTATCTCAAAATTACCAAACCGCAGGAAGCTCGGGGACACACGCATGACGATGGCGCCCGGTTCATAGGCTGCGTTCCCGTTGTAGAACATGTCCCGCAACACAGGCTCACCGGTGGAAACAAGGCTGAGTGCTCTGGTAGTGGGAACACCGAGGTAATGCATCGCCTCGCTCATTAAATACTCCCTTACCGATGAACGCAGCACCGCACGGCCATCGGCACGGCGGGAGTAGGGGGTAGGGCCTGCTCCCTTCAGCTGCAGTTCCCAGGTTTTGCCTTCGGCTGTTTCCCACTCGCCCAGTGTGATAGCGCGGCCATCGCCCAATTGGCCTGCCCAATGGCCGAACTGGTGCCCCGCATAGCAGGCAGCGTAGGGGTGCATAGAGGCAGTTATGTTGTTCCCCCCTAATACGTCAATTTCCTCCTGGCTTTCCGGCTTCTGTATTCCCAGCTTTTCCGCCAGATCATCGGACCAGGCCAGCAGGGTAGGCTTTGCTACAGGAGTGGGTACGGCTTTGCTGTACAGAACCCCCGGCGTTTTACGGGGCTGCAGGTTTCCGCTTTCATCCCCGTCGAAGGTACTGACAAATTCCTTTTTATATTCTTTTGCGCTTAAGCTTTGCATAGGTATCCGGTTTAATAGGTTGTTACTGTGTCGGCCTTAGCCGTTCAGACAGCTTTATCCTCCTTTTTAACCTTGATTTAAGGTGAACAGTTATATTTTAATCAAAACAGAACATAGTATAATTGTACCATTTGATAGGGTGAAGGAGTTTGTATAACAGTGCTGGTATAATTTAAGCCTTAATGCAGCCATATGCTTGAACTGCTGCTGGTGCGAGCTTGTAGCTCGTACCTTCATTTGCCCCTACCCCCAGGCGCTCCACCCAAAGACTGGAAACTGATTCAATTCGTGCTGGCAGGTGCAAAATATGCTTACAAAAGGAGCATAACATCATTCATGATAACAGGCGCTAAAACTCGTTTGCTAATCTTCATGGATGGTTACAATACCGTTAGCTTTTTCATCACAATGCCTTTGTCTGTTCTGATCCGGAGGAGGTACAGCCCGGCCTGTGCAAAGGCGACATGCATCTCCAGCTTTTCAGGTCTAGGACTGGTAAGGCTTGCCGTATGTACCAGCTTTCCCACGGTGCTGAAGACCTGCACGGCCTGCACATCAAAGTCGGCATGTTGGAAATTGATGGTAAAGTGGCCAGTGGTAGGGTTAGGATACACGGCAATGGCCTGTGCCGGTGTGAGCTCCTCCACCACAAAGTCAGCAGTGCTTTGGGCTATGCCACCGTACCCTGTTACCGTTACCTTTCCGGAAGTGGCGCCACGCGGTACCCGTACTTTATAGCTGCTACCTGATGCTTCTAAGACTAGTGCTTTCTCTCCATTAAAATGAACCTCGTCCTGCACACCGAGCATGCCGAAATACGCACCTGTTATTTCAACTTCGGTGCCTACACTTCCTTGAGTGGGTGCCATGGCGACGAAGACAGGGGCCGGTATCACTTCAAAGGAAGCAGCGCTTGTGGCTTTACCGCCGGGTGTTTCTACAGTAACAAACCCGGAAGCAGCACCTGCTGGCACTTTTACCGTCAGTCGCGCTGGTGTGGCTTGTAAAACCTGTGCCTGCGCCTGTCCGAACATCACCCTGTTTCGGTCTGCAGCCGGGGCGAAGTGCTCGCCGTCCATGTAAAGGGTGGCTCCTACAGCGCCTGTGGTTTTGCTCAGGCTACTGATAGAAGGCTGATGCCAGACGACGTATTCCACTGTACTTTCTGCCTCTCCTCCTTTGGTCACTACCTCAAATTTTGAGGTCACTGCTTCAGCTGGCACCCGCACCACCAATTCATTGTCTGTGTGGCTGATGATGTCGCATTCCTTTGTGCCAAGCCTGATACTTTCAAACAATCTGGCGTTAAGCTGTTCTCCCCGCAGGGTAACGGTGGAACCTGCCGTGCCTTCTGCAGGGCTAAAGCTGTTGAGTACAGGCGGCTGGTATACCTCAAAGGCGGCTGCTGTGTGTGCTGTGCCATCGAGGGTGATGACTTTAAGAGGACCTGTGGAGGCATTGGCCGGCACCAAAACTTTGAGTTCAGTTTCGGATGCGCTTATAACGGATGCCGGCACACCGTTAAAATATACTTTGTTGCTGGCCGGGGCAGTTGAAAACCATTTGCCACTTAATGTCACTTCGGAGCCTTGTTTGCCAGCAGCAGGAGCGAAACTGTTGACAGCCGGGCTGGCGACAATCTGCTCCAGGCTCATGCGTACCGATTCATCTATCACCAGCGGCATGTCGTAGATGCGGTTTACAGTGGCGTTCGTGCGGACAGGGGAGTTGTAGTCGAAAAAGATATCAGCGTAATTTTCAACAGCTGTTTTTTCCGGCAGGTCTGCTTTGGGTTTAATGCTGAACTGGATGTACCCATGGCTGCCTGGCTCGTTGGTGGTGCTGTCGGGCAGCATGATATTATCGAACGTCCAGGTAAGCACAGCGTTTCCTTTGCCGCTCAGTTCATACCGGTAGCTGTGTGAGGCGGAGCCGATTTGCAGCGTGCCCAGGTCCAGGTGTTCGGAGAGCGTGTCTACCACCACTACCCGGTAAGCCACGTCGGTGCCGGTATTCTGGAACCGGATTTTGTATTTAAGCGCCACGCCCGTAGGGGTGTAGTTTTCTTCCGTGCGTCCGGCAGGTGTTACCAGCTTGTCGTTCGGGTCGTAGGAATCGAGGATGGGCAGGCATTCTTCGGCTACTTCGGCTTCCTCGTCATCGGTGGGCAGGGCGTTAACAAAGCCGGTATCAAAGGCGGTTGCAGTGGCAGCCGTGCTGCAGGCCTCTACTGTCTTGCTGGCCATGGTGTTGTCGCCGTTTCCGTCGGGTTGGTCTGCCTCCACTCTCACTGTTCTGCCACCAGCTGGCACCCAGAGCACCATACTGTCTCCGGCAGCCAGCCTGTAATCCTCTACCGTTGAAAGCAGGCCGTTGATGTACTTTCTGAACTGCTCGCTTTCCTCCATATCTGCCTGGCCGGTGTTTTTTATCACAAAGCGCACCTTGCCTGTTTCTGTGTTACAGGTGCCGGTAACCGTAATAACAGGAGCAGGAGGTGCCGTTGTGCTTTCGTTGCCTGGTGTAATCCAGGCCTTTGTGCAGACGGTCATGCCTCTTATACCCTCGTCGCCACAAACTACTCTATCCTGTATCGTTATGATGTTTCTCTGACCAGCTGCCACGGTGCCAACTTCAAAAACATAAGTGCCGTTGGGCAGGCGGGTGTAGGGTTTGTCTGCCGATAGCAGTTCTACCTGCTCCGGAAGCCTTAAATACACGTTCGCATTGCTGGCAGGGGCAAAGCCTGTGTTGGAGTAAGTGATCTTCGTGGTGCTTTCAAAGCAACGGCGGCGGCGGTCGGAGGAAACACTGACAGCGAGATAGGGGAAGAGGGTGACCTTGGTGCCAAAATGATGCCCCCGTGAAGTGTTGCCCATGGAAGAGAAGCTTACCTGCTGCATCGGCGTACAGGATTCTGTTTTCTTCCCTTCGGTGCCTGTACTTGCAGGCAGGAGTGGTGTAAGGGTGTAACTGCCCGTGTCTACTTCTATTGTATAGTTCCCGTCTTTGTCTGAAAGTGCGTAATAGGGGCCTGGTGATGCTTCTACGATGATACCCGGCATTCCCTTTTCTCCGCTGTCCTTTACGCAGTTTTCATTCTGGTCATGATAAATGGTGCCAGAGATACGATTTCCTGTGACGTATTCTTCTGTTGTGTCCGGGGTAAAACAGGTAACAGCATGAAAAGGGCTGACAATATAAACCCGCGTTCCGGAGGCATTTACAGAAAGCCTGGCTCCCAGGTAGTTGATAAGGTTACCATGAAAGCGGGTGCTTGCCAGGACAGACCCGGTTTCCGGATCACACTTAATCATAAACCCTCTTTCTGACAGGTAAAGCTTGTTTTCCGCATCAAAATCTATGTCCAGTGCTGTGATTCCGTAAGGATGATCCGCCGGTATAAAATCGCCGACAAACTGACCGTTCAGGTCGTACTTTTTTATTCCTTTCAGCAGCAAAACATAGATATGCCCCGTGTTGTCGATGTTAAAATTAACCTTCCCGTTAAAGGCGTCACGGGTGAGGTTAATAGGGCTTCCTGTTTCGTTATGAATGAGGTTGAACCTGGTTACAAAAACACCGGCGGGATTGTATTTATATAAAAAGGTTTCATCAGAGAGGTAGATGTTCCCCTCCGGGTCAAGGGCCATACGAACCGGGTTAGCCGGCGCTGTAGCAGAGCCGGTATTGGGTGCAAACCTGGAAATAAATTCACCCCGGTAGTTAAATTTCTGAACAGATCCCTTTACATCCGGTGCCAGCACATAAAGATCGCCGTTCCTGTCGAGGGCCATGTCACTGATAAAATCCTTGAACTGCCCATTTACATCGGCTCTTCCCCCAAAAGTGAAAAGATGCCGGCCGCTTTTATCGAATTTCTTTACCAGCCCTGCTATATGGTTGGCTACAAAAAAGTTGCCTACTTCATCTGATTCAGTTACTACAGGATAATGAACCAGCCCATCTGCGGTGCCGGGTTCTCCAAACTCAAGTACAAAGGCTCCGTTTGGGGAGAACTTCTGAATACGGGAGGGCTCTGAGGCCTCAGCCACATAAATATAACCATCAGCGTCTACTGCAAGGTTTAGTTGCGGGCTCGTCATCTGGCCTTTGTCCCGGCCTTTAGAACCAAAACTGGAAAGCAGCCTGCCCGCTGCATCAAACTTGATGACTTTATAAGCACTCACATCGGTTACATACACATTGCCCTGTGCATCAAGTGCCACATCAGATGGATGAAAGAAGATAGTAGAAGCATCCGATACAATCTGCCTGATAAAGCCACCTTCCTTGTTGAGTACCTGGATTCTGCCGTTGTTTGCATCTACAACGTAGAGGTTGCCCGCTTTATCAAGCGCCAGCTGTGTTGGCATGCTAAACTGGCCTGGTTCCGCACCAAAGGAACCTGTCACGTAAACCACGTTGCCTTGCTGGTCGATTTTCTGGATTCTGTGACTCCTGGTGTCCGCAATGTAGATAAATCCCTCCTGGTCAACTACCATACCTTCCGGGTATTCAAACTGTCCCGGCAAGCTGCCTCTTCCGCCAAAATGCAGGACTGTTTCGCCAGCAGGGTTTAATTTTTGGACAGTTCCGCTGAAAGAAGTTAAGATGTATGTGTTACCTTCCTTGTCGCGGCTGATCCGGTAGTGGCGATTGTAGTCATCGTACTTCTGGTTTTGGGTATTATCCGGATAATTCAGGTAAAGTTCATTTTTAAAATTACCCAAAGAGTCGAATACACGGGTTGAGTAAGAATCTGCCACATAAAGCAGCCCATCATCGCCTATAACGAGATCGAAAGGATCATTCAGTGTGTTTCCTAAAGCATAAGCCGGAGCGTATGTTGGCGTCTGCGCAGGAGCAGCTAAGAAGCAAGACAGAAAGATAAGGAGGAGAAGTAAAGCTGCTTTCATGAGCTGTTTGAATAGAGGAAGAAAAAGCGTTTTATACCTATATTGGGCTTTGTAAATATAGGGAAGAAGCTTCACTTCATCATACAAACGCTACTCAAAACACGCTGCTTTCACCACACAAAAGGCAGAAAACAGGGCACAGCGCCAGGTGTGGTATTAAGTGAACATGATCAGCTGTTAAGGAAACCGCAGGATAAAAACGGTGCCCACACCTTCTTCTGATTGCACCTGGATGGTGCCGCGGTGCAGCATCACAATTTGCTTGCAGAGGCTCAGGCCGATGCCGCTGCCTTGCTTTTTGGTGCTGAAAAAAGGAATGAAGATTTTTTCCTGCACTTCCCTGGACATACCTGCGCCATTGTCGGCTACTTTGAGCACTATTCTGCCGTCCCTGCCGATGTGGGCGGATAAGGTGACTTCGGGTTCAGGGGTATCCTTTACAGCTTCTATGGCATTCACCAGCAGGTTAATCAGGACCTGGTCCAGGAGATTGGGATCGGCTTGCAGGGAAACTTGCTGGTCCGGCAACTCAATGTGCAGCTGAATCTGCTTTTGTGCGAGCGTGGGCTGCATGAGGCGGTGCAGGTTTGCGAACAGTTCCCTGATGTTAACCTCTGTTAAATTGAGTGTAGTAATTTTGCTCAGGTTGCGGTAAGTCTGGGCAAACTTGAGCAGGCCTTCGCTTCTTCTTTTGATCGTGCCAACGCCCACTTCCAGATCCTCGAAGTCCTCGGTGGTGGCGCCTGTTACCACAGCCTCTTTCAGGCGGTTTTTCAGAGTGTCGGCCAGGGAGGAAATGGGCGCAATAGAATTCATGATTTCGTGCGTCATCACGTTCAGCAGCTTTTGCCAGGCCTGCGACTCGGTTTCGTCCAGCGCTTCGTTCACATTCTGGAAAGCCACCAGCTTGAATTTGTTCCCGTTGCTTTGCCAGGCTGTTGCCGACAGCAGCAATTTCAGGTTGCTCTTGTCCAGCTGGGCTGTATGGGCAGTGGTTATTTTGGTTTGACCGGGCTGCAGGTTCAGTACCTCCGCGTACAAAAGCTGCTCTCTTTTTTCCAGGTAATGGACCGTTTTCATAAACGGAACATGCAGCAGCTTTTTGATGGCTTCATTCATCAGGAGCACCTCTCCGCTGTCCTGGTCGTAGGTCAGGATGCCGGTGTCCACCACTTCCAGTATCTTCTGCAGGTGCTGGTGCTGCGTTTCTTTTTCCCGGTTAATGCTCTTAAAGGTGGTGTTGATTTCGTTGAAACCCTTCCGCAGCGAATCAAGCAGGGCAGAGTCATGCTTCTCGGCAAAGTACCTCGAAAAGTCGCGGTAATGCACCGATTCCACAAACTGGTTCAGTTCTTCCTGCGCCTGCTTCAGAAACCGGATAAGCTCAAACACCTGGTACAGGATAAGCGGCACCAGGAAAACCAGCGTTTCCGGCCAGCCCTTCACAATCACAAGGGCAGGGGCGCTTAGGGAGATGCACAGCAGCACTACCCGTAGAATCAGCTTTCCTTCAAAGTTCCTAAATATCATATTTGCCCAGTCGCCGGTATAATGCTGTGCGCGTAATGCCTAACTCCTTGGAGGCCCTGGACAGGTTGCCGTTGTGTTTTTCCAGTACCCGCAGGATGGTCGTTTTTTCCAGCTCCTCCAGGTTTGTTTCCTGTGGCATGACTTCCGTTGCCGGGGCTGCCTCTATGGGGGAGAAGATAATATCCCCTGCCTCCAGCACGTTCTTATCCGTCATAATAACTGCCCGCTCTATGGCATACTGCAGTTCCCGCACATTGCCGGGGAAATGGTATGCCTTCAGTTTCTCCAGCGCCGGTTTAGACAGTTCAGGAGCAGGTTTCATGTACTTGTTAGCATACACCGTAATGAAATGCCGCGCCAGCAGGAGTACATCATCCCCGCGTTTTCGGAGCGGGGGAATCATAATTTCTACAGTGTTGATACGGTAAATAAGGTCCTTGCGGAAGCGGGCTTCATTGGCCATTTCTGTCAGCGACACGTTGGTGGCACACAGCAGGCGCACATCAATGTCTACAGGATCGTTGGCCCCTACGCGAATCACCTGGCGGTTTTGCAGCACACTCAGCAGCTTCGACTGCTGGTGCAGCGAGATGTTGCCGATTTCGTCGAGAAAGATGGTACCCCTGTGCGCTGCTTCAAAACGCCCGGCGCGGTCTTCGCGTGCATCGGTAAAGGCCCCTTTCTTATGGCCGAACAACTCACTCTCGAACAGTGATTCGGTCAGTGCGCCCACATCCACCTTGATAAAGGGTTTGTCTGCACGCAAAGAGTACTGGTGAATGGCTTTGGCAATGAGTTCCTTGCCCGTTCCGTTTTCACCCAGTATCAGGATGTTGGCATCGGTTGGAGCCACTTTCTTTATCTTGAAGAAAATGTCCTGCATGGCCTCAGACTCGCCTAATAGTTCTGAGCCTATCACGGGCGTACTTTCGCCGGGGGAGGAGAGTTTAGAGCCGTTGCCTTTTTTGCTGATGGCTTCCTGGATGGTGGACAGCAGCTTTTCGTTATGCCAGGGCTTCACTACAAAATCATAAGCCCCTTCTTTCAGGGAGCGGATGGCCAGGTCAATGTCGCCATAAGCGGTGATCATGATAACGGCAGCCCCCGATTTAAGCGCCTTTATCTTCTTAAGCCAGAAAAGTCCTTCGTTGCCGGTATGGATGGAGCTGGCAAAGTTCATGTCCAGGAGAATTATGTCAAAGGCATGGTGCGCCAGCAGCGATGGGATGTGCTCCGGATTTTTCTCCGTTACTATCTCTTTTACCTGCGGCCGCAGCAACAGGCGGACAGCCGTGAGTACATCGGGATCGTCATCGACGACAAGAACAGAAGCCTTCTTTAATTGCATAAACGGATGTGCTATAGGAGCGAAAGAAACTATAATTATGCCATTTATACAACAGGCTGAATATGAAGCAGAAGGGAGGATGCGCGAATGTGGAGGTGTGCAAAATCGCACACTTGCTGCGCGCTTTTGCACACCCTGTAGCACTTATTAAACTGTAAAGCGGTGAAAAACAAATAAATAGGGTTTTGGCACTTGTTCTGTTTAGCTGGCACAGGAAAGCAGTGATTAGCCTTTAGGGCAGCCTTCACTTGAAGTGGCAAGCCCGGAAGGTAATAGGGCAGCTCTGAAAGATAAATTCCTGTACCGGGGCCTTGCTACTTGTGACTTAAAACTTAATTTCAGCTATATGTTCAGAAACTACTTTAAAATCGCTTATCGCAACCTGTTCCGGCACAAAGGGTTTACCTTTATTAACATTGCCGGCCTGGCCCTGGGCATCACAGCCTGCCTGCTGATTGGCTTATTCGTGTATGATGAGCTGCAGTACGACAAATTTCTGCCGGAGGGGGAGCGGGTATACCGTGTCAACAACGATATTTCGGCTGAAGAGGCTGGTACCATTTTAGCAGTAGTGCCTCCCGCCTTCGGGTCTACGTTAGAGCAAAGTATTCCGGAGGTGGAGTCCGTTGTACGTATCCTGATGCTGCAGTTTGATGCCAATAACCTGGTGGAGGCCGGGGATAAGAGCATTTACGAAAAAGGCCGCTTCTATACCGACCCAACCTTTTTTGACATATTCCAGCTTCCTTTTATTTACGGTTCTCCTGAAAAGGCCCTTGCCGATCCTTCTTCCATTGTTATCTCTGATGAATTTTCAAAGCGTGTGTTCGGCGACACGGACCCTGTTGGGAAGGAGTTAACGGTGAACAAAGAACCCTTTATTGTAAGAGGGGTATTCGGTACAACAGAACGCTTCCATTTACCTGTCAACTTTGTGCTTCCTTTGGCAGCCGCCCAGATACCTGCAGAAAGGATGAAAAGCTGGGGTTGGCAGCAGTTTTATACTTATGTTAAACTGGAAGAAGGAGCTAACCTGGCTGCAGCCGAGTCAAAATTCAGGGACATTGTTGCACAGCAGATTGATGAGGCGAGAAATGAGCCGTTCAGATACCGGCCTTTTCTGCAACCCCTTCAGGAGGTGTACCTTCATTCCGCCGGGTTTAAGCACGACCAGTCAATCAAGGGCAACATCACGTATGTGCGGGCGCTCAGTATCATCGCCGTTTTTATCTTGCTTATTGCCTGCTTTAACTTTGTGAACCTGGCTACTGCCAAGTCCATGAAAAGGGCAAAAGAAGTGGGGGTACGAAAGGCGATAGGAGCCAGCCGGGGCCAGTTAATGTTGCAGTTCCTGGGAGAAACAATTCTGCTGACGCTCATTAGTGTTATCTTTTCTGCGGCTCTCACGTCCTTGCTGTTGCCGTCGCTGAATGAGTTTACAGGCAAGGAAATGAGGTTCAATGTGTTTGCGGAACCAGCTCTCCTTGTTTTGCTGCTGCTCCTGACGCTGGTTGTCGGCATTCTGGCGGGTCTTTACCCGGCCATGGTTTTGTCTGGCTTCAAGCCTGTAACCGTTTTAAAAAGTGCGGTTGTGGTGGACAATAAAGCCGGAAGCATACAGTGGCTGCGACACGGGCTGATTGTAGTACAGTTTGCCCTGTCTATCTTCCTGATCATCAGCGCCGGAGTTGTATACAAGCAGGTGACTTACCTGCACAACAAAGACCTTGGCTTTAACAAAGAGCAGATCATGTTCTTCCAGATGAGGGGAGAAAATATGTTCAGCAACTACGAGACATTCAAAAACGAAGTGCTGAAAGGGCCAGGCATAAAGGGTGTGTCGATTGGCTACGGTTTCCCGGGTGATGCCACGGCAGGTGACGGGATCAAGGTGCCTAAAAACGGGGATCAGGTGCCTTTTTCTACTGCCATGCTCATGGTAGACTTTGATTACATTAACACGCTGGATGTGAAAGTGGTGGCAGGAAGGCCTTTCTCCAGGGCCTTTAAAACAGATGCTGATCAGGCTTTCATGATAAACGAGACGGCTGTGAGAGAGCTGGGGTACGGTACACCGGAGAAAGCGCTGGGCCAGACCTTACTGTGGCCAAGATGGGATGCGCCTGATTCCTTAAAGGAAGGCAAGATAGTAGGTGTTGTAAAAGACTTCCATTTCAAAAGCCTGTATGACAAAATGGACCCCACTGTGCTGCAGATTTACCCGGGTGCTTACCACAAAGTAGCCGTGAAAATGGGCGCTGGAAACATTGCGGGCTCCATAGAGCATGTAAAGGAGGTTTGGGACACCTTCTCGCCGGACTATCCTTTAGAGTATATTTTTATAGATGATAATTTCCAGAAGATGTACAGGGCCGAAGATAAGTTAAAGACCCTGCTGACCATTTTTACTGCTATTGCCATTTTTGTTGCCTGCCTGGGCCTGTTCGGACTGGCGGCCTATGCGGCAGAACGCAGGAAAAAGGAGATTGGTATCCGGAAAGTGCTGGGTGCCGAAACATCCTCCATCGTTACGTTGCTGTCAAAAGACTTTCTGAAGCTGGTTCTGGTGGCCGCGCTTATTGCCTTTCCGCTGGCCTGGTGTGCCATGCAGGAGTGGCTGCAGGATTTTGCTTACCGCATTGATATACCCGTGTGGGTGTTTTTGGCAGCCGGTATAGTAGCCGCTCTGTTGGCCTTTGTTACCATCAGTTACCAGGCCCTGAAAGCCGCCGCAGCAAACCCGGTCACGAACCTGAAAATGGAGTAAAGGACTTTCCGCAAGAGCTACACTTACAGGTAGCTCTTGTGGTTTTTTAGCGGAAGCTTGAGCATTACAATAGAATTTACCCCTTTTTGAAACGATTTCTGTACAGTTGCGCTTCATATAGTGGTGAGTATGTGGCTGGTTTTTAACCAGTAGAACTCGCGCTTTTAAACAAGTAGCATGTCTGGAACAGGAATAATATGAGCAAAACTTTCTTCTGTTTTATAGTGGCTCTGGTTGCTGTGTTAGCAGCCTGCGAGGCACCACAGCCGGACTCCGGCATTACAGCCGATACGCCAGGCGAGGCAAGTTTGGCTACCAATATCAGTTTAGATGAGTTACTCACGCAGCACCAGGAGTATGAGCGAATACAGTTGAAGAGAATGCCATCCGGACATCTGCAAATGCAGGTTTTCCTGAATGGTGTGCGTGGGAACTTTATTCTGGACACCGGCGCAGGAGCTACCATACTAGAGGAAAAAAGAAAGTCTGCGTTTCACTTAACGTCCCGCAAATCAAACAAAGTGGTGACAGGAACAGGAGGTGGCGCCATGGGCATGCAGCTGTCCGTCGGCAATAAGATGGAGATAGGGCAGCTTGAAATCGAAAACTCTCCCATTTACCTGGTCAGCCTGGAACATGTGAACAAGGCTTTCCAGAACATGAAGCTGGAGGAGGTGGACGGTATTATTGGCGCCGATATTCTGTCTGCCAAAAGAGGGGTAATCGACTACACCAACCTTGTGCTGTACCTGAGGAAGTAATATAAGATTCGTATCTATTCCATCAAGCTACCCGCTGTACACACCTGCTAAGCAACCTTGAACGATCTCTATTAGCAGGCTCTCATGCTGTTTTTAGTTACTCCTTCGCCCTTTTCCCTGCTTTTTCTTTCTGGCTTTATTCCGTTCGTCTTTTATCTGCTTGAACTCCTCGTTAGAGACTGTTACCGTATAGGTTGCTTCCGTTAGAATGGTAATGCCGGCATCGTAGTCATAGTCCAGGGTGAGGGTGAGGAGTTTGTTCTCGTTGAACTCGTATTCGTCGCCTACTTTATCGTACACGTTAAACTCGTATTCTCCTTCCGCTACCTGCTTTGCATTGGCAAGCGACAGGCAGTCGCCTGTAAGAATGAGGGGCGTGTCCAGTTCATCCACAAAGTCAAAAGGCTGGTAGTATTTGCCGTCTTTTTTGTGCGTAATGTATTCCACCGTGTTAAGGTGTACAGCCACATCACTGTTCCTGCTGTCTCTGCTGTTCCTGATCTGGCGTATGTTGCCTGTTAGTTTCATGGGCTTATGTTTTCCCTTCGCTTCCGGTCACAGCGTGGCAAAATGGTTGCCATGGCGGGTGCTGTGCTTCCGGAAGCCGGAAAGATGAATTCTGTTGCAAGGTACGCATACGCTTTGACTAAACCAGCCTGCCAGAGGGGGAGGAGGTGAAGCGGCTGCATAGAAATCTGGCAGAGGTCCGCCCCGGGTTAGTCTTTAAAGTGGCTTAACCTTTTGTCTACTATTGTCTTCGCGATTGGGTCCTCTAAATCGAGCGCAGAAGATATATAGCTGATGAGTTCTTCTTCTTTGCTGGCTAAAACACCATCGGCAAGCACCAGTTCTATTGTCAGGGCAAACAGGTCGTATTTCTTTTCAGGCGATATGTACTCCACGCTATTGTCGATCAGCTGTTTGCTGCCAATCCGGGCGTGCGCCAGCAAAACGGATTTATAATACTCCCGCACGTTGTGCCCCTCAAACAGGGGTTTGTAAGCCAGCGTCTGCGCCAGCTCTTCCAGCTCTTCGTCTGCTACATCTTCATCTACTGCAATGCACGCATGCATAATGGCAATCCAGGCTTCCTGCTCATTCTGGGGGGTGTAAGAAACTGTTGTTGCTTTCGTATACTTTTTGTCAAAGATTCCCATTTAATTTGCTACTCCTCTTGGTTTTGTTGATTTTCTACTACAGCTGATAATTGGCAAAGGTTGCGGCTAAACTGATTATTTAAAGGTGGTGCAGGCGGTATAAATGCATTTAAGCTAAAGTACATCACGTCAGGAGAGTGCATGAAAACAGCTGATGGTGCAATCGTACCAGTTTCAGTTAACCGGAAAGTAATAAAAGCAATCAGACACTCATTACCTTCCACTTACCCTGCCGGAACAGCCACCAGCTCACCAGCGCGTGCAGAGAATGACAGAAGGCAATGGCAATGAATATTCCGGTAGCTTCAAAACCAAAGGACACAGCAAGCAGGTAGGCGAGGGGTATTTCCAGTATCCAGAGTACCACGATGTTGATAAGGGCGGGTGTACGGGTATCGCCGGCCCCATTAAATGCCTGCACCATCACCATCCCCAGCCCAAAGAAGATATAGCCCAGGGTAATAATTTTCAATGCTTCTGAGGCTACTTCCACCACTTCGGTCTCTGTTGTGAAGAAACCCGAAAGGTGCTCTCCGAACAGAACAAAAATAACAGTGAGGGCAGCCATGAAATTGACATTATAGCGGGCGGTCAGCCAAACAGCCACTTCTGCCCGCTTTGCTTTCTGTGCTCCCAGGTTTTGCCCCACCAGGGTAGCTGCCGCTGAAGAAAGGCCCCAGGCAGGCAGGATAGTAAAGATGATGATACGGAAAGCAATGGTATAGCCAGCCAGTGCATGGCTTCCGAACTCGGCAATAATCCTTGTCAGGAAGATCCAGCTGGCGGAATCAATCAGGTATTGGCCCATTCCGCCGGAAGAGACCTGCAGGATACGCTTCACCATAGCCAGGCGAATCACCAGGTTCTCCCTCCCAATCCGGAGCAAATGCCGGCCGTTGAGCAGGTGATAAAGCTGGTAAACAACTCCCAGGCTTCTCCCGGCTGTTGTGGCCCAGGCAGCTCCCTCGAGTCCCAGCCCGTTGATGTTGCCAATCCCGAATATCAGGATGGGGTCCAGCACAATATTAGCCCCGTTTGCAATCCAAAGCGCGCGCATGGCCAGGTGTGGTTGCCCTGCTCCCCGGAAGGCACCGTTTACCATAAAAAGGATGATGATGGCGATGTTGCCGGCAAAAATGATCTGAGTGAACCGAATGCCACTCCTGATAATTTGTGGTGCAGCACCCATCAGGGCCAGTATTTCCGCCGCAAAGAAAGTGGCAAGGACACCCATGAGCAGGGCTATCAGGCTCCCTGTCACTAAAAGCTGATAGGTAATGTTGCCTGCTTCCAGATAGTTCTTTTCACCGATGCGGCGCGATACCATGGCGGTTGCCGCAATGCTGATTCCCATGCCAACAGCATAAATGATCATCAGCACCGATTCTGTCAACCCTACCGTGGCCAAGGCATCGGAGCCCAGTCTCCCCACAAAGAAGATGTCTACCACAGCAAACAAAGACTCCATCACCATTTCCAGGATCATCGGAATGGCCAGCAACAAAATGCTTCTTTTAACACTCAGGGTGGTATAGTCCTGTTCTTTGCCCTTTACGGCAAGCCAGACGAGGGGCCAGAAATCTTTGAAACTGTTCATGCAGGAGGGCTGTCTGATGACCGGCTATGGAACCTGGCGCTATACTTTTGTTGCATCCGGGTGAACCCAGGGTAGCCTGTAAGGCCGTTGCAACAAGGCCGTCGCCTCCGGATCACCTTTTACTTCCTGCCGAACGGGGTCGTACACGAGGGGCCGGCCCAATGCCATGGAGAGGTTGGCCAGGATGCAGCTGGCCGTAGAGATATGGCCTTCTTCAATATCGGCTACTGGCCGGCTGCCTTTATCGATAGCCGCCAGAAAGTCCTGCATGTGCCGCCTGGTTGCCGGCGCGGCATGCAATTCGATACCTTCTTCTTTTAAATCCTCCGGGTACGTTTCCTTTTCATAGAGGGCATCGCGGTGTACTTTTTCTCCGCTCTCATCCACAGGAATAAAGTCATATTGATGCGGGCTGGCTAACAAAGTGCCTTTCTCACCATAGATGGTCAGCCCCCAGGGATAATCAGGATTCACAGGAGTGCCCCAGGTACGGTGCTGCCACACACAGTTGAGTCCATCATACTCGAAGGTAGCGGTCTGGGTATCGGCCGTGTTTGCCGCCCCTTCTTTCTGAACATAAATTCCACCGGTGGAGTGGATGCGCTTTGGCCAGCCGAGCTGCAGCATCCAGCGCGCAGCATCAAACATATGGATGCACATATCGCCGACAATCCCGTTACTGTACTCCATATAGTTGCGCCAGCGGCGGTGGGGCAGTCCGTCGTAAGGGCGAAGCGGTGCAGGGCCAGCCCAAAAGTCATAATTCAGGAAATCAGGTACAGGTTGCTCTGGTGGGTTGGCATTGCTGCGCATGTGGTAGTAGCAGTACATCTCGACATGCGACACTTTACCGAGCAGCCCGGCATCGATGATGTTCTTTTTAGCTTCGATAAGGTGAGGGGTACTTCTCCGCTGTGTACCCACCTGCACCACGCGGTTGTATTTGCGGGCAGCGGCCAGCATGGCTTCCCCTTCCAGCACATCCACACTGATTGGCTTTTGCACGTAAACGTGTGCGCCGGCTTTTATTGCCGCGACAGTGGGAAGGGCATGCCAGTGGTCGGGGGTGCCGATCAGCACAATATCAAATTTGTTATCGGCCAGCATTTTCCGGTAGTCCTCGTAAAGGCGCGGCTTCCGGCGCAACTTCTGGCGCTCGTTTACAAGAGATGCCGCCTCTGCCAGCATGTTTTTATCTACATCGCAAAGCGCCACCACCTCTACCGGGGCAACCTGCATCAAACGGAACAAGTCGCTTTTCCCGTACCAGCCTGTCCCGATTAAACCGACACGCAGTGTTTTAGCCGGGTTGGCAAAGCTTATTCCGTGCGCACCCAGCGCTGTGAGGGCTAGTGTGGCTGTTGCACCTTTCAGAAAACTTCGGCGGTTGATTGGGAGAAATGGCATGGCGTAGGAAGGTTGATTACAGTTTATGTGTCAGTGTAATTTCTGTGTTATTCCGGAACCTGCAAGGGTTATGCTGGCTCATGCTGCTTTATGCTAAGCCGATCGAAGCTTGTCCGAAGCAGTATTTAAAGCAATATAAAAATATTCCGGATTTTATGGGCCTCCCCGGGAGGAATTCATGCGCCTGCTCAGTTGCTATGCCTCGCGGGGAGGCAATGCAGTAACAGCAGTTCTTATTTGAGCAGGTGAGAAAATTTCTCTGTCGGATGATGAAGGGTGTGTGCATGAGAAGTGTTAAGAATGCCGGAAAAGCAAAAACCCGGGATGTCCCGGGTCTTATTATCCTTAACCTAATGTGCTTTAAGTCTTGTAAAGATTTACTCTTTTTCGTTACCTAAGCCTTCGTTGCTTTTATGCCCTTTCAGCGTGCTGGCGTTTGGCTGGTCCGTACGGAACTCTTTGTCAGTGCTGTCTGCGCCGCGGGATGTAGTTGTCAGGTTCGTTTGGTTGCTTTCTTTATCCGGACTGTCTCCTCCTGGTTTTGCACCACCGCCATGGCCCTCACGGCTTGGCTTGTTTTCTCCGCGTGTGTTTTCGGCGCTGCCACCGACAGGTCCGGTTATGTCGCCTGGCTGCTGCCCGCTCACGTTTCCACCTTTTCCTGCATGACTTTTCAATTCGTTGCTGATGTTATCTTTATTGTCTGCCATAGTTTTCTTCTTGTCTTTATTGATACATGTTATAATGCTTACATCCGCTTCTTTCTGCGCTTGCAAGCACTATGTTGTACGGACAAAACAAGGACTAAGGTTAGAAAAGCAAAAAGTGAACCCTGATATGCTAATATAGTTAGCAATATCTGCTGTAATTATACTGCTAAAGTAACTATTATGGATCTTTTGCGTAAATAATTAGCAAATAGTTTAACTGATAAGCTTTAACCTGAATAGTATGAAACTGAAGATAGATGAAAAGCCCTTTTTGCCTAACGGCCGTCATGTGGTACAGATCACAGAAGTGGAGGAGGGCAAAAGCGAAAACAAGGAGGTGCCTTTTATTAACTGCCGCCTTGAAAATGAAGATGGATTTGTAAACCAGCGTTTTTACCTGAGTGAGCCTGGCCAGCCTATTCTGGCTTCTTTCCTGAAAGCAGTGGGTATTGAAAAAGCGGAAGTGGATTCAAAAGAACTGAAAGGTAAAACACTGTCGGTAGAGGTGGAGGAGCGTTCGTACGAGGATGCAGATGGCAAAGAAAAAACCATCAAGCAAGCTACCCATTTTCAGGAAGTGGGCGAGGCAGATACGTCAGACAGGTACTGAGAAATTAACCACAGATATAAAAAAAGAGGAGTTATGTGCTCCTCTTTTTTTATATCTGTGGTCGTGCCGTCAGAAATGGAGATGGTAATTTTTAGGAGTAATTACCCTGGTAAAGCAAATACATGTTCACTAGTCCGCCCGGAGGCTTCCAGAAAAAGACTGCTACTCGATGCGGGAAAGCAAGGCGGCTAATTCCTGCTGATAAACCGGGTTTTCATTCATCCCGTTGTGCCCCTGCCTCTCCAGTAGAATCACCTTGTCTGCAGGCTTCAGGTGCGCTTTCAGTTTTTCTGAGGAGCCGGCATAAATTATCTCATCCTGCATGCCGTGAAAAATCACAACAGGAGCCTCTGTCTTTTCCACGAAACGGAATGTTTCGAACTTATATTTTAGCAGGAAGCCCGGCACAAAAGGGTACAGGTTCTGCATCAGGTTCCCGAGGCTATAATAGGGAGCCTGCAAAAGTAGTAGCCGGGGCTTGTTGACCGAGGCCAGCATGGCTGCCGGGCCTGTTCCGATGGAGTAACCAGCTATGATAATGCTTTCTTCGGCATATCTTGTTTTTAAGACATCATAAGCTGCCTGCACGTCTTCGTACAATTGCTTTTCGCTGCTTATTTCCCCTTCACTTTTGCCGTAACCACGGTAATCCAGTATAAAAATATCGTACCCTAAATCAGTATAGGTTTTGGCTATCCAGCCCCATGAGTCCAGAGAACCGGCGTTGCCATGTAAATAAAAGAATAAACCCTTTGGCGAAGCAACTTTAAAGAGGACCCCATGCAGCCTGGTGCCATCTTTTGCAGGAATATAGACTTCCTCGAACTCCTGGCTGAAATTAAAAGCATAATCCTGGGGTAGCTTCTGGGGAAAGAAAATCATTCGTTCCTGCTGAAAAGATAAAAGGCCCATGAGCAAAACATATAGTAGTAAAAGAAAAATGGCACAAAACAGGATAGACTTAAGCAAGATCGTACATCATTTTGGTGTAACAGGTGGTGTAGTATACGTGCCGGTTTCATTAAAGCAGGTACTGTTCCTAATTAAAACAACGAAGGAAATCTCTGGGATTTTAAGTTTTGTACCTTGCCCATAGGCGCACATTCTTATGTTTTTTCCCGTAAGTGTATACATGTTTCTTGTACAAAAAAGAGGAGGGAGGCAGGATGCTGGAAAGAGCGAAGTATAAATCAGGACGTTTAACCACAAGGCCGGTCCAGACTGACAGGCAAACTGAATTCAAAAAGGGGGTACAGCGGCTGGGACTCGACAATAAGAAGGATGGTTTTATTTACATTCCGGCTGGGTATGATAACTGCCGACCTGCCGCGCTTGCTGTTATGCTGCATGGTGCAGGAGCGCCTGCTGAGCAAGGCCTTTCCCTGCTTCAGCGGTACGCAGATAAGAAAAACATCATTCTGATAGCACCTGCTTCCCGGTCTTACTCCTGGGACATAATTGCGAGCGATGCCTTTGGCCCTGATGTTATTTTCATAGACCAGGCGCTTGCCCTGGCTTTCGAAAACTATTTAATAGACTCTGCGCACGTGGCCATCGGGGGCTTTTCAGATGGTGCTTCGTATGGGCTGTGCCTGGGTTTGACGAACGGAGACTTGTTCACGCACATCATTGCCTTCTCACCGGGTTTTGCTTATACCCTTGAAAAGAGCGGAAAACCTGCCGTATTTATGTCTCATGGTACCCATGATGCTGTACTGCCCATCGACCCCTGTGCCAGGCGCATTTTACCGCAACTACAGCGGCAGGGCCTGGAGGTGAACTATACAGAGTTTGAAGGAGGGCATGAAATTCCGACTAACATTTCTGAAAGTGCTGCGGAATGGTTCACCGGGAGTGGCAACACTTCTCTTTAGTGGTTAAGGAGCCAGGTAAGAGCCGGCACCAGGGGAACAGGCGCTTCAGTTCTTTTGAAACAGCTGGTAAAAAGAAGCCGCAGCCGGTACAAAAACCGCTGCGGCTTCCTGTAAAATGAAGGCTTGCCTGCGTCCTTTACTTCTCTTCGCCATCTTCTGCCACATGGTCGGCATGGAAGGCACCGCGATTTCCCATCGGTTCTTCCTTTCCAACTGTTGTGTCTTTGGCAGTTTGATGTTCCATCTCAGAATTGATTTCTGCACCCAACAGAATAATAAAGCTTGTCAGGTTAAACCAGAGCATCAGGATGATGACAGCAGCTACAGAGCCATACATCTCATCATAACTACCGAAGTTGTTCACGTACCACGAAAAAAGCAGCGAACCAATAATCCACAGAACAGTGGCGATGGCAGATCCCCAGCTCACCCATCTGAACTTCGGGTTGTCTCTGTAAGGGGCAATCTTGTAAAGTAATGAAAGTCCCAGCATCACAATGGCTGCCAATATCACCCATCTGCCTAGCTGGAGAACAGTTTTCAGCCCATCCGGAAGGCCCAGACTGTCTATGATGGCAGGAAAGGCAACCACCAGTAGTACGGCAAGAGTACCGAATATAATGCCCCCCAGCGTGAAGAGTAGCGTAATCCCGTTCAGTTTCAGGAAACTTCTGTCATTCCTTTCGTCATAGGCAATGTTGATTCCCTCGAACAACGACTTTGTACCGTTATTGGCAGACCACAAGCTCAGGAGTATACTCAGTATGACGCCCCAACCCAATGCCGTACCAGAGGATTCTGCAATGTTCCGCAACCTATCTGTGATGATTTGCTGTGCTTCCTGTGGCAACACCGTGGTAAGCTGCTCCATCTGCTGCTCTACTTCTACCGGGTCCATCACCAGGCCGTAGATAGAGATAGTGGCGGTCAACAAGGGAAAAACAGCCAGGAAGAAGTAGAATGCCACCCCGGCTGCCACTATGCTGATGTTGTCGGTGCTCAACTGGTCTTTTACCCTCAACATCACTTCTTTCCATCCTTTGCCGGGAATATCACTAGGTTTTTCGGCCGCTCTTCCTTTTGTGTCTTTCATTTGCCATTTGTATTTTGATATACGCTATAAAACGGAGTGCAATTCTGTTGGTTGATGCCTTTAGCTTTATTTTAGAATAGAACTACGGCTTTTTATGCCTGTCAAACCAAAAACAATGGGGCGAATGGAGGGCGCAATTTGAAATTCATCGCAACAGGTACAGGACCTTTCCTGCCACTTTTAAACTAGCTGAGCGGTTTACGTCCGGTAGAGAAGAGACAGGCAAAGGTACTGGTTGTCAGGCTGGGCCTTTCAAAACATCATCACAGCTGAAAGCTAGCCGGAGGGACTTTTGGATTTTTCCTCTTTACCGAGGATATACCCAAAATGATTTAACCGGGGTATCCGGTCAAAAATTACTTTCAGGCTGGCGAACAAAGGAACAAACAGGATCATACCGGCTACCCCCCACAGGAGGTTGCCCAGTAAAATAACCATGATAGTAGCCAGTGGGTTTAATTTAACTTTTGAACCGGTAATGTAGGGCGTCAGCAGGTTTGCTTCCAGGAGCTGTGTTACCATAAAAAAGATCAGTACCAGAACCGGGTACCAGAGGGAGTCTTTTGTCAGGAAGGCGAACGCAATAGGAAACGCAATGCCAAGGAAAGACCCGAAATACGGAATCACGCGCAGCAGGGCCGTAATCATGGCAAACAGGATGGCATGCTCAATACCAATGGCCCAAAAGCCCAGCGCATACACCACTGCTAAAGTGGAAATAACGGTCAGGGTGCCTTTCAGGTAATCATGTATGATGATGGAGATCCGGGCGAGCATTACCCGCGACTCCTTTCTGCTCTCGAATAAGCGGAGGCTGACGAAAAAGTTCTGAATCCGCCGATGGTAAATCATCAGGAAGAAAGTGTACGTCAGCACAATGAAAACAAAGAGCAGGATGAAAAGGCCCTGCATTATAATATCACGGGCACTTTTGAACGCGGCTTTTGCAATATCCGGCTTTTTCTCCTCTATTATTTCTTCCTGCTCATGTTCCGTTATATCTGTGGTCTGATACAGAAGCCGTTGGAGCCTGTTTGTTTTTTCCTCTACCCGCTCTTCTAAGCGGGGCAGGTCAGACTCAAGTACCCCCACCTGGTAAGACACCAGCGCACCCAGGGCCACGATAACAGAAAGCAGCACCAGGATGGAAACCAGTGCTGCTGTAGGCTCTTTCAGGTTGTAGCGCTGTAGCCTTTGTACCATCGGGTAGAGCAGCATGGCAAAAAAAGCAGCAATCGCTATCGGTATAAGGAATGTTTTACCCAGGTACAGGACGAGGCATATCAGCAGCACCGAAAGTAAACTTTTATTGAACCGGCCGAAATGGATGTTTTTAGTATGCATATTTGAAGAGAAGAAACGCAAAAACGGGAGCAATGTTCAACCAACAAAGGCAGGTTCGGCACGGGGAAACATGTTTCTCAGGAGTTAATGCCGGTAGAGAGGAAAAAACAAGGTGATAGGAAGGGCACTCAGCATTTACACCAGGGGGAACGGAGAAAGAATATCAAACACATAGGGAGTACATAAGAGAAGCTTCTTTAGGTCAGAGCGGGGGATGCTGGAACAACAAACGCGAAGGCAGTTCTTCTTAGGAAGAACTGCCTTCGCGTTTGTTGTTCTGCTGCCTTAAGCAGCTACATTTTCTTTTCTCAGGTGCTGCACTTTTACCCGGGCTGCGAGCGGGTGACGTGAATTCGGTTTGTGGCCATGCAATCCGGAAATCTCCAGCCATCCTCCCTGCGCCATGTACTCCTCCCGGTACTGGTGCAGGTGCTTCATCACGGTATGGTCTACCACCACCGTTTCAGAGAAGTCGAGCACCAGGTGCTTCTGACGGGGGAGGCTATCCAGAAACTTCTTCAGGGTAATGTAGTTGCTGAACACAGCCCCATCTGAAAAGGCAACGTGCAGATAGTCGTTATCTTCGTGCTGCTGAAGTACAATACCGGGCTTGAATACACTTTTGAGGGGGAGTCCCTTCAACAACAGGATGAGCAACTCAGCAGCTATACCTGCCCCTATGCCCACCAGCAAATCAGTGGAAAGGGTGAAAACAATGGTGATGAGGAAGATAAGCAGCTGCTCCCAGCCTTTGTGAAACGTCTGAATAAAAGTGCTTGGCGAAGCCAGGCGGAAGCCGGTGTAAATAAGCATCGCGGCCAGTGCGGCAAGCGGTATCTGATGAATCAGGCCAGGGGCAAAGGCCACGAAAACCAGCAGGTAAAGCCCATGAAAAAAGTTAGCCCATCGGGTCCTGCCTCCGTTGTTCACATTGGCAGAAGAGCGTACAATTTCTGAAATCATGGGGAGCCCACCTACCAGTCCGGCCAGTGTGTTGCCTATGCCCACACCCACCATGTCGCGGTTCAGGTTCGATTTGCGTTTATAAGGGTCCAGCATGTCCACTGCTTTTGTGCTCAGGATAGTTTCCAGTGAACCTACTACAGCAAACATAATGATGTACTTGATTGAGGTACCTGTCAGCAGCTGCGAAAAGTCCGGGAAGGTTACCGCGCTCAGCAGGCTCTTAGGCAATGTTACCAGAAACTCAGGCCCGATGCTGTAGTTGTGCTTATCCAGGAAAAGGTAAGTGTGGCTGTGTGCCAGGTCAAACAGGTGCCCCAGCGGAATTGACAGGAGTATGACCAGGAGAGGAGCAGGCACCCGCTTCAGGTACTTGTTTTTCAGGAGCGGGAAAGAAAAGAGGAGGAGCAGGCTGGTGATGCCGATGATGGCTATCTGAGGGTTGAGGTTGGCTAAACCGTGGGGTATTTCTGCCAGCAGTTCCAGGGGCTCTTTGCCTGCAGGCTTCACACCCACCAAAGTGAAGACCTGTTTCGAAATAATGATGATACCGATGGAGGTCATCATGCCGCTAACGGCAGCTGCCGGGAAAAAATCCCCGAGCACGCCGCTCCGCAGCAGGCCGAAAACAATCTGAATGACGCCTGCCACCACAATTGTGGCCAGGGCCAGTTTATAGCCCAGCAGGGCATCTCCCTGGCCCAGTTCTTCCACAGCTCCCAGTGCAATCACAATCAGTCCTGCAGCCGGTCCTTTTATCGCCAGCTCAGAACCACCCAGAAAGCTGACAACCATGCCGCCGATAATGGCAGTCAGAATGCCCGCCACAGGCGGAAAGCCACTGGCCATAGAGACGCCCAGGCAGAGGGGCAGGGCAATCAGAAACACCAGGAAGCCGGAGAGGGCGTCACTCTTCAGGTTTGCACGCAGGCCAGCCAGGCCACTGGCGAGAGGGGCTGTTTTTTGTTCGTTCATTTATCTGTTTTTCTTTTAGGTTTCTGGTTATGGGGGTGCTAAAAATTTAAGTTTTCAGCCGCCTGGGCAAAGGACCCTGCCGTTGTTTTTCCGGATGCTTTTTTCAGTCGCTCATTCATCGTTTTTCCAAGGCCTACGTCAGGAAGTTTCTCTGCAAGAATAAAATCCAGGTTCATAGCATCCAGCTTGTGCAGCGAGTGGTACAGGTTGCGGGCAGCTTCGTGCAGGTTGGCAGCAGGTGATAGCACCACCTGATGCTGTTCCGGAAAACGCTCAATGGTTTTGTGAAAAGTGATGATGCCTGTTGATCCAGGGTCTGTTTTTTCCAGTAAAGCCTCCAGCCTGTCGGTCAGGTAGAGCGGTGTTCTGGGTGAATAGTGATAGGGCAGCATTCCGGGGGTGGCAGGCCTGCTTCCGGCTTGCTCGTGCATTTTAACCGGGCCTGCCACTTCTTCTATTTCCTCGGGCGTAATGGCCCCCAGGCGGTAGACAACAGGTTGGCCCTGCTCGAAACCTACAATTGTGGACTCCACTCCCTGCAGGCAGGGACCACCATCCAGTATGTAGGGTATTTTATCTCCTATCTGCTGCTGCACATGCGAAGCGCGTGTCGGGCTGATGTAGCAGAAAGGGTTCGCGCTTGGTGCTGCCAGCGGAAAGGGTAGCGCCTGCAGTAATTCCAGTGTTAAAGGATGGTCCGGAACCCGGATGGCCACATGCGGGAGTGATGCCGTGATAATTGCCGGAATGTTCTCTTTTTTAGGGAGCAGCAAGGTTAAGGGGCCCGGCCAGAACCTTTCCATCAGTTTCTCCGCAACCGGTGGCACAGCAGTTACATAATTCTTTAACTCGTTCCTGTGTTTGATGTGGACGATCAGGGGGTTATAGTGCGGCCTGTTTTTAACCCTGAATATTTCTGCAACGGCAGTCGCATCAAGCGCATTTGCTGCCAGTCCATAAACCGTTTCAGTGGGTATGGCCACCAGATTTCCCTCAGAGAGAAGCCGACTGGCATTTAAAACATCTTTACCTTTAGAAGCCATCAAACGAAATTGTAAAATACAGACTGATTGTATGTTCCTGATGGTGCAAATATAAACTGCTATTGATATTAGTTTTTATTTATACTTTTAATACAATTCATAAGCAATGTTTATGATACTCTTGTTTCTTCAGTTCTGCATCTTTGGAGAGGGGGAGCGCGCAGAAGCATTCCGCAGGCTGCCGCTAAACTGCACATGGCACAGCCTGTCCTTTCTTTTCAGTCAAAAAAAGCACCTGCAGCACAAACTTGAAATGCATCACCGGGAGAAAGGTGCCGGTATACAGTCCAGGTTTAAGCAGTACATGGACAGGCTTCAGGTGGTGCCGAAAGTAAAGTTAAGGAGAACTCCCACTGAGGCGGTACAGCAGACTCTCATAGCAGGTTAAGGGATACCCGCCCTGTCCCTCTTCAGGGACTTTGTGAGCTGTTGCTGTAGCTGTAGATGCTGGTTTAATCCTATGTTTTTGCGTGTGCGTAAGCCAATAAGAAAAAGCGGGAGAGCGATGGAAAACAAAATAATAGACAAACTAGCCGGGGATTTTGAGAAGAACCCAACAGATGTAGTGCTGGGCGGGGAGGCGAAGGAACTGATACAGAAAGCCTATGAAGGCGTGCCGGACGGAATAATCTTTGATTACCATGCTCATATGCTGGGCTTTGGAACAAGCGGTTCCGGTATCTGGGTGAACCCTGAAATGGACAGCTTTCTTCATCCGGAAGATAAAACAAAGCTACACGTTTACATCAGCGCTTCCGGCATTGAAGACCGGGAGAAGGCGGACGAACAATACCTGCAGCGGTTCCTGAACCTTATCGGCGACCTGCCTTACCCTTCTAAAACATTTGTGCTGGCACTGGATAAAAGCTATAACACAGACGGCACTGAAAACCTGAACAACACAAAGGCATATGTGCCAAATGAGTACGTGATGCAGGTCTGCCAGCAGAACCCCAGGGTGTTCAGCCCCTGCATTTCGGTGCACCCTTACCGCAAAGATGCGCTGGAGGAGCTCGAAAAATGGGCAAACCGTGGTGTCAGAATGGTGAAATGGATACCTAATGAAATGGCGATTGATGCCTCCAGTCGCGCATGCGAAAGCTTTTTTGAAAAAATGGTGGAACTGGACATGGTGCTGCTGACGCATACCGGAGATGAAGATGCCCTGAAAGTGGTGGGCCTGCAACACCTGGGTAACCCACTGCTGTTTATCAAACCCCTGGACATGGGCGTTAAAATCATCATGGCGCATTGCGCAGGACTGGGTACAAACCAGGCCTTTGACAGGGAGGACAAGCCGATGGAAAAAAACTACAAGCTGTTTCTCCGCCTGATGGAGGAGCCCCGGTATGTAGGGCAGCTGTGGGGCGACATATCAGGCCTTGTGCAAATAAACCGCTCTGGTGAACCGCTGAAAGCTATATTAGAGCGGCAGGATATCCACCACCGCCTTATCAACGGGACCGATTACCCTTTGCCAGCCATCAATTCAGTTGTGTCTACCAAAGCCCTGGCGCAGATGGGCTACCTGGAACAGGAGCACGTGGCCCCGCTCAATGAAATTTACAGCAGAAATCCACTGCTTTTTGATTTTGTGTTAAAGCGCACGCTTCACCACCCCGACGATAAAACGCTGCAGTTTAACCCGCTCATTTTTGGCGAGCAGGATGCCCTTTCTTACCTGAATGAGGCCGTAGCCGGTAGTATCTAACCAGAGCATCATCCAACACCGGCCTTGTGGCGGGCCGCCCAGAGCGGTTATAGCAGCCTGCTTTACAAGACAAAAAGCCTTGCTGCCATCACGGGCAGCCGGGTGGTGGCGGAACCACAGGCTTCTTAAAGCGTAGACTGATAGCATCAATTTCTGCGAAGAACACCTGCAGGAGCAGCGTGCGGTATATACAAAAACATTTAAAAGCCCCGGACAGAAGGCAGCGGGGAAAGGAGAAAACAGACATGACAGCAAAGGCAGTACTATATGGGATGCTGGCGGGAGCCGCGGGAGTGGCCGCCATGACCCTGGCAGAGAAGTTAGAGCAGCAGTTAACAAAGAGGCCTGACTCTTATGTGCCTGCCCATACACTGGAGCGGCTTTTGGGTCGCCCGCATAAACCAGACTCAGAAAGGCTGGGCTTTAACTGGGCTATGCACTGGGGGCAGGGCATCCTGATGGGAGCTGTACGTGGGCTGATGGCTGAAAACGGTTTTCGTGGTCCGGTGGGATCCTTTATGTTCACAAACCTGCGCCTGCTCTGCGACCAGAGCCTGGAGAATGCGACCGGGGTAGGAGCGCCTCCCTGGACGTGGCCAAAAGATGAGCAGGCAATTGACTTGCTGCACAAGGCAATTTACGCCTTTGCCACAGGCGCTGTTGCCGACATGCTTATTCAGGGGCCATACCGCCATCCTGTGGCGCGGGTGGGCTGGACGGTAGGAGAGCGGCCTTAGACACTACCCTGGTTCTTTTGAGGCACCACAGAAAATAGCGCAAACCTCCCTTTACATAAACCAGTTGCTGCGTAGGGGAGTATGCATAAGAGCACCTGTTTGCAGGATAAAAAGCCTGTGCAGTAGGCAGAACTTTAGTGAAATGAAAACTTATTATTTTATAATGTCACACTTAACCTTAAGAAAATAAACTTATGCTGGCAATGAATTACCGGGGGCCTCAGCGGGTCCGCCTCGATCGTGATAAACCAATGCCCGAGATACTGCATCCCCAGGATGCCATTGTTCGGGTTACCCGCTCCTGTATTTGTGGGTCTGATTTGCATTTGTACAATGGCAATGTGCCTGATACCCGGGTAGGGGAGACCTTTGGCCATGAGTTCATAGGAGTGGTGGAAGAAATCGGGCCTGATGTGCACAAACTCAAAGTAGGAGACCAGGTAATCGTGCCTTTCAACATAGCGTGCGGCCAGTGTGTTTTCTGTAAGCAGGAAATGTACGGAAACTGCCACGAAGCCAATCCACAGGCCACTGCGGTTGGCGGTATTTTTGGCTACTCGCACATTGCCGGCGGTTATAACGGCGGGCAGGCCGAGTATGTACGGGTGCCTTATGCCGATGTCAGTCCTACTGTGATGCCCAAGGACATGCACCCGGATGATGCGGTGTTGCTGACGGACGTGGTCCCGACTGGCTACCAGGCTGCCGAGATGGGTGGTATTCAGAAAGGAGATACCGTGGCTGTTTTCGGAGCAGGCCCTGTGGGTATCATGGCGGCTAAAAGTGCCTGGTTGTTCGGGGCAGGCCGCGTCATTGTGTTTGACCAGGAGGAGTACAGGCTTGATTTTGTTCGGAAATTTGCGCAGTGTGAAGCATACAATTTCAGGTCGATAGAAGATCCGGTGGTGTTCATGAAGAAAACAACTGACTCGCTGGGAGCTGATGTTTGTATTGATGCCGTTGGTGCCGAGGCAGCGGGCAGCGCCCTGCAGACAATTACCGGCAGAAAAACGCTGATGCAGGCGGGTTCTGCCACAGCGCTGCAATGGGCCATCAACTCCGCGAAAAAAGGAGGCATTATCTCCATTGTGGGGGTGTATGGCCCAACGCTCAACCTGGTGCCGATTGGCAACGCCCTGAACAAAGGGCTTACCATTCGCGGAAACCAAGCATCGGTGAAACGCCTGTTGCCTAAAATGATTGAGCACGTGCAAAACGGTGTATTCAGCCCCAGGGAGATGATAACGCACCATTTCCCTTTAGAAGAAGTGGCCGATGCTTACCGCATTTTCTCAGACAAACTGGACAATTGCATCAAACCCGTTCTTGTTCCACCATCAGCTAGAATCTAAAGGAGGACTATCATGAATAACAAAGCAAAAGAAAACGCAAACATAGAAGAATGGCGCATCGAGGCACCTGCCACGGCAAAAGACTACGCACATATTAAAGGCTGGGGCATAGATGCAGACCCGAAGAACGACCCGACTTACCCCATGCGCAACCGCAGCAACGACACCAAAGACGGCTATAGCTGGAAGAGACCGCCGCAGCAGCCGGTAAACATCGAAGTGCTGCATTCTATTGAGCGCCCCAACGTGACGGCCGTCTTCGGTACGGCCATGCCGCCAACAGGGCTGAGCGGCATGCTCCGGCGTTATGCCTTCCGGTACGGAGAAGGAAGTTTTGGCCATTGGTTACCCCTGTTACTGGCAGACCGCGTTAACGTGGTAGAAGGTGTTGTGGATGACCTGAAGAGCGGAAGAATGCCCAATATATGGGCCGAGAAAGGCATGAACGCCAAGTGGAAGTACAACAAAGCCGGCATGTTGCAGAGCCTGGTGGTGGGAGCCGTTGTCGTAACCGCAGCCGTAATGCTGTTCCGGAAAGAAGAAGATTAGGTTTAGCGGAACCGGCGGTAAAAGCACCTGGGAATGCAGCTGCGCCTCTTGATTTATTTGATAACCGACATGACAGTAAAAAGCTAGATGCTCTTTCCAGTTCGCCTGTACGGGCAGTACATGTCTTTGACATGACGCAGGAGGCACCGCATGAGAAGTTTATTTGCTCTCTTTGCTGTGCCTCCTGTTTTGTTCTGTATCGATGATTGGCCTGTCATTCCGTCTGCAGCACTTATAGGGGTGTCACTTGTTGTCGGGGATACAACTGCAGCAGGTCATGCGGCCATTAAGTGAGGTGTCGATGTGTTGCTCGTAATTGTCCTTTCTTTTCTCTTCTTTGTGACGGCTCAGGCATGTTTTGCATTGCTCTTAAACCTGAAGTATTTCTCCACCGTCACGATGAGGAGCAGTATAACGCCGGCGCCAAAAATGCGCAGCACCTGCATTACGTCCAGTGGGCTTGAACTGAACAGGGTATTCATGACAGGGAGGTAAATGAACAGGGCCTGGAAAAAAAGCATGGCTGCAATGCCATAGAAGACCCACAGGTTGGTGAAGTAGCCAATTTCCCTCATCGGCCTTACAAGAGAGCGGCAACTGAGCAGGTAAAAAGACTCCAGCACGACCAATACGGTGGTGGCTACTGTCTGTGCCTCTGCTGTGGGAGCACCTTGTCTTACCTCATAGTGGTAGAGGCCAAAAGACACAATCAAGAGGAGCACTCCTACCAGCAAGGTACGCATGATTAATTCCTTTGTCAGGATAGGTTCTCCAGAAGGGCGCGGAGGCCGGTCCATGATGCCTGGTTCTTTCGGTTCAAATGCCAGCGTCAGGCCCAGCAATACGGCCGTTGTCATGTTCACCCACAATATCTGCACAGGTTGCACCGGCAGTTGCGTACCTGCGATGACCGCAGCCAGCACAAGTAGCCCCTCACCGAGGTTGGTAGGTAGTGTCCAGACGATAAACTTCGTCAGGTTATCAAATACACTTCTGCCTTCCTCTACGGCACCCTCTATAGAGGAGAAGTTGTCGTTGGTAAGTACCATGTCGGAGGCATCTTTGGCGACATCGGTGCCGGTGATGCCCATGGCAATGCCTATGTTCGCCTGCTTCAGCGCCGGCCCGTCGTTCACGCCGTCGCCCGTCATGGCTACTACTTTATCGCGGGCCTGCAGTGCTTTTACCAGCCGTAGCTTCTGGTCCGGGGACACCCGGGCAAAAACAGAGGTCTGTTCAGCTACTTCTTCCAGCTCCCTGTCCTCCATCTGTTGCAGTTCCCTGCCTGTAACAGCCACTAACCTTCCTTTTTCCTGGCGGCCTTCTAATCCTATCTGGCTGGCAATGGCAGCGGCTGTAACAGCATGGTCACCAGTAATCATTTTTACATTGATGCCTGCTTTCTGGCACAACTTTACAGCCTCCACAGCCTCCTGTCGGGGCGGGTCGATCATGCCCTGAACACCCAGGAAAATGAGGTTTGACTTGGTGTCGTTGTGGTCGATACCAGACATGCCTGCAGGTGCCGCTGCCATGGCAAAAGCCAGCACCCGCAGTCCCTGTCCTGCCAGTTCTTCTACCTGTTTTTGAATAGCTTCCTTGTTTAGCGCGCTTAGCTCACCGTCCGGTAGCATGGCCTTGTTGCACCGTTCCAGTACGGCTTCCACAGAGCCTTTCAGGTATATAGCGGGGTGGGTGCCGCCATGCAGGGTTGCCATGTACTGGTGTTCCGACTCAAAAGGAATGGCGTCTTGACGGGGATGTTCCTGCTCCAGCTCCTTTGCCTCGAAGCCAGCTTTACGTGCGGCAACCACCATTGCGCCTTCTGTTGGGTCACCCTCAATGGTCCATGCGCCTTCTTTTTCTTTCAATGAACTGTCGTTGCAGAGCATACCAGCTTTAAGACAAAGCTCCAGGGCTTTGTTTGACGCCAGATCCACTATCTGATCATTTTCCTGTATTTCTCCCTCAGGGCGGTAACCGAGTCCTTTCACTGTGTAAGCTTTGCCTCCTGCCACTATCTGCTGCACCGTCATCTGGTTTTCGGTGAGGGTACCCGTTTTATCAGAGCAGATCACACTGGTGCTGCCCAGTGTTTCTACTGCCACCAGTTTGCGAATAATGGCCTTACGGGCCGCCATTTTAGATACTCCCAGTGCCAGCATGATGGTGACGGCCACAGGCAAACCTTCCGGAATAGCTCCCACCGCCAGGGCAACCGCTATCATGAATGTTTCGCCCAGGTCTTCGCCCCGTAGCAGCCCCACCGCAAACACCACCACGCAAAGCCCCAGAATAACCCACAGCAGCAGGTGGCTGAACTCCTTTATTTTCCTGGTGAGGGGTGTCTCCAGGTCCTGGGCACCGGCAATGGATTGCTGTATTTTACCTACCTCTGTCCTGTCTCCTGTGGCTACCACCACACCCTTGCCTTGCCCGTAGGTAACTACAGTAGAGGAAAAGCCCATGCTAAGCCGATCTCCCAGCACGTTATCGGCGGGTACTGGTTCTGCATTCTTTTCCACCGCCACAGATTCACCTGTCAGTGCCGATTCGTCTACTTTCATGTCCCGCTCCCTGACCAGGCGCACATCTGCAGGAAACTTATCGCCAGATTGTATCAGGACAATGTCGCCGGGCACCAGGTCCTGTGCGTCTAGGTCCTGCCTGCTGCCGTTGCGGATTACCTGCGCTTTGGCTGTCATGCTTTTGGCCAGTGCATCAATCGCCTCCAGCGCCTTCGACTCCTGCACATAGCCAATAATTGCATTGATGAACACCACGGCGAAAATGACAATGGCATCTGTGTACTCCTCCAAAAAAATGGTGACCACGGTGGCAGCAAGCAGAATATAAATCAAAGGCTGATGAAACTGCATCACAAAACGCATGAAGGCGCTCTGCCGCTTTTTAGGCGTCATGACGTTGTGCCCAAACTGCTTTCTACGTTTTGCTACCTCCCCGTCACATAAGCCCTTGTCTGCAGACACCTCCAGCAGTTCCAGTACTTCCGCTGCTTCCAGGCTGTGCCACGGGTGTTGCCCGTCTGCTGTCAAGGGCTCTTTGTCTGTTATCTGTTCTTCTGTTACAGGCATACCAGTGTACTTTTTTTCTTCAAGCGTAATCATATAACTTTACGGGTTACGGTGTAAACAAGCTTTATTACAAGTAATTGTGGGTTGTTGCGTGCTTAAGAGACCCTTGAGCAATGGATAAGAATATCTTTGCTGCCCCAGCTGTGCCAGCACAACAATTAGGATAATGCGGTATGGCTGACATTCAGAAGGTGAAGTGTTTACTGTGCCAGGTAACCGCCGTCTACTGCATAGTATGTGCCCGTTACAAAAGAGGCTTTGTCAGAACTCAGCCATATAACCAGTTCGGCCACTTCTTCAGATTCTCCCACCTGCCGGTGGGGTGTAAGCCTGCTAACATCTGCTGGGCATCGTCGTTGATCCCGGCCTCAGCTAAGAGGGGTGTTTTTATGAAAGCAGGGCCAACGGCGTTGAAGCGTATGCCTTTCGTGGAATACTCCAGCGCTGCAGTTTTGGTGAGACCGACAACACCATGCTTGGAGGCCACGTAAGCCGACGCATTTGCAAAGCTCACCTGGCCTAAGATCGAGGAGTTGTTGATGATGGCGCCACCACCGTTTTGCTTTATCTCTTCCACCACTTCCATTCCTTTCGGGTGCTGGATGTCTGAAACTATCACTTTCGCACCTTCCCGTGCATATTGCAGGGCTGTTGCTCTTCCGATACCAGAAGATGCACCGGTTACCAGTGCTACTTTTCCAGCAAATTGGTTTTGACTGATTTTTGCCATTTTAATAAAGGTTAAGGTTGTCTGTTTCCTGGGTTGTTCTCTGCAAAAATCATTAATTGCCCTTGCCGATAAAATGACGCTAGTCATTTTATAAAGACGTAATTATCAGTGTTTAGTATCTGCCATCGGGGCTGCTTCCTTGCTGGAAATTGAAACGTATTTATTTTAGGTGATTTTAGAAAATGAGGGAGGATTCAGACAGTTTGTTTCTCATTCGACCAGGTTTAAGAGGTGTAAACAAGATGAATGCAGATGAAATGTTTTGCGGTAGTAGCAGATGTAGATTACAGGATTTACCTTTGCGGCTTATTTTAGCTTTAAAACCCAATCCATTTCTACATGTATTCTAATTTTACCAAATCTGGTATTTCCTTCAATAAAAGATTCTCGCTGTTGCTGGTGTTGTTTGGCCTCACACTGTTGGTCAACAGGCAGGCGGAGGCGCAGGTAATTTACCAGGGGGGCTCTAATGTGCAGCTGCTTTATGGCCGCAGCCTGAACCAACCTGCTGACCTGGCTACAATCACGGTGGAGCATTTCGGCTCTTATGGTGCCCTTGAGCAATTTGTGTTCGGGGATTTGTTTAACGATGTCAGCCTGGCCAGCCCGAACCTGTACATGGAGTGGTACCCGAAAGTGAGCCTGAGCCGCGCTACCGGCAAGGAGGTAAGGCTGGGACCAATAAGTGATGTGCTGCTGTCAGGTGGTATAAACGTGCTGTTCGGAGGCACCGAAGACTTTTTTGTGTACACTGCGGGCCCTGCCTTCAAATTCAGAATTCTTGGCTCCGGTCTGTTGCAGCTCGAGACCTATTATTACAAGCAGCATGGCGAGGAGTACGACGGCACCTACCAGATTACCCCGAGCTGGGATGTTAATTTGCCTGTTTCAGAGAAAGTAAAGCTAAGGTTCCGGGGCTTTATGGACTTTATCGGGGACCGTGGCCCTGGCAGCACACAGTATTTAACGCAACCACAGCTGTTCCTGGACCTGGGCAATACCTGGGGCAAGCCCGGCAAAGTATTCCTCGGTTCTGAATGGCGCTACTGGAACAATGTAGTAGGTATCGAGGGGCTGAACGAGTCCATTCTGCAGGCCAACCTGCTGCTCAGCCTTTAAAAAGTTACCAGGCAGGGCAGGTTTTAATTCTGTTCTAAGTAAGAAAGCTATATCTTATAAAAGCTTACGGGCACTCAAGCCTGTAAGCTTTTTTTTCGCTCAACCTCCAGTATCAGGCTTGTCAGGTCAACAGCTGTTCTTTTCGTCAGCAGCGCCTTCTGCGGTCATAAGCCTTTAGCAGGTCTGTTTGTGTAAGCGCAAGGGCTTCAGTCAACTAAAGGCGGCTGAAGCTGAAAGGTTTGCCTGAGATAAATTCCTCCATTGCAGTACTTTTATTAGGAAGAGTTTGTATTTTGCTGAGTAATAAAGAGGTGGAAACAACAGCATCCCTAACCAGCTGACCATGATGATATCAACTTTACTTTCGAGGAAAGGAAGCCTGCGCTTCTTTGTATGTACTTTTTGGCTCTTCCTTCTATTCCCGCTCATGACGTTTGCGCAGGTAGGTAAAAAGAATGCAGTGAAAGGAAAAGTAGTAGATGCTGCAACTGGGGAGCCACTGCCTTACGCCACTGTGCGCTTGTTCAAAAACGCTGATGATGGCCTGGTATCAGGAAATATTACGGATGAGGCCGGGGTGTTTACGCTGGATGCTCCTTTTGGCGAATTTTATACACTGGTAGAGTTTATGGGCTACAAAGCCTTGAAAACCCCGGCCTTCTCACTGTCATCCGGTAAGCCAGGCCACCAGTTGGGTGTGTTAAAGCTGCAGGCAGCAGAAGCCACTGCCCTGGGAGAGGTAGTGGTGCGGGCTGAAAAAAGCTCAATGGAGTTGTCGCTGGATAAAAAGATATTCAACGTGGGGCAGGACCTGGCAAATGCCGGTGGTTCCGCCAGCGAAATCCTGAGTAATATACCTTCCGTCTCGGTGGATGGAGAAGGCAATGTAAAGCTGCGCGGCAGTGGCAATGTGCGTATTCTGATTGACGGGAAACCATCTGGACTGGTAAGTTTTAAAGGAGGCAGCGGCCTGCAGCAGTTACAGGGCAGCTTGATAGAGAAAGTTGAAATCATCACCAACCCTTCGGCCCGCTACGAAGCAGAAGGCATGTCAGGCATTATTAACATCGTCCTGAAGAAAGAGCGTAAAAGCGGGTTCAACGGTTCTTTTGAAGCCATTGGAGGGGAGCCTGCCAATTACGGAGGTGCGGCCAACGTAAACTACCGCCATAAAAAAATAAACTTTTTCATAAACTACGGCCTGGCCTACCGCATTACGCCCAGCCGGGGATCACTTTACCAGGAACTGACCACGGACACATCCACCTCTGTTTCGAGGCAAACGTATGATACCCGGCTTCGGGGATTTAATAACAACATCCGGGGCGGGGCAGATTATTTTTTCACAGAGACCAGCATCCTGACTGCCTCCTATATGTTCCGGAGGAGCGATGGCAACCGCATCCGCCATATCCGCTACGAAGACTATACAGGCAGCCAGCAGCAGTTACAGAGCTACACTGCCCGCAAGCAGGATGAAGATGAAAAGGAAGTGAATGCAGAGTATGCCCTTAGCTACAAAAAGACCTTTGCCAGAAAAGGGCAGGAGCTGAATGCTGATTTCCGGTTCCTGGATTACTGGGAAAGCTCAAACCAGGTTTACATACAGAATACCTTCTCACCCGATGGCATACATGACGCCACCAGTGCTTTGTTTCAGCGGTCGTTGAACGATGAGTATGAAAAGCAGTACCTGACCCAGGTGGATTACGTGCAACCCTTCGGCGAGGGCGGCAAGCTGGAGGTGGGCGTAAGAAGCAGTTTCCGGGACATGGTAAACGACTACCTGGTAGGCGATGAAAATGCCGCCGGTGAAATAACCCCACTGCCCGGGCTGGACAATTACTTTATTTACAATGAAAACATTAACGCTGCATACGGAATACTGGGAAATAAAACGAAGCAGCTGTCTTACCAGGTGGGGTTGCGTGCCGAGCACACCGATGTCAAAACCACTCTTCAGGAAACAAACGAGGAGAACCCGCGCCGCTATACCAATTTATTTCCAAGTGCTCACCTCACCTACAACTTACCGAAGGAAAACGCTGTGCAAATCAGCTATAGCCGGAGAGTGCGCCGGCCGGTGTATTTTGACTTAAGCCCCTATTTTACCTTTTCTGACAGCAGGAACGTGATGGGTGGTAATCCTAACCTTGACCCCGAATACACAAACGCCTTCGACCTCGGGCACATCAAGTATTTTGAAACAGGTTCTCTTTCTTCTTCTTTGTTCTACCGGCGCTCTACAGATAAAATAACCACTATCCGGCGGGTAAACAGTGAGGGAGTAGCGGCTTTACGACCGGAAAACCTGGCAGCAGAAGATGCCTTCGGGGCTGAATTCACAGGCTCTTTTACGCCCACCACCTGGTGGAAATTTGACCATAGCTTTAACTTCTTCCGTGCCATTATCGATGGCAGTAATTTCGAAGAAAACTTCAGTACCGACACTTACAGCTGGTTTACCCGCCACACCTCCCGGTTTACGCTTCCCAGGGCTATTGATGTACAGGTGCGGGGCAACTACGAAGCTCCCCAGAAAACACCGCAGGGTAGCCAGAAAGCCCTGTACTACCTCGACCTGGGCATCAGCAAAACCATACTGAACAGGAATGGCACCATTACGCTGAATGCCCTGGATTTGTTTAACACCCGCATCAACCGGTCTGTTTTCCGTGGCGAAAGTGCAGAGGGCGTGACGTTTTATACCAGCAGTGAAAACCAGGGGCGGCGAAGGCAGGTTAACCTGACCCTCAGTTACCGGTTACACCAGGCTGAACCCGCTGGTAAACCCAGAACAATAGGTACTGAGTAATCTTCTGTGCATAAAATCAAAAGCCCCGGAACAGACACTTTGTTTCGGGGCTTTTTGCTAAACATATTTGCGCTGTTGTAGATCAACAAAGGTGTAGTTTCCTGCTAAAACGGGGAACCTGATTTCTTCCGTAGAAGCGGCATAGTCTTTTTCGAACTGAGGGCCAAATGCAACGCAGGCGGCAGCTACCAGTTGCAGGTATTTTTCCATGACATACAGATCATCCATGGTTTGCTTTACCTGATATTCTGGTTTGGCAATAAAAGTAAATGCCCTTACCTCATGGCCTGGAGGAACGATACCGGGTGCCTGAAGGGAGGAGGTGATGTCTACTTCATTATAATTCTTTTCCCTGTTTTGTAAATAGAGCCGTTCGTCCTCACTTACCTCAAACAGGACTCCGTTCACCCAGGACGATGGTGTTGCTGTGAGATCCAGGAATGCAGCCGATATGGTTTTACCTAAACTTTCAGAAAATACCTGTTCCCGCAGTGTCCAGGTTCTTTTGCAGCCCTTTACTACCGCAGGCTCCATATCCTCTAAAGTTATCTCACGTTGAAGCGCTCTGCCCGCACTGGCTGCGCTGATTAGGGAGCCGTACCCGAATATGTAAGTTTTCATACTGGCTCAAGTTGACGGGGTTGATCAATCACGTTCCAGTCGAACACGAAACTCATACATATAACGTCTTCCTTTTTTAGATTTGTCTCCCGAACGGAAAAAAAACCGGGGTAGTCGGTATGAACACTGATTTCCTTGTTGTCCTGTAGATTCGGTGCTTTTGAACGCAGTACCGCTGTAGGACGCTCTTTCAAAAATCTTTCATAATTTGGCAGCGAAGAGAAATCCACTATAATACGGGCTTCATCCGTATTCTGCTCCATCTTTATTCCAATGTCTTCATTTTCCTGCTGAAGGCCATTATAGAAAATACATTTTGTGAAGAACACGCTGGATGGGCCGGGTATACTTTGCGATATATATTGTTCTACCTTTTCTGCTGCCTGGTCTGTGAACTGCAGGTTGTTTTGCCAGGGGTGCAGTATTTGTAAGTCAACCACTCCGCTAGACCTGTTTTCAGTATAATATTCTTTCTGGGGGGTGTGGAATACATTGAGCCGGAAGTAATGATATTCGTCAAATACCTTTACTTTTTTCTTTAAACGTTTCACAAAGGCTTCATATACAGAAGAGCGCCCCTCTTTTTTGCGGGTTAAGTGAATAACTTTTACATACACAAATTTGTAGAGTTGGTCTTTGTTTTCAATTTCCTCCTCTTTGTTTTTCCGCTCTTTCCTTTTATCCAGGAAATGTGGAACAAGGCCGGTAATAATACCCGCTATGGCACTGATAATTGCTACTATGACGTTGCTATCCATAACAAACAGGAGTTAAAAAGATGTTTAACAATCCATTGCTGCAATTATGATAACATAATTTATTCCTGTTATACGTTATTTAATAAAAGTATAACTTTTTTAATTTAAAAAGATATTAAAATCAGAAAAAAAAGAGCCTTTTTAAAGCTTTAGCATGTGGGTGGAGGAAACCCGACTGAGAATACTCAAAATAAAAGGGGCAGGAAGAGAAGGAATAGAGTTAGTATGGCAAGTCATCCGTGTCATCATCCTCATTAAAATCATCTGCATCGTAAGGCAGGTCGCCGGATTCCCCCAGTAACTCATCTACCAAAGCCTGCCGGGCTTCCTCATAAATCAACTCGCCCCGCAGCAGGAATTTATTTGCATCCAGCAGCACTTCGTAGGTAGGCGTATGAATGTGTTTGGGGATCTTCAATAGCCGTGGGTCGCTTTTACCGAAGGGAGTGGAGACCTTTGAGTTAAACAAGTAAGGGATGAGCGTTTTAGAACAGCTGATGGCGATGCGGTGAATTTCATTTTCTTCAAAGTACTCCTGCAGCCGTTCGTTGATGTTCTCAAAAAATTCCACTGTTTCTCCTAAGCGAACCCTGGAGCCGGCTCGCGACTTGCCTTTGGTTTTGAGGTATTTTATCTGGCTTTTGCCTTGCTTTTTCCGCACCATATAGGAGCGGAACACTTTATGGTCCAGGTTAAGGCCGTTCTCGAAATACCCCAGGGCGCAGTTCCCGGACTGGATAAGCACAATAACATAATTTACCTGCTGTTTTTCTTCTGAAGAGCCTTTGCCCGGAGGCGGTAGCACAATGGGCAGCCTGAAATACACTTGCTCGTTTCCTGCTCCGTCCAATAAAATAATCCGATGTTTCTCCTGATCATAAACCGAAGGGTAGGAGCCTGTTTGGATGGTACGGAGTAACCGGAGGGATAAGTCTTTAGAAAGAAAACGGTTCATGGTAAAAGCGGCAGCGCCTGAAATAAGTTAAAAGGCCTTTCTGCAAGGATGATTTACAATGTAGCGCATGCTCAAGTTTCATTTTTGAAGGCGGAAATTCAAAAAGAAAGAGTGCTGGCGATGAGGTTCCAGGGATTCAGAGCAGTGCTCAGAATTTAGAAAAGCATAACCTCAGGCTCCTGTATGGGAAGTTTGCCGCGCAGAGTAGGGGTTTAAATATGAAAAATGAGCTTGCCCAGGGAGTAGCACTTGGCGGAAACAGGAAAGCAAGCTGTGGCAAAGCGGGCACCTGCTGCCGGATAATTCCTGGTGTCACCTCTAAACTTGTCACAGCTTGCTTTTATTTGCTTTCATGCCTCCTGTTCAGGAAGCAGGTGTTAGAGCAATAGTTTGGAATCAGCCCCGTTTCATTGCCCAGACCAGAGCACTGGCGCCCAGGATAGCAGCATCGGCTTCTTTCAATTCACTAAACGTTAGGAGCACCTTGTTCCTGAAAACAGCCAGTAAGTTCTTTTCCATATGTTCCTTCACAGGGCGCATGAGCATGTCGCCGGCTTTGGTCACACCGCCAAAAAGAATAATGGCCTCCGGGGAGGAGAACATCACAAAGTTGGCAAGTGCTTCACCTAGTATCTGGCCCGTGTAGCGGTATACTTCCTGCGCAAGTTCATCACCTTTCTCGGCACACTCAAATACCATTTTAGAATCAATGGCTTCCGGAACACAGCTGTGCAGCAACGACGTATTCTCTGAGGCCGCGGCCATCTCCCTTGCTGTCATCACGATGCCAGTAGCAGACGCATAGGCTTCCAGGGTGCCGACCAGCCCGGTAGACCAGTGCTTTCTGCCTCCATGGCGGATAATGGTATGCCCCAATTCGCCAGCAAAGCCATCATGGCCGTAAATCAAGCTGCCGCCACTCACAATGCCACTGCCTACTCCGGTACCCAGCGTGATCACAATAAAGTCTTTCATACCTCTTGCCGCACCATACATCATTTCACCTACTGCTGCGGCATTGGCATCATTGGTGATATCGCAAGGCATGTTAAATTTCCCGCTAATCATGCTGGCGAAAGGCACGATGCCTTTCCAGTTCAGGTTAGGGGCATGTTCTATGGACCCGGTGAAATAATTAGCATTAGGAGCGCCAATACCAATTCCTTTGATGTTTTCTCTGCCTACTTCCTCAATGGCTGGAAGTAGTGCACCATACAGGGCCTCTACAAATGCTTCGGCTGTCTCGTATGCGCTGGTAGACATCCTACCGCTGTTCCTGATTTCCCCGCGGTGGTTTACGATGCCGTACTTAGTATTAGTGCCGCCAATATCTACTCCTATGGCGTATTGCTTTATGTTTTTGTCCATGTATGTTGGTTAAGTGATAGCGAGTGGTCAATGGGCATGAGGTATATCCATGCTTTCCTTTACAGAGAAACCACTAAGATATCCTTTACACTATTCTCCTGCAATTGTCGACACCTCATTTTTCGGTTTGCATCCTGTAGCCTCTTCATGAGGATGAGCTTCCGGGGCTATGAAATTCCCCGGAAGCTCAATATGTTTCAGCCTTAAAACAGCTGTTGTGCCAGGGCATTGTCGTGGCCGTACAGGTCATCCCGGAAGTGTACTGTTCCGTCGTCCTCTACCCAGGTCGTAAAGTACACAAGGTATACCGGAACGCTTTCCTCCAGGTTTACACGCTGCTGCTGCCTGCCATTCATTGCACGCAGCACGCGGCTTTTGTCCCAGCCGGGTTTGTTCTGAAGCAGGTAGGTAGCCAGATCTGCAGGGCGTTCTACCCGCACACAGCCGTGGCTGAAATCACGGTCGCGCTCATCAAATAAATGGTCTGCAGGGGTATCGTGCAGGTATACGGCATGCTCATTCGGGAACATGAACTTTACCCGCCCCAGGGAGTTGTTCGGGCCCGGACGCTGCCGGATACGGTATTCAAAATTATGCTGGGTCATGGTGTTCCAGTTTACACGGCTGACAGGTACCCGCCGGGCGTTAGGACCAAATGTGGTAACCATCTCCATGTTCTGGCTCTCGAGCCAGTTTATGTTTTCCTGAAGATGCGGTTTGATGTCATCCTCCACAATACTGTTTGGCACATTCCAGTAGGGCGCAAACATGAGGTATTGGATCTGGTGGCTGAAAACAGGTGTAGAATGCATGGTTTTACCGACTACGACCTTCATACGCAGGGCTTCCTTACCGTTTTCCATGACCGTTACCCTGAAGGCAGGAATGTTCACCATCACATAGCGGTCAGGTTTGCCTTCCGGCGAAAGGCGCTTTGGCAGCCATCTCCAGCGTTCCATGTTCAGCACTATCTGGTCGATGCGCTCTTCTACAGGCACGTTGAGTGCCTGGTAGGTCTGCGGACCCAGGACGCCATCTACTACCAGCCCGTGCTGCTTCTGGAACTTCATCACAGCGTCTTTTACCTGCTGGTCATACACATAAAGCACCGAGTCCTGTTCATTTACCTGCTGCTGTGGCAAGAGGCGCCTCCGCACATCCAGCACTACTTTGGCCGAATCGTTCAGCTTCACGATGCCTTCACCGTTTACCTTCGGCCAGCCACCGCGTTCCTGTATCTGGCGGTACTGTACCAGGGCGTCACGCAATTTCAGGTAGCCCTCGTGCAGGGCTTCAAATTCATAATACGGATAAGTGCTTTCTCTCTCCTGCAGAATTGCTTCCAGGGCCTTGTTCAGCTTTATTTTATTTCGCTTTACCTGCCATTCAATGGCAGCGGCATCATGCGGGTCTACGGCTCCTTTATAAAAATCGGAAGCGAAATTAAAGTATGAGGCAGTTAAGGCAAGGTCGAGTTCCTGCTTCTTTTGCTGCTTTCTATTGTCCGATGCGGGTATGGCCTCATACGCCTGGTACATCTGGCCCAGGTTTTTAACTTTATAATCCCTAGGGTTAAGGCCTTCTTTGTGCGCCTTATCTATTGCCTGCATCAGCTTATCAGCCTGGGGAATCAGCTTGTTGTCTTGAAACCAGGCCAGCTGGTACTCCCGGTCCTTGTAAAACTGTTTCACCAGGCTCAGGTGGTGCCTGAACTCCTGTTCGGTGCCGATGTACTGCTGTATGTAATCACTGTCGAACTTGGCCGGCTCATTGCCGTCGGCAGTAGGGGAGGAGTAGCCGGTGATGGGAGGTGTGTTGCTGTTAGCTGCTGCAAGTAAGGGCAAAAGCAGTACTATAAGACTTGAAAGGAGCTGAGGTAAGCGTAATTGTAAAGTTTTATCTTTCATTCCGTTTTTCTATCTGTTGGTTCTATTGGTATAAGCCCCGACACCTTCGTTCGTAATATGAAGCATCATGTGTGTCTTCTGAAACGGGGCTATACTTGTATATACAAATATTGGGCCGTAAAAGTTTGGTTTTTCCGATATGCAGGTTGAAAGGAGTAGCCGTAGGAGATGATGGTTTTGTGTTTAGCAGGGGGTGAGTTGTAAGTGGCAGGCCTTAAAAAAAGGATGTTGCGAACCTTCAGATAGTGGAGAGACAGGAAAAACCACAATGCCGGGCCAGAACTCCGCTTAGGTTTAGCAAAATTTCTTGCTACCAGAACAGTGGGAGGGCGGAGGCAGGCAGGCATTAACTTTATACAAAAGTATACGTTAAATGCAATATTTAAATACCTGCTTTATAGCTGTTTAAATGTTTTAAGTTGTTCAACTGTAAAAAGAAAATATAAGAATGGATAGATTTTTAGGAAACTATAGCCCGCACCTCTTTGCTGTTTTACGATTTGTAGCAGGCATCATGTTTGCCATGCATGGCTCTCAGAAACTGTTTGGCTGGCCAGGTGACGGCAACACCGTGGAACTCGTCTCCATGATGGGTCTGGCTGGAATCATAGAATTTGTTGGCGGTCTGATGATAGCCTTTGGGGTATTTGCCAGCTGGGCTGCCTTTATTGCCAGTGGTCAGATGGCGGTGGCGTTTTTTATGGCGCACGCCCCACAGGGCTGGAACCCCGTCACGAACGAAGGGGAGAAGGCGGTACTGTACTGTTTCCTGTTCCTCTACATTGCCGCGCATGGTGCCGGTATATGGAGTGTTGATGCTGCCCGCCGAAAAAGCGGTACCCGTCATCATACGACCAATGCCTATCATAACGGGTAATCTGAACTGCAGATTACCCTGCTTCCTGGTGCAGACTGCGAAATCTCAGCTTAACTGTTTCAGATTATAAATCGACAGCTTTTCAGTTATCTGAAACTGAAACACCAACCTTTAAAATAGTGCGCAGCTTCTGTTACTCCCAGCCCCCGCCCAGGGAGCGGTACAAATCAATGACGGCAAGAAATATCTCTTTGCGGGTATTCGCCTTGCCCAGTTCAGCCTGCAGCACGCTTCCCTGCGCTGTAATTACTTCGAGGTAGGAGGCATACCCCGCCATAAACAAGTCGTTGGAGGTGCTGACCGCGTTCATGAGCACTTCTGCCTCCTCCTGCCTTAGCGCGTACGCTTTCTTATAGTTTTCTATCCTTTGCAAGTTAGTGACCACCTCCTGGTAGCCCGTCAGAACGCTCTTTTGATACGCATAGAAGGCTTCTTTATTCAGTGCTACGTTTCGGTTAAATTCAGATCGGATAACCCTGTTCTGGAAGATTGGGGCTGTCAGTCCGCCCAGGAAACCCATCACCAAAGACTCAGGTGTGTTGAAGATGGAGGGGAGGTGGCGGGTATGCACACCGGCATAGGGCGTGATGGTAAAAGCAGGAAGGAAAGCTGCCCGTGCTGCCTCCAAATCTGCTTTGGCCGCTATCAGCTCCAGTTCCGCCTGCTGTATGTCGGGCCTGCGAAGCAGCAGGTCCGAGGGAACACCTGCATCTACAACGACAGGCAAATGTTGTAATAAAATTGACTCGCCCCTGGCAATCGGCTGCGGGTACCGGCCTAGCAGCAGGTTAATCTGGTTCTCTACTTCGGTAATCCGTTGCCGTTTTTCATAGCCCAGGCTCTGGGTGCGCAGCAACTGCGCATGAAACTGCTGCACGGCCAGCTCGGTGGCCCGGCCACCAATTTTCTGGATCTTGATGATCTCCAAGGCTGTTTCCTGCAGTTCGATGTTTTTCTCTATGGCCTCCAGTTCATTGTCGAGGCCCAGGAGTTCGTAGTAGAGCCGGGCAATCTCGGCCACAAGGGTTGTGGTAAGCAGGTGCTGCCCCTTCTCGGAGGCGATGAAACGGGCATAAGCGGCTTTTTTACGGTTCTTCAGTCTTCCCCACAAGTCAATTTCCCAGGTGCTCTGCAGCCCCAGGAAGTGGTTCTGGGTTTGGGTTACGGTGTTCCGGTCACCGTATATAGTGCCGCTGAGCAGGTTATTATAGATGTTGCCGGAACGGGCTCTGAAGCGGGCATCGAGCGAGGGCAGCATCGCGCCGCTGGCAATGTTGTAGTTGGCCCGTGCCATCTCAATTCGCTGAATCGCTGCCAGCTGATCCGGGTTGTTGCGGAGTGCTGTGTCAATAAGGCCAACCAGGTACTTGTCATTAAAAAAAGTCTTCCAGGAGACGTCTCCCAGGCTGGTGCTATCGACAGTGTTGCCGATAAAGGTATCCGGCGTTTTCACCGTAGCCGGCAGCTGTGATGGCTGCGGTGGCTCAAAAACCTTGCAGCTCGTTATCAGCGTCAGCAGGAAAAAGAAGTATATGTTTTTATTTAAAAATTTATCAAATGACATAAAGTGGTTTAACTTAATTATGGGAAACGGATACTTCTTCTATCTCTTCTGTAATTGGTTCCGGCTTCTGCCTGGCTTTCTTTTTACCCATCATCTTTGCAAAAAGAACATATAGCCCCGGAATCAGGAACAAACCGACGATGGTACCGATAAACATACCTCCGGCAGCCGCCGTACCAATGGACCTGTTACCCAGGGCACCGGCACCTGTGGCCATACAAAGTGGTATCAGACCGGCGATAAAGGCAAAGGAGGTCATCAGGATAGGGCGGAGCCTGGCGTAAGAGCCTTCTACCGCCGCCTCCAGTACCGACAAGCCTTCCTTCCGCCGCTGCACGGCAAACTCTACAATCAGTATAGCATTTTTACCCAACAAACCGATGAGCATGATAAGCGCCACCTGCGCATACACGTTATTTTGCAGCCCGAGCAGGTGCAGGGCCGCAAAGGCACCAAACACACCGGCAGGCAAACAAAGGATAACCGGCAGGGGGAGCAGGAAGCTTTCGTACTGGGCGGCCAGCAACAGGTACACAAATACAAGACAGATGATAAAGATGTAAATCGCCTCCTGCCCGGACGACACCTCCTGCCGCGTCATGCCATACCAGTCGTAGGTGTAGCCCCGTGGCAGTGTCTCGGCAGCTACCCGCTCAATCGCAGCGATGGCATCACCGCTGCTATAGCCGGGGGCAGGACCACCTTTTACCTTAGCCGAGGTATACATGTTGTGGCGGGAGAGCTGCTCCGGTCCGTACACTCTTTCCATGCTGATGAAGGTGGAGTAGGGTACCATTTCCCCCTTGTCGTTTTTCACCTGCAGTTTCAGCACATCTTCCGGTCTTGCGCGGTAGCTGGGGTCAGCCTGCACCATTACATCATACATCTGCTCGAAGCGCACAAAATCAGAAACATATAAACCGCCAATCAGCGTTTGCAGGGTGCTCATGGCCTGTTCAATGGTCACCCCGTTTTTGGCAGCCATGTCCTGGTCTACATGTAGCATGTACTGCGGGAAGTTCGGGTCGAATTCCGAGAATGCGCCCGTAATTTCAGGGGCAGCTTCCAGTGCCTGCACAAACTGCTTTGTTACCTGGTCCATCCGCTGCATGTTGCCGCTGCCGGTGCGGTCGAGTACCTTCATCTGGAAGCCAGAAGAGTTACCGAAGCCCGGCACGGTTGGGGGAAGGAAGAAACTAATCTGCGCATCGGTAATATGCTTTGTTCTGTCTTCTAACTTCCGGATGGTTTCATGGATGGAAGCTTCCCTTTCGTCCCATGGTGCCAGGTCCACCATACCCATACCAAAGGAGGCGCCCGACAAACCGGTAGAGAGGCTGTAGCCAGCCAGGGAGGTGAACGATTTCACTTCCTTGATATCTTTTGTGTTCTGGTTGATAGCATCCAATACGCGCTCCGTACGCTCCACGGTAGCTCCGGCCGGGGCAGTCACATTCAGGTATACCACACTCTGGTCTTCTGTCGGGATAAAACCGGTAGGCAGCACCGTGGCGATTCCCCAGGTGGCGGCGAAGAAGAAAAGGAGCATCGCCACCGTAATCATCCTGCGGCCGGCCAGAAAGCCGATGCTGTTTTTGTACTTCATGGCAAAGGCATTGTAGCCCCGGTTAAACCCGCCGAAGAAGCGCTGCAAAAGGTTCTTTTTCTTTTTTTCGTTGTGGGTGCTTTTCAGGATGATGGCGCAGAGGGCGGGCGTCAGTGTCAAGGCGTTTATACCCGATATCACAATGGCCACAGCCAGTGTGAGCGAAAACTGGCGGTAGAAAACACCTACGGGGCCTGACATAAAGGCCACCGGCACAAACACCGCCGACATCACCAGTGTAATGGCCAGGATGGCTCCGCTTATTTCATGCATGGCCGCAAAGGTAGCCTGCCGCGGCGGCAGGTGTTCCTCTTCCATTTTGGCATGCACCGCCTCCACCACCACAATGGCATTATCCACTACAATACCAATGGCGAGCACCATCGCGAATAAGGTGAGCAGGTTAAGCGAGAAGCCCATCAGCTCCATAAAGAACAGGGTACCAATCAACGCCACAGGCACGGCAAGTGCCGGAATGAGGGTAGAGCGGAAGTCCTGCAGGAAAATAAACACCACGATGAACACGAGGATAAATGCCTCCAGGAGCGTCGTGAGTACGTTCTCGATGGAGGCATCCAGGAACCGGGAAACGTCATAGGTGATTTTATATTCCATGCCGGGAGGGAAGGAGCTGGCCTTCAGTTCTGCCATTCGCTCCTTTACCCGGTTAATGACATCCCGGGCATTGGAACCCGGACGCTGAATGATCATGAGCGAGGCGGCAGGGCGGCCATCCGTTTTAGAGATACGGCCATAGTTCAGGTTACCTAGTTCTACGTCTGCCACATCTCCCAGGCGGAGCACCGAACCATCCTCATTTGCCCTTATCACCAGTTTGTTGTACTGCTCAGGCTCATAGAACTTGCCGGTGTAGCGCAGCACATACTGTAGCATCTGTGGGTCTTTGCCGGAGCTGATACCCAGCTGACCCGGGGCAGCCTCTATGTTCTGGGTTTGGATAGCTTTAATGACCTCGTCAGTGGAAACCTTGTAAGCCGTCATACGGTCCGGCTTCAGCCACACACGCATGGAGTAATCCTTGGTACTCATGATTTCTGCAAAGCCCACACCGTCTACTCTTCTCAGTTCCTGCAGAATGTTCAGGTCGGCAAAGTTGTAGATGAACTTCTCGTCCAGCTCCGGGTCTTCGCTCATCACGTTGATGTAGAGCAGCAGGCCTTCCACCTCTTTCTCCACGGTCACCCCGGCTTTGATTACCTCCTCCGGTAAGTCACTTACCACCGTAGTTACCCTGTTCTGAACTTCTACAGCTGCCAGATCGGGGTCCTTGCCGGCTTCAAAATACACTTTAATGGAGGCCGTACCCCTGTTACTGGACACCGAAGACATATACGTCATGCCCGGCACACCATTGATGGCTTTCTCGAGCGGAGTGGTAACTGTGTTGGCTACCACACTGGCGTTCGCACCGCGGTACTTGGCCCTCACGGAAACAGAAGGCGGGGCGATATCCGGGAAAAGGGCCACAGGCAAGGTAAAAAAGGCAAGTGCTCCCAGCAGTACAAAAAACAGGGAGATGACAAGGGAGAGTACCGGTCTTCGTATAAAAATATCAAACATTCTATCTTCTTCTAAAGCTATCTTCTCTAAATTTTAAACAATTACAGGGTGGCGGCTACCAGGCTATCCATGCCCACTGGTTTTGGCGTTATGGTCATGCCGCTTTCTACACTTTGAATTCCCTCCAACACAATCCTGTCGCCCGGCTTCAGCCCGGACTCTACTATGTAGAAAGTAGAGAAGCGGGTGCGGGGAACAAAACTTTTCATGCTGACCTGGTTTGCTGAGTCAACCAGGAAAACATAGTTCTTGTCCTGGATCTCGAATACAGCCTTCTGCGGCACCAGTACCGCATCTTCAACTGCATTAGAAAGCACAATATTACCGGAGGCGCCGTGTTTCAGGGTCTTGTCAGGGTTCGGGAACCGGGCCCTGAACGCAATGGAACCTGTACCGGATTTGAACTCACTTTCCACGGTCTCGATTTTTCCTTCGTAGGGGTAAGGGCTGCCATCGGCGAGCACCAGTCTGACTTTGTTGTTTTCTTTCTCAGGGTCTTCTGCCCGTGTTTTGATATACTGCAGGTATTCGTTTTCAGAAACATTAAAGTAGACGAAGATGGCGCTGATGTTAGAGGCAGTGGTCAGGAGGGTGCCATGGTCAATCAAGCTTCCGGTTCTGTGGGGGATGCGGTCGATGATGCCGTCGAAGGGGGCCCGAATGCTGGTATAAGATAAATTGATGGCTGCATTGGAAGCAGTAGAACGAGCGGCTGCGATCCGGGAGTTAGCCGCATCGAGCTTGGCTTTGGCTACGTCAATTTCTGTTTTGGATATGACGTTTTTATCTACCAGCATCCGCAGCCGGTCAATTTCAAGCTTTATGCCTTTCGCTTCGGCCAGGGCACTCTGTAGGTTTGCCCGTGCTTTTGCCAGTTCTTCTTTGTATTCTTCGTCGTTGAGTTTGAAGAGGAGCTGGCCCTTTTTTACTTCCTGGCCTTCGTCCACATATACCTTTTCAAGGAAGCCGGGTACCCGCGCCCGAAGCTCCACATTCTGGACGGCCTGTATGTCGGCCACATATTCGTGGTGCAGCACGGTGTCTTTCGAAATGATCTGGGTAACAGGCAGTACCTGCTTTGTTTCTGTTTGATTCACCACCTGACTTTCGGCCGAACACCCCGCTATAAATAGTGCAACAAGTAAGATAAGTTTAACAGGTAAGGCCTTTGTCTTGTTCTTCATGGTCGAATAGTATGGTTTTGATCAGGCTCTAGAGATTCCCAGGATTGTGCACGAGGTGTCAATCGGGACAGAATCAGATACCGGGCAGTATTGTACAAGTCATATGAGGACAAACTTCAGGATGATGAAGCTTGTTGATATAATATATAACTTTTCTAAGTCTATAATTGACACTTCGCCAATGCAAAGTCAACCTCTAAATACCAGAAACATTAAAGAGATATTAAAATTAACGACAGTTGCTATCTAAAAGTTCTTTAAATTACATATATAAGAGGGGATTGTCAAGGATATGGCAAAATTCCAAAGAAGCAGTGTTATATACCGATATAATACTTTAATTATAAATAAAAGAAGAAGCTGTAGCTGTTGTTGCTTGTATGTTTATAATTATTTGAAGGTTTGGTGTTTCTGGCACCTTGGTGTGACACCGGAACAGACAGTGAAAAAAAGGTTGAGGCTCCTTATTTCAAGAGTGTTGTAAACCAACAGGCCCTCTTTCAAAAAAAGAGCCACGCTCTGGAAAGAGAGTGGCTCCTGTATGCATAAACAGCCAACTGCTTTACGTGCCCTGCTGCAGGAGCTGGTTAAAGAAAGGCACCAGCTCCCGGGCCAGTACAGCATGTTCCTCCACGCTTGGGTGCCCTGTGCAACCGCTTGCCTGCATGGGCTGGAAAAAATGCAAGGCCACCGGTTTGTCAGAAGGATACCTGGCGTCTATCTGTTCCTTTACCGCTGCCAAGGCATTTTGGAGGACAAGCCTGTTATTTCCTTTTACCATCGGGCTACTCAGCAGCGCTATCTGAGCCTGTGGGTATTTTGATTTAACCAGCTGTACAAATTTCACATACTCGTTAATAAACCGGGTACTGTCGAAGGGCAGTCTTTCTCTTTTGCCATCGCCGTTGCTGAAGTCGTTGGTGCCCAGCGCAATGCTCACCACCTGCGGTGTGTAGGTGCCAAAATCCCAGCGTTGCGTGCTGTTGTCCCGGAAATCGGTTTTCTCATACACCTGTGGCATGGTGGGGCCGTCGCTGTTCCAGTTGCGGTATGCGCCTATGCCACTCACACAGCTGATAATGTAATTGGCGCCCACAACAGCTGCAACCCTCGGGCCGTAAGCCATCAGGGCGTTGTGCTGGTCGTGGTATTCGCCGGTGCCACAGGCAACCTCAGACGGATCAGCTGCTGCCCCACAGGTAATGCTGTTCCCGATAAACTCAATGACCGGTGCAGCCTGTTTTTGAATAGCCTGCACGTTCTGGCCAGTTACTTTTTCAATGGCAACAGGTCCTGTATGGGCCTCGGTTGCTTTGTACACCCACACCGTATGCCTGCCTCCCGTAGGGGCTTTGATAATAATTGGCGCAGCCGAACTGCCGGATACTCTTACTCTTTTCTGGTAGACCCCATCCAGTTCGTACTGCAGGTAGTTATGCCCACTGCCACCAGGGATGGATGCATACAGCTGACTTTCGTTTCCCTCAAATGTATAGCCAAAATGCATGGCAGAACTTATCAGCTCCAGGTTTTGCGCCTCGTTCAGCGTGTACCTCCCGTATGGCTGCAGTGCCGTTGCCGGTAATTCGGCAGCACTGCCTGTGTTGTTTCTAACGGAGGTACAGCTTAAGCAGAAGAGGCTGAAGGCTGCCGCAAACTGGATGTATTTGAATTGCATAGTAGTCTTATATGAAAATGTTCGGAGATGCAAGATGCACTACATTCTTTGCTGATACAATGGCAAAGATTGTTTATTGCTTCAGTCCTGTTTTAGTTCCTGCCCGGTTGAACTGCATCAACAACCTTCCTCTTGCGCAGGGCCTGCCTGTTTTTCTGATACCCCACAGCATCCTCCGGGGGAGACAGTACTGAAAGGAAATTTTTTAACAAGCAGCCACTGCACCCGTACAAAAGGGGGCAACCTTAAAATTCACGACATATACTATGGCAAACGAACAAACAATTTCAAAAACATATACAATCGGAGGAGACCTCACCATTAACAGGATGGGATTCGGGGCGATGCGCATAACGGGGGAAGGTATCTGGGGCCCACCGAAAGACCACGACGAAGCGATCCGTGTGCTGAAGCGGAGCATAGAGCTGGGTATCAATTTTATAGATACCGCAGACAGCTACGGTCCTCATGTTTCGGAGGAGCTGATAGCCGAGGCGCTGCATCCGTACCCGAAGGACTTGGTGATTGCCACCAAGGGAGGACTAACCCGATCCGGCCCGAATGAATGGCATATCAAAGCAGACCCAGATTACCTGCAGGAGGCACTGGAAGGTAGCCTGAAACGGTTGAAGGTGGACAGCATAGACCTGTACCAGCTGCATAGGGTAGACCCGGATGTACCGTATGAAAAAACACTTGAGTTCCTGCAGCGGGTGCAGGAAGAAGGGCTGGTCAAACACATTGGCCTTTCAGAGGTAACGATAGAGCAGATAGAGCAGGCGCAGGAATACTTTGACGTGGTGTCGGTGCAGAACAAGTACAGTGTCGATTTCAGGAAGTGGGAAGATGAGGTGGAGTTCTGTACAGAGCACGACATTGCCTTTATTCCCTGGAACCCGATCAACGCCGGTAATTTAGGGGCTGTAGAGAAACTGCAGGAGATAGGGCAGAAGTATGACGCCACTGCACACCAGGTTGCCCTCAGCTGGCTCCTGCACCGGTCTCCCAACATCCTGCTGATACCCGGTACATCCAAGGTAAAGCACCTGGAAGAAAACTACAAGGCGCTTTCCATCTCACTGACTGAGGAAGACATGGAGGAACTGGATGAGATAAAGCAGTCTGAGCAATAAAAATAAATTAAGGTAAAGCACAGTTTCACAATCAGAAGCGCCGCCCTTGCATTGGGGGGCGCTTTTTTATTGTACTGTGAGAATGGATGCAGCGCGTTCAAAATATTTTCTATTGCCAAGTTATTGATAGCGTTAAGTTGTACGGTGTAAATATTTATTTGATTAGTATAACTTTTAAAAGTTTTAACGGGTATATGTAGATGAGTATCATCGGGATATGGAGTTTCTCCTGGCCACTTAACAGGCAGGAGGAGTGTAAAACCCAGCACCGTCTGGGGTACAAACATAGATTCCGTGAATACCCTGCGGCTTTGCCGGCACTTATGCATGCTTACCCTGGCAGGTTCGTATGAAGCGACACATTTAAGAAGAAAAGCTAGTTCAACCTATAATATCCAAGACCATGAAAAGATTAAACTGCCGCGATGCCGGTTTCGACTGTAATGGTGTCATTCGTGCTGAGAGTGACGAAGAAGTTCTGAACCAGGCAAGCCAGCATGCCCGGGAAGTGCACGGTGTAAACGTAACAACAGAGCAGGCCGCACAACTCCGCACACTTATCAAAGACGAAGGAGTGAACACGGAAGGCCGTCGTTAAGCAGGCCTGCTTTACAGGTTCTGCAGGCTTCGCCCGGAGGGAAGTATGATGGAGGGCGGGAAGAGGCTGTTGCATGCTATAAACTTGATTTGAACTTAATGCGGGCACAATGGCTCTTCTTCAGGCGGAATGTAAAACAACGGACGATGTAATTGCTGCACTGGATGATATTATCCAGCAGTGCATGCTCACCAACGACAGGGCAGGGTATTTTGCCGTGCTCTACTATTGTGTGACCTGCCGGGTGAAGGAGGGAATTCTCAGGAACGAGTTTGACGATGGAGCCCGTATGGAGCAGCTTGATGTGCTTTTCGCTAACCGATACCTGGAGGCATGGCATCTCTGGAAAGCGGGCAGGCAGCCCACTGCTTCCTGGGGCGTTGCCTTTAGAAGTGCTGCGCTAGCGCCTCCCATTATCCTGCAGCATCTCCTTCTGGGTGTCAACGCCCACATCAACCTCGACCTCGGCATCGCAACTGTAGAGACAATGAAAGGGCAGCACCTTTCACTTATTAAAGATGACTTTGATAGGATAAATGCCATTTTAAAGGCAATGGTGGACAAGGTGCAGGACAACCTTGGCAAAATTTCTCCCCTGATGGGGCTGCTGGACATGTACAGTAAAACCCATGATGAACTGCTTGCCAGCTTTAGTATCGTGGTGGCCCGGGAGGGTGCCTGGTGCTTTGCCCGGGAACTGAGTCAGAAAGCAGGTGATGCTTACCACTTATGTATTGCAAACCGTGACAAAAGAATTGCGGCTTTGGCAGAGCGGCTGGCAAGCCCTGCCAGTTATTTTCTAAGGCTCATCCTAAAATCTGTCAGGGCTTCTGAATGGCGCACTCCTGCGGCCAACATCCAACTTCTGAAAGTAACCTGAAGCAGGTGTGTGACCGGATCCGGGAGCAATGGTAAAGCTATTTTGTGAAGTTTAGTTATGTGTCATTTCGAACACTGTGAGAAATCTGCTTTTTTTCATGACCCCGCAATATCCCGGATTTCTCTCTGCTTCGCAGGTCCCTTTCAACTCCCGTCTCAGGCATGTTCGAAATGACACATAAGCTTTAAACGTTCGCACACCTCATGTTCCGAAAGGAAAAAGGTCTGGTGGCTCGTTGCTGACGGTAATCTTCTCTATCGGGTGCAGGGCGTGTGTTCTGTCAATGTACAGGAAAGCATCGTAGCGTTTGGGTATAACCGAGGGTACATAGTTGCCCAGGTGTTCCAGCTGCGGGTTATAAACTACACCAATGGCCCGATGGCCGATAGGCCGCTTCAGGTTCTTTTCATCGCGGATGTCTTTTGACAAAATGATTTTGTTTTCCGGGCTGAGCTGATGCAGCACCTGCTCCCAGCTCCCTTCCGTGGCCGGCGGCACCTCTATTGTCTTCATGGGGGCACCCCAGCCTCTCGCCGCTATCACAGAGCCGCTGTAAGAGCCAAAGCCAACAATGTAAACATTTTCTTCCCCGTATTCCTTCCGCGCCAGCTGCCCGACATTCACCTCGCCCTGGCTGGCCATGTCGGTGTAACGGGCGTCGCCCACGTGGGTGTTGTGTTGCCACACGATTGCCTTCGATTCCGGTCCGTGAAAGTCGAGCAAGCGTTTCAGGGTTTGCATCATATGCCTGTCGCGGATGTTCCAGGACTCAGAGCTGCTGCTGACGGCCGTGCGGTAATAGCGCTCTGCATTCAGGGCGACAAGCGCGTTCTGTTCTGCCACAAACTGGGCCTCGCTTTTGCTTGCGCCTTCGGCTTTGCTTTGTTTTTGAATGGCCCTCCAGAGGCGGCTGGTTTGCGCCCTGCAATTAGCCGAGGCACTGGCTACAGCCCGGGCGTACTCCATCGCATCAGCACTGTAGGGTTTAAAACACTGGTGCACCTCCATGGCAGCCTTCACCAGAGCAGGTTGCTGTTCCTCCAGGTAGGGCATCAGCTCCATCATCGACTCCCAGATACAGTATACATCCAGGCCATAAAAGCCTACTTCTGACGCTTCCGGTACCTGCTGGTTATGCGCGTTCAGCCACGTCACAAGAGAGGCAACCTCGAAGTTGCCCCACATCCAGGTAGGCCACCTGTTATAGTTCTCAAGTAAGGCTACAGTGGCGGCGCTGTCCTGCGGCGCTCCTTTGATAAAATTATTTACCCGATAAGAGTCGGCCCATTCTCCCTCTACGGCTATAAAATCAAAGCCTTTCTCCTGGACCAGGCGCTTTGTGATGGCAGCACGCCAGGTGTAATACTCAGCGGTGCCATGCGATGCCTCTCCTAATAAAACCACCCGTGCATCGCCAATCTCCTGCATCAGGATGTCGAGGTCTTTTTCAGTGCGGAGGGGGTGGTTCGGTATTGTCAGGGTAACCGTTTTCTCGCCTTTTTGGCCTCCCTGTCGCGGTGTCTGGCTGCACCCGAGCGGAATAACCCATAGCATTAGGAGTAAAAAACTGCCCCATTTGTTTCTCTTCATCTTTTTCATGCAGTATGTTTCTTTTGTTTCGGTTTACTTTATTTTCGAAGCCCCCTTGCTTTGTGGCGATTGCCTTCCTCAGAATCCACCAGGCCGTGTGCAGCAGGTCAGCCTCCGTTCATGGCAACCAGTGTATCAGCCAAGTCAGATAGGGTAGGAGCGGTCAGTTCTGGTGTGGGAGCCAGCGGGTACAGCACCTGGCCAGGGCGGGAAAGAAAGGCTGCACGGGCACCGGCGCGTAAGGCACCTGCTATGTCCCATCCATGCGCTGCCACCATCATCACCTCTTCAAGTTTTACGCCCAGCTGGTCTGCTGCATACTGGTAAGGGCTGGGGTGCGGCTTAAATTTTTCTACGCCATCCACGCTCAGCGTCGCTTCAAAGAAGTCCTTCAGGCCTACTTTCTCCAGGTGCGGCACGCTCGATTTGGCCGGGGAGTTGGAAAGCGTGGCCATCCTGAACCCCGCCTTCTGCAACTTTTGCAGTCCCGGAATCACGTCAGGGTGCGGTTGTGTGCTCTTCACCATGGCCACCAGTTCCTTTTGCTTTTCCTCTGATACGTCCTGGCCCGTCACGGCTGTTGTCATCCGCATGGCAGCCTGGCCTACCTCGCTGAAGTCATGGTATGTGCCTGTCACGTTTTCCACGAGGGAGTACTCCAGGAGTTGTGCAAACCAGAACTTGAAAGCCAGTTCGTTATTAAAAGCTTTGTTCACCGCCTTCTGCATGTCAGACATGTCGAGCAGGGTTTCATTCACATCAAAGAGCAGCAAAGCCGGTCGTTTATTAGAAGTGTTTTGCATCTGATTTTCCTTTTATAAAACAAACATCCATTTGTTTGCATACGTAGGGCACTTCCGGAAAGTCTCTTTTACGCCCTGATTTCCGGTTAAGTAGTAGCCTGCACTACTCTTCATCTGCCACTGATTTAGCTGCTTCAATGGCAGATTGGTGTTTACCTGAAGCATTTAACCTTATTTCGCTGTTTTCCAGCACCTCCGAATCAAACACCATTTCTGTGTTCATATGCTAGCTGTAATTCTGGCACTACATAGTCCGCTACTTCTTTGTCAGAACTCTGGTATGTAATGGCCATATACAATATGGCTGCCAGCACCACAGCCCCGGATATCAGGAATATTGATTTTGTAGTACTCATGTTTACGTGGAATAGGTAAGATAAAAATGAAGTGCCGGCTTCATGGGGAGACATTCACATCATTCCGACTCCGGGCCACATGCCAGGCCATATTTCTGTTTACCTCCCGCAGCGCAAAACGCTACTGGCTGCCGATGCGGTGGTGGTGGTGCAGGGGGAACTGGAACTGGCGAACCCCCACTTTACCATGGACCTGGAGCAGGCGGTAGCCTCTGTTCAAAAGCTACAGCAACTGGAGGTGGACCGCATCATCTGTTACCATGGAGGAGTTGTAGAAACGGCTGTCGATGAAAAGCTGAAAAGGCTGGTAGCAAAGTATACACCGGCACAGCCAGCTCAGGCACCTTCTGAAAATAACGACCCCCGGAACTTTAGCAGCCCTGCCTGCTACGCCCACCTGAAAGAGTTTCGGGAGGGCTTCTGAGGTGGTGTAGGTAGCATGCTTTTTGCAGATCAGATTGCAAATCTTAAAGAGCAGCGGGCTTTTCTCGTGCAGGGTAAGGCTGTTCGGGAAGTAAATGTATCTTGTACAACTTCTATGGCTTGGGTGAATACGATTGGGGGGAGAAAAGGAAATACTGCTTTGGCTCCTGGTTTTATTCGCCAGCCTCGTTGAGCTCTTTTATGCAGGCTTTCATAAACATTTTGCCATACTCTGTAAAGTAGTAATAGCAGTTTTTAGGATACAAGGAGTAAAGCACGTGCTGGCGCTCCTGATTCAGCTTTTCAACCCATTCCCGGCAGTTCATCATGTTGGTCTTGTAAATTTCATGCTCCAACTGCTTAAAGATAGCGATGTCCTTTTTCAGTTGTACCTCTGTTTCAAGTGCAAGAATCCCCAGATTTTCCAGGTTTTCGATATATACATCCACGTTTTCCGGAAAATCCATCTTTACAAAAACTTCTACACCTGTCAGGTTCCAGGCTACTTTCGTGTGCACCTCCTGTGCCGGCGTAAAACGCTGTTCTCCTTCCAGGAGCGTTAGGTCAGGATGAAGTGAGATTAAAGGTTCCGGAGCCGCAGGCTGTTGTTTTTTAATGTATAAGTCTATCCTGGGTATACTTTCTTTGTGCTTATAATGAAACAGGATCCGGGCCTCGTCGGCGCACAGGTTGTTTAGTGTGCTGATAAAAGACGGATGCGCCAGATTAACAGTAGCTTTTGTAGATGCTTTCGTCAGCAGGTTAATAAAAGCCTCAGATAGTTCGTGTTGGTCTAAATAAGTCAGCTTATCTAAAATGGGTAAGCCTACATAGGGCGGTACCTCACAAATAGCCTCCGCATCGCTGTCTTCCAGCTTCTTGGCATAACGCTTCAGATTTACTTCAAATTTCATCCTGGATTTCTGCTCATAAAGCTTCAGGGGTAACAAAATAAGGTTGCCCATACTGAACAAGGTTCCTAAAGCTTCTCCCACATTTTTAAAACTCGGCTGCAGCAGCTCTTCATAAATTTTGTCGGTGGGTATCTTGTCTAAAAACTTATCTAACATAGCGGTAGGGTGATAGGAATTGCACTGCTTCGGCAGTATAGAAAGGTAATTTGTAAACTTGGTTTTACTAATTAAATTAGTTATACTTACTGTTATATACTAAAAATATTAGTTTTTGTTGCGCTATGAAAGAAGATGCTATCGTGGATATCCTTCGATCCAAAGGACTTGAATTGTACAAAATTGAAGTGTTTGACGTACTGAAGGTACCTTATTATGCCTCCCGCGTTTCAGCGGGCTTTCCATCGCTGGCTGATGATTACCTGGACGAGCGTATTAACCTGAATGAGTTCCTGGTGAAAAATCCCACCGCTACCTTTATGTTGAAGGTGCGTGGAAATTCTATGGAAGATGCCAACATCAAAGATGGTGCTATACTGATTATTGATCGCCTGCTGGAACCTGAAGATGGACGTATCGTGATTTGTTACCTCGACAATAACTTTACTGTAAAAACCATCCGGAAACGAGAAGGCAAACTGTTCCTGGAAGCTGCCAATGCTGCCTATCCTGCTATAGAGGTGACGGAAGCCATGAGCATGAAAGTCTTTGGCATTGTCACATTTATCATCATGAAGCCATAGGTTCAGTAAAAGAAGGCAGCACTTCCTGTATGGAATCAAACAGGCTTGGGGTAGGAGGTATAAAGGCAGGTTTATGTCATTTGTACAGCTTGTGTTCGGTATCGGGCTGGGGGCACGGCAACACAGCCCGAAGAGCGAAAGCGGTGGCGGTGTGCGCTGTGGTGGTATGGGTTGTCGTGATTGCCTGCGGGCCTTTGCTGGCTTATTAGTTTTGCTTTTTCCATTGGCAACTGCTGGTGTGAGCTGGCTGCCACTGCTGCCCACTGCTGGCGCGAGCTTGCAGCTCGTGCCTCTCCTAATCAAGGTCCATCTCCAGCACTCCTTTACCGCCGCTAAAGTCTACCGCGCTGCTATACTTCCAATGGTGCGGTTCCGACACAAAGCCAGCCTCCACGGGGTTGTGGTGGATGTAGTCAATCTTCTGATCTATCACGCTGTGGCTCCACAGCTCGGTAGGCTTGTTGTGTTGCTGCCAGAATTGCCGGTGCTTTACATTGCTGTTCTTCAGGCCCGCCCGCTCCATGAGCCAGAGCATCCAAGCCTTCCGGCTTTCCTGGTTGTGCTCCGCTATAGCTTTTTGTAGTTGCTTTGAAGTAAAGGTTTTCAGTTCTTTCAGCAGTACGCTCGGGTTGTTGTCTTTGGCCCGAAAGATGAGGTGCACGTGGCTGGGCATGACGCACCAGGCATAAATCTCCCTGCCTTTGTTTTTCCGGCAGTAGTCCAGGCTATGGGTCAGGATGGCAAAGTATTCTTCCCGTGTGAACACATCCATCCAGTACACTACCGCAAAGGAGGCAAAGTACAGCCCTTCCTTGTTATGAAATTTATACTTCCTGCTCATGTTTCTGCTTATACTTATAACAGCGGTGGTCGGGTTTTGAACCGGATAATGGTTTGTCCGTGGAGGTGTTGCGCTAGTATAAACTTGCGCTATAGTATAATTACGCTAGTGTAGGTTACACGCTGGTGCGAGCTTGCAGCTCGTACTATTACTCATGCTGGAGGTACAGCTGCGTGGTAAAGAAAAGGCACGAGCTACAAGCTCGTGCCATCGAGGGACAGTTGTAAGGCTTTAGCCGCTTTGCAGCTGTTAAAAGACTCCTCCTCCCGCGTAAAAACGTCAATCTAGTACACTACCGCGAAGCTGACAAAGTATATCCCTTTGTTGTTATGAAACTTATACTTTCTGCTCATGTTCCTGTCAACACTTATAAAAATGGCGTCCGCTAGTGCGAGCTTGTAGCTCGTACTGTTACTAATGCTGAATGTATAGCTGCGTGAAAAAGAAAAGACACGAGCTACAAGCTCGCGCCAGCGGAGGTCTATACTGGCTTCAAATCAGACAATAAAGAAGGTGTAAATAAAAAGGGAGACTAAAAAGTCTCCCTTTTTATTTAGTTTATAAAGTTCTTTACGATGAATTCCCAAATCGCCCAACATACGCCAACTATACCTGCACCCCAATTCAGCCTCTCTAACAGAGGTCTTTTACCTTCTTCTTTGGTAACGGCAGCAACAATATTTCCAGTCACATTGTTGCTACCCACAATATTAGTAGCAGTTAACGGTGAGTTGTAATTAGAGCCACCAATATAGTTACCGTTCACATTAATGGTAGGAGGCGGAGGTGTATTTTTTCTGCTGATGTAGTCGCTGTACGTTTCACCACTATCTAACATATCAACCGCTTCATCAGACAACACTAACCAAATTCCATCCCGCTCAAGCAGATCTACCTTAAGTAAAGTATTCCACATACGGTAAACCTCCCTCGACTCTTCTTCTATTGGAAGGTACCGCCCGCCATTATCCTGTATCTGTTCTAGGAAATCTTTAATCTTTTCGTCCCTCGTTTTCGGTGGCCTAAGCGCAGCCTGTTGTCGTTCGAACTCCGCAGTAAAACCACCATTTTTAAAGAAGGTAGCAGCCACTCCGTTCCTTTTTAAAAGGATGGCATACTCCATTTTTGCTTCTGCGATTAAAACCAAATCTCTTTCCTTGAATTCTTTGGCTATCACTAAAGCAAGATCCCTGTCCTGGTCACAAAGGTCAGTAAGTTCTTTTAATTTGAGTTGCTTTGTAGCAGTACTTAGAATGTGAGACAGGATTCTGTCAAAATACTTAACATTTTCAGAGTTGATCATATTGTCTTAAATAACTGACACAGGAGATATTTGGAGCTTCTGTATCGTATTTATAACTAAAAACAATACAATTTACCTAAAAATATTTTAGCTGCGATATAGCGAATAGAAATATTTAATTTTTGAGTCCTTCACCAATCTTGTTTAGCACTCTATCGTGGTAGCAGTCATTAGCGGACTTAAGCGATGTTACCCATTTTTGGTGTTATTCTGGTGGGATAGAGGAATCAGCTTCAGCAGTATCTACATTCTGTTCATAAGAATCAGATTTTTAAAATTCTTCCTTTGATTTCAATATAATTGATGAATAGATTATGCCATTGATTTTGCACTCATTATACAAGTACTTGTCAATATCAGGATTCAAAAGTTCATCTGAATTTATATAATCTAAGAAATCGAAATAGTGCATCAGTCGCTTCATTTTATGAAAGAACAAACTGTTATAAAACAAGAGAAAACGCCCCTTCCGGAGCCGATAAAGGCACCTTGCCGCCACTACCTTTGCTGGAAAAAGCTTGGTTGACAGGCAATAAATCGTGCTATTGCAGCTCCGGAGCTTCATACAGCATGCTATCATCTACACTACCCGCAACCTTAAATCAAATCCACCATAGTACATAGTATGAATTTAACGGTCGGTTGTAAAGTAGAATGGACGGAGTCGGTATATACGCCTTACGTGGAAGGGAAAGTGTCGGAGTTTGTGGGGGAGCGGACCATCACAGGTAGAATTACGGCAGAGGGCTATGCGAAGAAAACGAATTACCATTTCTTCACGATACATGTGTATGGCGCAATGGGAGTGAACGCCGATAAGATAGAAGCTGGAAGCAAGGTTGTACGGCGGGGTGTGGTGCTGTACCCAAAATGCAGCCTACTTGCCACGCCAGAAAACTATGAGGAACTGGTACAGGAAAAGGTGCTACGTAAAACCGGAAGCAGCTGAAAATTAAAAAGCCCCATGCCGTTAACACAAGGATAACGCTGCCGTTGTTGTGTATTTTCACCAACAAAACTTGCTGGTCAAAAGACACAGCAAGGGCGTAGGGAGACAGTAGCAGCAAACATTCTCTTATGTTGACGGCATTAATTAAAAAGCCCCTGTGTTGAGCAGGGGCTTTATTTTTTATTTCACCGGTATAGGTATCAACTCACGCTCATAATAAACCAGGTCCTTCTGCGAAGGGTTGCTGTTTACTGTGCAGTAGTAAATACGTTTCAGGTATTGTCTGATGGTTAATTTTAAATCAGGATTCACTTTGGCGAACACTTCTGATCCAATCGGGAATAAGTTTTCTAACATACTTACTATACGCAGGTTAGTCATTTAACAACGGGTTATTTAAGGATATTATCAGGAATGTGACACTGGGCGTAACCAGGTACCTAATGAAGGCTGCTGTATGGACAGGCCGTACCTGGTTTCCTGCCAATTACGGGCTGGCAATTCAGTAGACCTGCCAAGCTGAATGAAGCATAAAAACACAAAATTTGCCTTTCATTCCAGTTACCCATTCATTATTGATTTGTCCGTTCGGCAGCACCTAGCCGCGCAGCACAAGCTGATTGCTCCCTCCGGAGCCGGTGAAAGTACCTTGCTGCCGCTTGTTTTTTTAAGCCAGGTTTAGCTGTCAATGTAATTACAGCATATCAAATAAGGCGTAGGTTCGTATCTAATGTTATACAACTTTAAATACCTAAAAGAAAACGCTATGGATAACAACAGCAAAACGAGCATTAAAAACCTGGTGGATGAGCCATCACAGATAAAAGATATCATGAATGACCCTGCCGAGAAGGGTGTTAATTTTTACCAGAAGCTTCCTTCCAAGCAGAAGCAATACCTGCTTTTTGCCGCTGCGGCAGGCTTGGTAGGCTATGGCATATATGTCGGGCAAAAAGGGTAAGAACCATGAAATAAAAAATCGGCAGGTCATATAGTGGCCTGCCGATTTTTTTTGCCCTTGCTGCACCTGTACACGCTCCCGCTTCAGCTGCGCAAAGCTCAATCAAATCTTTTGCTTGCTGCATGGCGGAAGGCTTCTTTCCGTTCAGTCTATAAGTCCCACTTCTTTATCTAAGTCCGTATCCCCAAGGGTAAATTTTCCTGCTAGTGTTTTTTTTGTGCACAACATAAGGTAGAAACTAATACATCCTAACCTGGCATTCGCATGAAGAAGAGTTTGTAATTTTGAAATCCTGTTTCTAATACCTGTGTCTAAAATTTAAAAAATTGCCTTTCAACCCCTTTACCATCGACTTACCCGTTCGGGAAATTATGCCTGCCGTGCGGGAGCACCTGGCGGCGCAGAACACGCTGATTGTCAACGCCCCTCCCGGAGCCGGTAAAAGCACCTTGCTGCCGCTGGCTTTGCTAAACGAGGCCTGGCTGAAAGACCAGAAAATCGTGATGCTGGAACCCCGGCGACTGGCGGCCAAAACCATTGCCGAGCGCCTGGCGCAGCTGCTGGGCGAGGAGGTAGGCCAGACCGTCGGCTACCGCATCCGTTTCGAGAACCGCACTTCCGCGCAAACCCGCATTGAGGTAGTCACCGAAGGCATCCTCACCCGCATGATCCACAGCGACCGCTCGCTGACGGGGGTTGGCATTGTCATCTTCGATGAGTTCCATGAGCGCAGCATCCATGCCGATGTCGCCATGGCCCTGAGCCGGGAAGCGCAGGGTACGCTTCGCCCGGACCTGCGCATTATGGTGATGTCGGCCACCCTGGACATGCCGCAACTCACGAGCCTGCTCCAGGCGCCGGTGGCGCAAAGCATGGGGCGGCAATACCCCATCGAAACCTTTTATACCGGCGACGCAGACGACCGCCACCTGCCCGAAATGACGGCCAAGGTGGTGGAGCAGGCAGCGAAAGAGCAGGAGGGCGATGTCCTGGTGTTCCTGCCCGGCGAAAACGACATCCGGAAAGTTGAAACCCTGCTGCGCCGGCAGCTGCGCGGTTTCCAGGTACACCCGCTGTTCGGGATGCTGCCCTTCGGCAAGCAGTACGCCGCCATCATGCCCGACCGCCAGGGCAGGCGCAAAGTGGTGCTGGCCACCAGCATCGCCGAGACCAGCTTAACCATAGAAGGCATTTCGGTGGTGGTGGATACAGGCTTTGGCAAAACCTCCCGCTTCGAGCCGAAGTCCGGTTTGTCCAGGCTCGAAACGGTGCGCATCTCTAAAGACGCCGCCGACCAGCGTGCCGGTCGCGCCGGACGTTTGGGCCCCGGCACCGCCTACCGCATGTGGAGCAAAACCACGCAGGAGCGTATGGCCCCGCACCGTACCCCTGAAATCCTGGAAGCTGACCTGTCTTCGCTGGTGCTGGACATGGCGCAATGGGGCATCACGGATATCCGTGGCCTGACCTGGCTGAACCCGCCACCGCGTGCTGCCCTGCAATATGCCACCGAAATGCTTCACCAGCTGCAGGCGCTGGAGCATGGCCGCATCACCGAACACGGCAAACGCATGCATGCGCTGCCCTGCCACCCGCGCATTGCGCACATGCTGCTCAAAGCCGAAGAAACAGGCCAGGTGCCGCTGGCCAGCGACATTGCCGCCGTCCTGGAAGAGCGCGACCCGCTGGACCGCAACGCCGGCATCGACATTAACCTGAGAGTGGAAGCGCTGCGACGTTACAGGAAAGAGCAGGGCAAAGGCAAGAGCTTTGGGAAGATAGAGAAGGTGGCCCGCTCGTACCGCCAGCTGTTCCAGGTAGAGGCCGACAACAGCACCTTTGACGAGTATGAAACGGGGGTGCTGCTGGCACACTGCTACCCCGAGCGCATCGCCTACGCCCGCCCCGGCAACAACGCGCAGTTCCAGCTGGCCAATGGCAAGTATGCCTCCGCCGGCCACCGCGACGACCTGGCGCACGAGCCTTGGCTGGCCATCGCGCACCTGCACGCCGGCGGCGAAGATAACCCGGGCCGCATTTTCCTGGCCTCGCCGCTCAACCCGCGCGACCTGGCCCCGCTCTTAAAGCAGCAGGAGGTTTACCACTGGGACGTGAACGACGGCGAACTCACCGCCTCCCTGGATACCCGCATCGGCAGCATTGTGCTGCAAAGCAAGCCGCTGCCACCACCCGACGAGAAGCACCGCGTACCGGCTATCTCTGAAGCTATTAAGCAGGAAGGCGAGCACCTGCTGGACTTTAATGAGGAAGTGACCCAATGGCAGCACCGCGTGCTCAGCCTGCGGAAGTGGCGCCCCACAGAAGGCTGGCCTGACGTGAGCACCTCCACCTTGCTCCTGACCAACTGGGAATGGCTGCGCCCACACCTCTACGACATCGAGCACCCGGATGAACTCATGGAACTGGAGCTCCTGCCAATCCTGGAAGCAAAGTACCTGGACGAGGCGCAACTTGCCCGGCTAGACCACTTGGCTCCTGCCAGCCTGGTGCTGCCGGATGGATCTCCGATTGATCTGGAGTATCGGCCAGATGGTGAACAACCCAGGCTGGAAATTCGCCTGCAGGACATATTGGCCAGGGAAGAGAGCCCTACAGTAGATGCCGGGGAAATGAAGGTAGAACTGCACCTGCTCACCCCGGACCTGAAGCCCATCACCAGAGTGGCTGACCTGGCTACGTTCTGGAAAGGCAACTACCGCGTTATCAAACGCCAGCTGGAAGTAGTGTTCCCGCAGGTGGAGTGGGAGAGGTGACCTTACTTTGCCTTTCAAGTGTCAACAAAAAAACTTTTTTGTCATTTCGAACACAGTGAGAAATCTGAGTTATTTCATGACCCCACACAATATGACAGATTTCTCACTGCTAGGCAGGTCCCTTTCTACTCTCGTCTCAGGCATGTTCGAAATGACAGTTTAGCTTAAGTATTTGACATAACTCCTGCTCAATCTTAACCTCCGGTGGTAAAGACCCTCTAATACAAACAACACGCTGAACAGAATGACAAAAGTTTAGAAACCGCGTTTTCCCTACAATACGAGTTCTTGAATAATGAGAGCTTAAAGACCTCGCAGCGTGCGCAGCTCATACGAGTGTCTGGCTATTCGGCTTGTAGTTTAAGAATGGCTCCCTCAGCAAGAAGGTACAGGTGCTGTGCTGCACGGAGGTAGAGGTACACAACACCTGCAGCTGGTTGACCACTGATTTCTATTCTTTCATGGAATGGAAGAGAAAATAAGCTTTTAACTACCAGTCAGCCGGGTTTTTATTAAAAGTGGTAATTTTTGTTGTAATTTCTTCTGGAATCTGTTTTTTCGTGTACCTTTAGCTCCAATATTTACCTTTTCTGAACAAGGCAAAAAATAAATTTAAGCAGCTTTGTTACTTTTTTATAGTGGCCTATAACACTTTTATTTAAAAAACCTAAGTCATTTGATGTAAAAATGTAACAGCTGTTTCTTTATTCATTTATTTTCCTGCTAAAAGCATAGTTGCTGTTAGGTACGAACCTTCCTGTTTAACGGAATTTTTTTTCCCGTACTTATCATTGTTACATCTCACCTTAAACAATTGAAACATGAAGAAAAATTATTTTACAGCGGGCAAATCTGCCGTAGCTGTGGCGGCTTTATCAGTAGCCTTTCTTACAGGTTGCGAGCAGGAACCATTTTCAGAAACTGAAACACTGGCACTGACAGAGGAGTCGCAGGCAATGGCCTCCAGGGGCCAGGAGTTTGTGGCCAACGAGGTGCTGGTAAAGTTTAAAGCTGGTACGTCGGAAGAGGCCAGAGCAGCTGCGCTGGCCCGTATCAGCGGCAAGGTAAAAGAGCACATCCTGACGAAGACAATGGAGCGCTTCGGCGACAGGGAAGGTTTCCTGCTGGTGCACACGCCCATGGCCGCTCTTGAGGCAATCAGCAAAATAAAAGGTGGGGCTGAAATTGAGTTTGCTGAGCCAAACTATATCTACCAGCATCATGCTGCCTCTAACGACCCTTACTACACCAACGGTTCTTTGTGGGGCATGTACGGAGATGCTACTTCTCCTGCAAACCAGTACGGCAGCCAGGCCGGTGAGGCATGGGCAACTGGCCATACAGGGTCAGCCTCTGTAGTGGTAGGTGTCATTGATGAAGGAATACAGTATACGCACCCGGACCTGGATAAAAACATCTGGACAAATCCGAATGACCCGGTAGACGGAGTGGATAACGACGGAAACGGATACGTGGACGACATCCATGGCTGGGACTTTGATGGCAACGACAATGAAGTGTATGATGGTGGCTCCAGGGGCAGCCTGGACGACCACGGCACACACGTAGCCGGCACCATTGGTGCAAAAATGGATGGTGCAGGTGTGGTAGGCGTGAACTGGACCGTGACCATGATCTCCTGCAAGTTCCTGGGTAGAAGAGGAGGTACTACCGCAAACGCCGTAAAAGCAGTGGATTACCTTACTGACCTGAAGACGCGCCACAATATGAACATCGTGGCCAGCAACAACTCCTGGGGCGGTGGCGGCTTTTCACAAGCGCTTTATGATGCCATTAGCCGCGCCAATGCGCAGGAAATTCTCTTTGTAGCAGCTGCAGGAAACGGTGGCAGTGATGGTGTTGGTGATGATAACGACGTAACGGCAAGTTATCCGTCTAACTATGAACTGGACAACATCATTGCTGTTGCCGCTATCACATCTTCCGGTGATAAGTCTTCTTTCTCCAATTACGGTGCTAAAACAGTAGATTTAGGTGCTCCTGGTTCAGGTGTCTATTCCACTACTGCTTTCAATACCTACTCTTCTTACAGCGGAACCTCTATGGCTACGCCGCATGTAACCGGTGGTGTAGCCTTGTGGGCTGCTTCAAATCCTGGCGCTACAGCTGCGCAAATGAAAAATGCTATCCTTAGCAGCACTGTTCCTACTGCTTCTTTAGCTGGCAAGACAGTAACAGGGGGTAGGCTGGATGTAAGCGGATTTTAAAGCTTTTCCTCCGAAAGGCAGACGAAAATAGCGTATAAAATAAAGGGGGCAGGTCTTATTGACCTGCCCCCTTTATTTTATCCAGACCTGAATGAATGTCAGTTCTCAACATGATTAATTTCTGAAGCCATCGCTTTCCATCTCATGAAGGTGTTCATACCTTACATCCCAAACGGATATGTTTCCGGGGTTAAATCTCCCTTTGGTTTCAGGCGCAGCGGATGCAGGGCCTGCGTTTTGTCTATGTACAGGAAGGCATCGTAGCGGGAGGTTAGTTTGGTGGGCACGTAATTGCCTCTTTCCCTTTCCGGGTTGTACACCACTCCGATTGCCCTGTGCCCCAGCCAGCCCCTGAAATGTTCCTGCAGGGCAGGGCTTTGGTCGAAGATAAGCAGCTTGTTTTCCGGGGACATGGCATGCAGCATTTCTTCCACGCTGTGCTGGATGGCAGGTGGCACGGGCATCTCCTGCATCGGGGCGCCCCACATACTGCCAGCTATAACCGAACCTTCGTAAGAGCCGAAGCCTACCAGCACAACCTCTTCCGGGTGATGCTGTTCGCGCACGAGCTGGCCGACATTCAGCAGGCCCCCATCTGCCATACTGGTGGCGCGGGCGTCGCCGATATGCGTGTTGTGCTCCCAGACAATCACCTTCGCGTCCGGTCCATGGTACTTCATAATGGAGTTCAGGGTTTCCACCATGTGCAGGTCCCTTACATTCCAGGAGTTACCCCCGAACGAGGCCATGGTCCTGTAATATTTTTCACCGTTGGCCGCCACCAATGCATTAATTTCCGCATTGAGGCTTGCCTCCGGTTCCCCGTCATACTGCGGGGCCCGCTGCCGTACAGCCTGCAGCAGTTTCAGAACTTCGTCTTTGCAGCTTTGTTTTAGCAAGCTTAGCGCAGAAGCATAAGCATCTTCCTCACCGTAGGGCTCAAAGCAGTCAATCGCTTTTTTCGCGTATTCCGCTGCTTCCGGATCTTCTTTTTCAAGGTAATCCACGATAATTTCCATAGAGTCCCAGAGGCTGTAAACATCCAGGCCGTAGAAACCGATTTTTTTGTCCGGTGCCAGGTTGCTGTTATGGTTCCGCATCCACTCTGCCAGGGCTGCAATCTCCCAGTTTGCCCACATCCAGGTAGGCCACCTGTCAAACTTGTTCAGCACGTCCTTTATCGTTTCAGGTGCCCCCGGGTACCCTTTTACCCACCGGTTTATCTCAAAGCAATCGGGCCAGTCGCCTTCCACGGCAATACAGGAGAAGCCTTTCTCCTGTATCAGCCTCCTGGATATCGCTGCCCGCCAGGTATAGTATTCGTGTGTGCCATGCGAGGCCTCTCCGAGCAGGACATATTTCGCATCGCCGATACGTTCCATCAGCGGGTCCAGGTCTGCTGCATGCTGGAGTGAATGATATTCTTTAGCTAAGTCTATGGTGAGTTCTGAGGAAATTCCTGCCATAATAGATACTATAATTTTGTATTGGAGCTGTTGTAAGGTTCAACGGAATATTTACGCCCTGCTGCGGGGCCGGCTTCAGGCCCGCGGGCTGCCCGCTCCATCCGGACCGGTTTAACGATTGTTTTCTGCCTCTACCGGGAACAGCCCCTGTAGTTCCTTCGGCATTTGGGTGGCGATGTGCTGTAGCTGTCCTTCTGTGAGGTAGCGGGTGCCCAGCGAGGTGAAAATCATTGCAATCAGGTCTTCGGTGGACTGGCTCCAGTCGAACTGCTGCTCGCCGAATTTTGCCTGTTCCTGTTTTACGGCATCCTTGAACTCTTCCAGGCTGTCGATTTTCAGGGGCGTTTCCCTGTACTCCCATTGCTCTGCATAAATACCCCTCAGGAACATGGGCAGCTGCGAAAGCACATGAAAAGACTCGCTGATGGTGATGCGGTCGCGCAGGACGTGCAGCACAGACCGCAGCAGGATGTAAGTTTGTCCTTGTTCCTCCGGGTGGCCCATGTCAGCAGCCAGCTCGTTGAGGTATTCGTTTCCTTCCTGTGCGAATTTGTCAAAATAGTTTGCCATAGCTTTAAGTTGTTTAGGTTGTCTAAAAGTGGGCGCTTGTTGTTTTAATGTTCCTCAGCCTGGGTTTTGCGGCAGCGGCTAGTCCCTGTTCCTTTTATCAGATAAAGCGGATGCACCAAGGAGAACGCCGGCAAGCAGCACAGCGGCTATGCCGGCTACTGTTTTAAATGTATTGCCGCCCTTTTGCTTGTTATCCGGTATCCAGCCACCGTTCACCCTGTTCCAGTTTGTCAGGGGCTCGTAGAGGTTGCCCTGGTATGGCGCAGCGTGTTCATCTTTAAAGTGGTTCGTGGCAATCATCTTCTGCATGTATTTGTCGAACAACTCGTTCGGTGTAACCAGCCGCTGAAAGCGCATCATGCGCGACATGTTGCCCACCGTAACCTCTTCTTTTGGTTTCCTGGTTAATTTGTAAATGGTTCTGGCCACGCGCTTAGCCGGGATAACAGGATCAGGGGCTTTGATAGCCTTGCCCATGTAGTTGGCGGCATGCTGAAAAATAGGGGTGTCTATCACTGCCGGTAACACGCAGCAGGAATGAATTTTTTCCTCATCGGCAAGCTCCTGTGACAGGCTGATGCTCATGCCGCGGATGCCAAACTTGCTAATGGAGTATGGCACAGAGAAAGGCTGCCCTACAAGCGCCACCATAGAAGAAACATTGATGAGTGTGCCGTGGCCCTGGAAGCGGAATTGCCGGAGGGCTGTTCTCGCGCCATAGATGTAGCCCAGCAGGTTTATATCCAGCAACTGCCGGATATCGTCTGTAGGGATTTCTTCAAAATGCCCGAAAAGTCCGACCGCGGCGTTGTTCACCCACACATCGAAACCTCCGAAGGACTCCCTGGCCCGGACTGCGAGGGCATCAACCTCCTCTTCCAGGGCTACGTTGGTAGGCACTGCGACCGCCCTGCCCCCTAGGCGCTCACACTCCGCTACTACCTCCTGCAGGCCGGCGTTGAATCGTGCTGCCAGTACCACATCATGCCCTTTGCGGGCGAACTCCAAAGCAGTGGCACGTCCTATGCCACTCGATGCTCCTGTTATTACTGCTACCATACGCTTCCTTTTCTAAGCACATACGCTTGTTATCAGGCTTATACTTATCTTATAAGCATATATGATCCTACTTTACTACATTTACCACCATAATGAACTTGGCTTTTTGGCTACACTTCTTCTCCAGAACCTCCATGGCGGTTTTCAGGCTCTCCAGGGCCTCTTCTTTTGCCTGTTCCCGCAGTATGTAATGATAGTTCTGGTATTTTTTCCCTTCTGTTTCACGAAAGCTCCTGGTATATTCGCTTACCTCCCGGTCCCGTACATGGTTTGCCTCATTCAGGTATGCCACTTTGAACCCCTTTCCGCAAAGCTGCTCTGTGGCAGAAAGCGCCGACTCGAAATCGCCAAATCCTGTGAGCAGATATCCCGTCCTTAAATCAACAAATTCCATTTAATTATAAAATTTCTAAAACCAACTTCTTCAACTCTGTACCTTTTCGCTTCTGTGTGAGCCGTTTCCGCTAAGGAAGGGGTATAGCTCCCGCTCTGCTATCATTCTCTCCGCTACCTGCCGTAGCTTATCGCTGGCTGGCTTGAAGAAAAGATCACGCGTTTAGGTTCCTGGTTCTTTATACAGGGGAAACCTGTTGTTGGTGCCGGAGAAGGCTACTTTTAAGTGTTTTTCCCAAAAGATAAGGATAAACACGGAAGTAGCGTATAATCTCCTGATATAACCATATTTGCGTGCTGCCAATTAGCTGCCTCCCCTGTTCAGGGCTGCGTATTTTATGCTTTCTATAGAAATACGGAGTGGAAAAATCAGTGTTTTTCCTTGAATCGTTACGGAAGCAAAGGGGTTAACATAGTTCTAGACTATGTCCTGAGAAGGTGTTCTGGAACAACAGCACAAGAAAACAAACTTTTATGGTTAACAACATAACACGCGCACTGGAAGAGTTCGAGACATTGGTGAAGGATGGAAAACTATCCTCCTTCTGGGTTTCTTTCCGCAACAATGGCCTTTGCCTGCAAGGCTGTCAGTCCGGCCTGGAACAGCTGGTACCCCTTGAGCCGGACATGTATGAGTCGCTTCATACCTTCTTTTATGATGCCGGGAGAATAGCATATAACTCCCACGACTATACCAATCTCAAATGCTTTATAAATGCCCGGGTCATGCTCGACCGGTTGCTGAACAAGGAAGGCTCCCTGTAAGCGTCTTTCTCAGCCCTGGTACTTCTCTCACTTTTTCAGAGGATCATAGAAGGAAAACCATCTGTGGTTGCAAAGAAATACAGCCGGGTAAACTATTATACTTTTTAAAATGTATCTTTAAACAGAAGCGGCCCACGGGATAACAGCGTTTCCCGAAGCCATGCCCCCTTGCCTCCCTTTAAATAGTACTTTCGACGCATGCCAGGCACTTATTGAGCGTACCTCCCAAATCGTCTTTTCGTATGATGTCGCCACGGGTGCATTCACCTACCTGAACCCTGCCTTTGAGCAGGTTTTTAAGAGAAAGCGGGAAATGGCCACTGATCTTCCATCGTTGCTGGCGATGGTGCACCCGGAAGACCAACAGCACGTAGAAGATAAGTGCCTTCAGGTGCTGAAAGGGGAGGTTCTCAAAAACATAGAGTTTCGCATCGTGTTGCCTAACAATACGGAGCGCTGGCTGTGCCTGACGCCTTACCTGCTGGAGGAGGAGCCGGCGAAGGGGAAAATTGTAGGTTTTGCAGACGACATAACGCCCGCTAAGGAACACAATAATTATTTGAAAAAGTATTCCGATAAGAAAAATGCCGTCCTCAACATTCTCTCACATGATTTGGCTGGTCCCCTGGCCTTGATCGAAAGCCTGTCGGCCATGGTAGAGGATGAACTAAAGCAGGGCAACAACAAGGACATAAGCAATATTATTAACCTGATCAGGCAAAGCAGCCAGCAGGGGACACAACTGATCCAGGAGTTCATGAACCAGGAGTTTCTGGAGTCTACCACCACGGATGTGATCAAAAAGCGGGTGGACATTGTAAAGCGGATAGATCGGGTAATGGAGGAGTATAAGCAGAACGAAAAAGCAACAGGAAAGACCTTCCGCTTCGTGACCTCCAGTGATAGTGTATACATGGAACTGGACGACAACAAGTTCATGCAGTGCCTCAACAACCTGATTTCGAATGCTATTAAGTTTTCGCCTGACGGTGGAGTCATCACGATCAGTGTGGAAGAAGAGGCGGAAAGCGTGCTGTTTAAAGTGGCCGACAACGGAATAGGCATACCGGCAAAGTTCCATGATACTCTGTTCAACAAGTTTACCAATGCCCGAAGACCCGGCATCAAGGGCGAACCATCTGTGGGTTTAGGCATGTCCATTATCAGAACGATTGTGGACTGGCACCAGGGTGAAATCTGGTTTGAGAGCGAGGAGAACAAGGGCTCTACCTTTTATATCCGAATACCTAAAAAGTAGCAGGGCCCTCTGAAAGAGAGGGCTGCAGGTGAGCGTGAGCTGCAACCCCGCTTTCTACCTGCAAGCTGCACCTGTTGTCCTTTTTGTACGAAATCTCTATATTTACTTAAGCAACACTGCTGTTTGTCCTGCACAAGGTGGGTACCATGGCAAGTAAATGTGCTTTCAGAGATGAGCGGGAGCAAATGATTTTTGTCAGCCTGCTCAGCGCTCTTTTTGCGCTTTCATTCAAACCTAAGGGACAGGTACAACTCATTTTTAGCTTTAACAGAGATTGCAGGAGAAAGTAAAGGCATGACTGAAAAAACCCCTTACAATGGCACCAGTTCCGGTACAGAGAATTCCACTGCGCAAGTCCAGCCTGATGTGCGGCAGGATCTGAGTTGCCTTCTGCAAATACTTGAATCTGCTCCGGATGCCTATCTCATCCTCTCCCCGGACCTGATAATACGCATGGCCACCGATGCTTATTTAGCGGCCACCTTTAGCAGGCGGGAGGAGATCATTGGCAAATCCCTGTTTGATGTTTTCCCGGAGAACCCTGCAATGCCAGAGTCAAACGCTGTGAAGAACCTGAAAGCTTCTTTTGATAGGGTGTTGAGTAGCAAAAAACCTGATACGATGGTTGTCCAGCAATACGATGTGCCCAGGCCATCGCACCCTGAAGGGGGGGTTGAACAAAAGTACTGGAGCCCGCTGAACACCCCGGTACTAAATGCGGCAGGAGAGATTGCCTATATCATTCATAAAGTTTCTGACGTGACTGAACTGGTCAAAAGCCAGGGAAAAGTAGAAAAGCTAAATTATCAGCACCACGTGCTGCAGGCTGCACTTGAACAGCTCCACAATACAAAACAAAAATTAGAGGAAGAGCAGCGCAGGCTTGAAGAAACACAAACCCTGGGGCATATTGGTAGTTTTGAGGCTGCATACCCGTATGAGAACATCCGGTGGTCAGCCGAACTCTACCGCATACACGGTTATGAGCCACAGCAGGAGAAAATAACATACGAGAAGTATGCAGCCCTCATTCATCCGGATGACAGGGAAGCATATGAAAGAGCCATAGCGGCATTTTACACCGAACAAAAAGAGCTCGATCACATCTGCAGAATCATCCGGAAAGACGGGGCGGTACGGGTGCTGCACATTAGGGGGAAGATCGAGTTTGTTGGGATGGGCAGCCCGCAAAAAGTAAATGGTACTGTGCAGGACATTACCGAGCAGGTAAAAGCGCAGCAGAAAATACGGGAAAGCGAAATGCTGCTACGCGAGGCAGAGCAGGTGGGGCGTGTCGGCAGTTATTATGGTGATGTTGCCACGCTCACCTTTCGTTTTTCAGAAGGGATGTACAGGCTGTTGGGCCTTGAGCCTGATTCTTTTGCGCCTACGCTGGACATAATTGACGCTGCGTCGCACCCGGATGACGTGCCGGTTGTCCGGCAGGTGCTGGAGCAGGCTATCCGAAACAAGCAGCCTTATGAGTACTACCGGCGCGTGTACCTGCCAGATGGTGAGATGCGGTACATGCACAGCTCCGGCAAAGTGAAATGTGACAGCGAAGGCAATGCCCAGGCATTCATTGGCATTGTACAGGATATTACCGAGCGGAAGCTGATAGAAGAAAAGATAAGGCAAAGCGAGCTGCACTTCCGCACGCTGCTGGATAACACGCCGGATATTATTACCCGGTGGGATAAAGACCGGAGGCTTATCTTTAATAACAACGCTTTCGAGGCTGCTACAGGTATGTCCGTTTCTTTCCTTTACTTAAAGGGCAACAGCCAGGCAGAGCAGCCTGAAACTTGCAGCATGTCCTGGAAGGAGAAACTGAGCCTGGTGTTCGAGACAGGTGAAACACAGGATTACAATCATTCCTGTGAGCTGCCGAATGGAAGGGCTTATTATTATTCCCGCCTGGTGCCTGAGTCTTCAGAAGACGGAAGTATACAAAGCGTGCTGGTAATTGCCCGCGATGTTTCGGCTTTAAAGAAACTGGAGCAGGAAAACCTTCAGCTGCGGCTAAACCAGCAGAAAGAGCTGCTTTTGGCTATAATGGAAACCCAGGAAACAGAGAGAAGGCGCATTGCCGAAGCATTGCACAATGGTATCGGGCAACTCCTGTACGGTGCCAAGCTCAACCTGGACCAGCTTACGCGCGAGGAGGTAACACAGGATAAGCATGCCCTAAAGGCCTCTATCCTTTATACGGACCAGATGCTGGAGCAGGCCATCAACCAGGTCCGAAGCATTTCGCATGAGTTAACCCCGTCTGTACTAGAACATTTTGGCCTGGAGGTGGCCTTTAAAGAGATTTGCGTTGCTTTCAATACAAGTGACCTGGAGTTCCAGTGCCTTGTTTTCAATTTGAGCAGCCAGCTGGAAAAACACCTGCAGGTAGGTGTCTACCGCATTGCGCAGGAGCTGGCGAATAATATTGTGAAGCATGCCGGGGCTACCGAGGCCAGCCTGCTTTTGCGGCAGCATAAGAACTCCCTGGTGCTGTTGGCAGAAGACAACGGCAAGGGCTTTGACCCGTCGCACATCCAGACTAAAGGAATCGGCCTCAAATCCATTCAGGACCGGGTGAAACTATTGAACGGCACCATGCGCATTCATGCTGTACCAGGCCAAGGCACCCTGGTGCATATCAGCCTGCCTCTCGGCTCCTGAGGTGTCGGCCAGCCTCAGGTAATGATACGTCCAGCTAGCGACAAGGCAGGGGAGTAAGAGGCAGCTGTCCGGCGCCAGGCTCAAAAAAAAGGCTTTGAACCTGGCGCCGGACAGCGTTAAGTTCAAAGCCTTTCAGAGCTTCAGCAGTACTTCTGTACTTATATGGCAAAACGCAGCACTCCCATTGTTGCACATTGGGCATGAACAGGACGCTGCGTAAATTTTCTACTTTACTAACTTCACGTTGATAGCGTTAAGACCTTTAGGGCCTTTCTCCACTTCGAAGCTAACCTTGTCATTTTCTTTCACCGCATCTTCCAGGCTGTTCTGGTGAACAAAAATGCTTTCCTGTGAGTCGTGGTCCTTGATAAAGCCGTAGCCTTTCGAGGTGTTGAAGAAGGTGATTGTTCCTTTTCTGACCAAATCGGCCGGATCAATTTCTTCCAGCTTTGGTACACCAATCCGGATGTCCTCCTGCTTTATCTCTTTCTTCTTTTTTGTAGGATCCGGAGGAGTATCCGTAATGTTTCCTTCGTCATCTATATAGGCGAGCATTTCGTCAATGCCTTTTCCTTTGTTAGAATTCGCTAAACGCTCTTCCTTCTTCTGCTCTTTGTCCTGTCTTTTCTTTAGTTTTTTCTTTTCTTTTTCTTTTTTACTAAATGTTTCTTGAGATCTACCCATATATAGTTTTTGGATTTTGGTGTTATGTTCTAATATCTACGGAAATGGGGGCTATCCGGCCTTGCTAGTAGCGGAAAAGAAAGTTCGTTCCGTTACGTATCCACTTCTCGAAGAAGGTGTTGTCATTGTACTCGCCTGTTACTAGCTCGAAGTCAGACCGGTTCTTATTGGCGCGGGAGCCCATAAAGCTGTCCATGGAATCCTGGTTGTTTGGCTCCCAATCTTGTCCTTTTTGCAAAGCAACGCACAGGTATTCGCGTGTGGTGGTATCTACTAAGTATTTTCGGTTCATTGGCGTGAGGTAAAAGCCCGGTTTCAGCTGAAAACGGAGCAGAATGTGAGAGGAAAAAAGAGAAATTGTGTGCGAGCAAATAAAAAAGCCTTACGCATGTAAGGCTTTTTTATGTTACTTATATTTTAAAACTAAACACGCTGCACATTCACTGCGTTTAGTCCTTTTCTACCTTCCTGTAGATCAAAAGTAACTTCGTCATTTTCTCTGATCTCGTGTACCAGGCCAGATACATGTACAAAGTATTCCTGATCTGAATTTGCTTCTTTAATAAATCCGAATCCTTTGGTTTCATTAAAGAATTTTACTGTTCCGTTATTCATATTGTTTTGTTTGTTATATACCTACTACACATCTGCGGGCATATATGTTCATTATATCTTACAATATGCAACATAAAGTTGGTAATTCTTGATCTTAAGCCATAAATAATAAGATAATCATGTAATAGTCTTATTATTTAAGGAGAAACAGCATCTGAAAAGAAAAATTGCCGGTGCCTCAGCTTTTTTTCTTTCAACTGCGCAGCTGGCTGATATATGCTGCCCGCTCAGGCGCTCCCATGTTAAATATAGATTAAGCGCTTTTTTAACGTATCCCTATATCTTAATGTGTTCAGCAACGTACGCTAATCAAAACAAAATTAAGGCAATGAAAGAATCTAAATCTCTTAAATCTTTAGGAAAAATTCTCACAGATCCATCTGAGTTAGATGCGGTAATGAAAGATCCGGGGCAGTACGGGCTGGACTTTTATAAGTCCCTTACCGCAAAAGACAAACAATATGTGGTTTTTGCGGCTGCAGCCGCACTGATTGTATATGGCCTGACGCTGAATAAGAAAAAATAAAACAGCCACACAACAGCCTTTTTTCCGGTATGGCCTGAGAGGAGTTGCTGTTCCTGCGGCAGCTTTCTTTGCCGGGTAAGCCCGCTGCTTCACTTCCTGAATGAAGGAAGCACTTGCGTGAACAGAGACTTGTCCATTACCACATCCTGCTGCATTTCATATAGCATGAAATGCAGCAGGATGCTTCATTATAAATCTGGCACCCAGGGCGTCGCAGCCAAAACTGAAGCCTGCTTCTGAAAACATCAGTGGCAGGCTTTTTACTTTTTACCCGTTGATTGATTTGGATGCAGCTTTTTCTTCTCCTAGAAACTCTTGCCTGAGCAATAACCAGAGAAGAAATGAATTAAGGAAAGCTGCGCCCCGTGCAACCTTCGGAATTTCCCTTGTCTTTAAGGTGCAGCAGCTGACCGGGTAAAATACATAAACACTTACGCTATAAACTATGAAAAAAAGTCTCCTCTTTTTGCTGGGACAGCTATGCCTATGCCTCAGCCTTACCGTTACAGCGTTAGCACAGGAACAGTCTCAAAAACCTGCGCCGGGCACCAGCAACGGGATTGGTGCCATTTCCGGGACGCTGCTGGACTCTCTTACGGGCAAGCCCATTGAATTTGCCACGGTGGCTTTGCTGCAGGGTGGCTCCACACAGGCTATCAATGGAACCCTCACCGATAGTGGGGGCCGCTTTGCTTTCACCAGTCTGGCACCCGGCAACTATGACGTTACTTTTAGCTTTATCGGCTACGACACTAAAACCATCCGGCAGCTTTCTATAACAGCAGACAATCCTGAAGTGGCGACCGGCCCCGTCGTGCTTGCTCCTGTCTCTACCCAGCTGAAGGAGGTAAATGTGCAGACGCTTCGGCCTGCCATAACACAGGAAGCAGACCGGATGGTGGTCAGTGTGGAGGGCACCGCTATGGCCGCTGGCAGTACCGCCTACGACGTGCTGGCAAAGTCGCCGGGTGTGTTTATTGACCAGGATGGCAACATCCAGCTGAACGGCCGATCCGGCGCTACTATCATGCTGGATGGCAAGCTCACTTACTTGTCGGCAAGGGATCTGCGCACTTTGCTGGAGGGCATGTCTGCAGAGAACATCAAAAACATAGAAATCATCACCAATCCGTCTGCCAGGTATGATGCAGAGGGTTCTTCCGGTATCCTGAACATCAACCTGAAGAAAAATACACAACAGGGGGTGAACGGCAGCGTGTACGCCGGCTACACTTACAACGGCCAGCAGCACGGCTATACCACAGGCGCCAACATTAACTACAAAAGCAATGACTGGAATTCTTTTCTGAACCTGGATATGGCACGCCGGGTAGGAGGCCGCGAGGCAACCTTTACAAGAGTGTTTTACGGTGAAACAAGCACCACCTATTTTGACCAAGTAGCCACCGGGAATTATATGGTGCAGGGACCGCCGTTTGTGCGCCTGGGTACCGACTACAGCCTGAATGACAAACACACTGTCGGCTTTATGGCCAATTACGGCACCAACTTCCTTGAGACAGATTTCCTGACCGACACCTACATCGGAAGCAGCCCAAACGAGCCGGAGCAGTTTATTGACGCGAATAATTACCTGACGAACCGGTTCACCAACTTTACGTCGAATGTGCATTATGTGGGCAAGCTTGACACCCTGGGCTCCAGTTTGACGGCTGACCTGGACTATGTCAGAATCACGAACCGTGGGGAAGCCAACTTCTACAATTATTTTTATGATTTAACTTCGACTGCGCCCACCGTACAGGATTTTCTGTATACCGATACTCCAAATGAGTTTGACATTTATTCAGCTAAAATTGATTTTACCAAACAATTCACAAAGGACCGGAAGCTGGAAATGGGTGCCAAGGCCAGCAGGGTTTTATCTGATAATGATTCGCGCTTTTACTTCAACAACGGGGATGAGCCGGTACTGGACCTGAACCGAACAAACCATTTTGTGTATGATGAGGATATCTACGCTGCTTATGTGAACATGAACAGCAGGCTGGGGGAGCGTTATACTTTACAGGGAGGCCTGCGTGCAGAACATACCAAATCAAGAGGAGAGTCGCTTACTACAGGACAGGTAAATGACAGGAAATACCTGAACCTGTTCCCAAGCCTGTTTCTGCAGCAGAAGGTGACGGATAACTATGAAATCAGCTACAGTTACAGCCGCCGTATTCAGCGTCCCAACTACTTAAGCATGAATCCTTTTATTATATACCGCGATCCGTATACTTATGTGCAGGGCAACCCGGGGCTGAGGCCGCAGTTTACCCATGCTTTTGGCATTACGAATACGTTCAAGAAAACCTATAACCTCACGCTGAACTATCAGCTCCTCCAGGATGTGATTTCGGAGTTACCGATACTGGTGGAGGAAACAGCCACCACCATTTACACAACCGGTAATGTGGACGACGCGCAAAACATCAGTTTAACCGCCATTGTGCCTTTAAGCATCATGAAAAACTGGGATACCAACAACACGTTGGTGCTCTCTTACAACGAGTACAGCATGGTAGCGAATAACGAGCTGATAGTAAATGACCAGGTGTTTTACATGCTGCAGTCCAACCACAACATTCTACTGCCCCTCAAGCTCAGGATGGAGATAAATGCAGTGTACAGGGGGCCAGCGGCATCAGGCTTATACCGCATTGCGCCGATGTGGTGGGTCCATACCGCATTCAAGAGAAGCATCCTGGACGACAAACTGGATGTGAGCCTGAACTTCAACGACATTTTCAGAACCTACAGGCTGGTTTTTACGACAGATATCAGCGGAAACGTAAATGACTTTGACCAATACTTCCGTAACCGCACCGTTGGATTAACCTTGCGCTACAACTTCAGCAGAGGAGAAAAGTTTGATACCAAACGCCGCAACAACAACCTGGATGAGTTGAACAGGACAGGGGGGTGATGCTTTGACTGACATCACAGGAAAACTATAAATAACAGAAAATAGCCAGATTCACCGGTGAGATTAGGAACTGTTTTCTTATATCGTGCCCTTGGGAGGCGAAAACAGCAGCGGGAAACCGCAGGGCGAAGCTATCGTTAGAATAAAAAGAAAACGCAAACCTAATTAAACGCTATGGAACGGCACGACAGAGACCGCTACTACAGAGGTGGCTACAATAACGAAGACAGGTACGAATACAACAATAACAACAGAAACCGCTACGACCGGGACAACCAATATGGGTATGACCGGAATGACGGGTACTACCGTGAGAACAGGTACAACCGCGACGAGAGACCAGGCAGGGATTTGAAACAGCAGTTTGAAAGAGACTATCGGAACAGCGGTTACAGAAACAACGATAACCGTTACAACCAACAGGATCGCTATAACCGGGGCTATCAGGGAAACGACGAGCGGGAAAATCGTTACCATAACTATCGCAGCCGTGACGATGACAGGGATACCAGCTATGCCTCGAATTTCAGGGGCAATGAAAACAGCCAGGGCGACATCCGGCAGGGCTACGGCATATCAAGCTTTGATGGCACGTCCGACAGGTACAACACCCTGAACAGTGACCAGCGCGGAGGCAATATGCAGGAGGAGCAACCTTATTATTCCGGTAACAGAGATTACCTGAGCAGTTCGCGCTATGGCGGTGGTACAGGTGATGCTTTCCCTAACTCAAACAGGGGAGTACCGAACTACGCTGTACAGACTTTTGCAGATAATTATGGCACCGGGATGGGAAGCTCCTATGGTGGCAAAAACTATGGCCCTGGAACAGGTTATCAGACTGGGAACAGGGGCGGCTCGTTCGGCGGCAACCTCTACGGCAATTCGTCTGGTAATTACGGTGGCTATGGTTCTATGGGAGCTAGCACTTACGGTGGCGGACAAAGCAGTTCCGGCGGCAGCACTTCGCATAACTCTGACAGGCGTATCACCGGAAACTACAATTACTAAACAGCAGCTTATTCTTTTTAAAACAGCCTGTCCTATATAGGACAGGTTGTTTTATTTTTAATTACAAAAAGAACCGCTTTGGCTCTTGTAACTTTTACTTTTTCATGGCTGACCTGAGGTCATAGAGCAGGTCCTCCGGGCTTTCTATTCCAACGGAAAGCCGAAGCAAGCCGTCCGTAATGCCTAATGCCAAACGCTCCTCCGCAGGTAAACTGGCATGCGATGACCTGGAGGGTTGGCAGATGGTGGTATCTACGCCGCCCAGGCTCAGCGCAGGAATAATTAACTGCAGCCTGTTTAAAAAATCCTCTGTCCTTGCCTGGTCTTTCAGCTCAAAGGACAGCATTCCTCCGAATCCTCCTTTCATTTGCCGCACTGCAATGGTGTGGTTCGGGTGCTGTGGCAGGCCGGGGTAGTATACCTTTGCTACTCCTGCTTCTTCCTGTAGTACTTCAGCTATTTTCATGGCACTGGCATTCTGTTTCTCTACCCGGAGGGCCAGCGTCTTCAGGCTCCGCTCTATCAGGTAGCAATCCAGTCCGTTCAGGCTGCCGCCAAAATTTAAAGCGCTTTCGTAGATAATGTCTTTCAGCCTTCTGGATGTGATGATGGCACCAAAACATAGATCGTGGTGCCCTCCCAGGTATTTGGTACCGCTGTGCACCACCACATCAAAGCCCAGCGGAATCGGGTTCTGGTTAAAAGGAGTCGCAAACGTGTTGTCTACAACAGACAGGATGTTGTGCTTCCTGGCAACAGCACTTACCATTTCCAGGTCAACAACAGAAAGCAGGGGGTTAGAAGGCGTTTCTGTATAGATGACTTTCGTGTTCTCCTGAATCAAGGTTTCTATATGGCCCATATCGGCACTGGACACAAAGTCGTATGCGATGTTGTACTTGGGGAATTCCTCTACAATAAGCTTCACAGTGCCCCCGTATATTTCCTGTGAGAACAGGGCATGATCTCCTGCTTTAAGAAAGGCAAAGAGCGTGGTGGAGATGGCCGCAGTTCCGGAACTGAATATCATCCCGTCTTCCCCTTGTTCTAACCTGCAGAGTTTGTCTACAATGGCAAGTTGGTTTTCTGTGTTGAAGTTCCTGGGATAGAGTATTTCATCGTAGCCTTTATACCTGTTGGCTGTAGAAGTGTAGATAGGGGTATTCACTCCCTGGTGCTGCTGCTGGTTGCGTACGGATTCTGTTTCTTTACTATACATGTATTTTATTCTTTAAAGGAAGCTTTAACTAGACCATTGACATGGCGCAGCATGTTTTCAGGAGATGTTTTTTCAAGTAAGCCGGTTTAGTGTTTCACTTTTGCTGCTCATGCTAAATAGCCCGGCAACCGGCTTATAGTTCTATTTCTAAGGTGACTTCTATTTCTACGGCAATGCCACCAGGAAGGGAACCCATACCAACAGCCGAGCGGACGTGCTTCCCTTTGTCTCCGAAGACTTCTATCATCAGGTCAGAAAAACCATTTATTACTTTTGGGTGGTCCATGAAGTCCTCAGTGGCATTCACCATCCCCAGTACCCGCACAATGCGCTTTACCCTGCCCAGTTCACCAAGAGCATGCTTGATAGTGGCAAGCACGCATACGCCTGCATGGCGCGCTGCTTCATATCCCTGCTCCACGGTGAGGTCACGGCCAAGTTTACCGATGTCCACTGCCGTCGGGCTCCCGCAGTAGCCGTGCCCTGACAGGTACAACAGGTTTCCTGCCTGCACATGCGTAACATAGTTGGCGACAGGTTGAACAGGAGCAGGAAGCGTTATTCCCAGCGTTTGTATTTTTTCTTCTGGTGTTATCATAGACGGTATTTACGGGGTTTATTGGAAATAAGCCTGAGGAACGTTTGATGAAAGCAGAAAATGACCTGTTTAACCCAAGCTATGCCTTACATGTAAGCCGATGGAACTGCGGCCGTAATTGCCTGGAGATAACCTGCAGCTACAAAGATGGTGTAATCTCAGGCTTTGAGAGCAAAAAGTGCCAAAAGTGCATCTTGTTTTTATTTAGAAGGTTCTATTCGGATTGAAGCTGGGTACAATCATCCTATCTATATGTTTAACTGAATGAACATCTTCTTCTCTGGCTTTTCTGCTTTCGCTGATGGAAGAATAGTCCAGGGGGTGTGTCCAGGAATACAGGATATGGCTTTGTTTTCAACCACTCTGCTTCTGCCCCGTAAAAATGTGTAGCCCTTTATAAAGGGATACACATTTTTACATTAAACCCGAAAGCTATGAATACAGATAAAAATCAGAATCAAAACCAAAATCAGAACCAGGGGAAAGAAAGCACTGCTAAAACAGATGCCACGTATAACAGAGACGCAGAAGGTTTGAAAAACAGTGCTACCACCTCACAGAACAGCGCAGAATCGATGGGGAAAGTTGGTGTCGGAGGAATTATAACAAATGAGGATAAATCAGGAGCTTTGAAGAGCATGAAAGGCGACGAAACAAATAAGCTTAATGCAAAGGAGCCACTTTCTGAGGGGCAAACGACGGATGAACAGAAGAGTAAGTAAGGTAAATTGGTGATGTGGCTTTTCCCTTATTAGCAAGCTATGTTACATGGAACCTGCTGTGTTTTCCAGATAAATGAATGAATGAAAATGCCTCCTGGCCGTCAGGCCGGGAGGCATTTTTCTGCTCCTTATCCGGAAGGAATTTCCTGGAGAATCTTATACAAATTCCCTTAAGCTCCTTCCATAAAAGAACAGCCTAGTCTGCCGTAGGCACTCACACCGGCCACTCTTCCATTCTCCAGGCACTGTCCCAGAACATCCACTCCAGCCTGCATGCGGTAACAAAGGCATCTGTCATGGCTTGTTGCTGCGCAGGGGTGCAGTTTTGCGCCACCTCATCACAAATCTTTATAGCTCTTTCAACTATAACCGAAAATTCTTCCCCGGCATAGGTGTTAATCCATTCCTGGTACGGGTTGTTTTCCTGCTGCGGCTGTTTGTAGATAAAGTCACCTACCTCTTTGTAGATCCAGAAGCAGGGGAGCAGGGCCGCCATGGCAACCTCTACCTGGTCGAGTGCTGCAGTGCTGAGCAGGTAGCGCGTATAATGCTGACAGGTAGGGGAAATGGAAGTACCCGCCTGGATGCCTAATTTCTGAAAATACCCGGCGTGGAGGGCATGCTCCACTACGATGGCACCTTCCGCAAAGCGCATGAACTCCAGTGCATGCTCGGTGGTGTGCGCCCGGGCCGCAATAAGAGAGAGGGCTTTGCCAAAATCAGCCAGGTACAGGGAATCCTGGGCAATATAGAATTTAAACTTTTCCTTCGACAATGTTCCTTTTATCAGCTCACTGATAAAAGGCATCCCGGTTATCTGCTCATATATAGAAGCACCTGCCTCCCACGCATTCTTACTCCAGCTCATGTTTTTGTAGTTTTTGCGGTTGAAAGAAATGGTTTAAAGGGCCGTGTCCTTCTCCTGTCTGAACATCTTTACCCTGGTCAATGGCATGGTGCACGTACTCCCTGGCCTGCTCTATGGCCTCTGTCAGTTCCACACGCATTGCTAAAAAGGCGGCGATGGCGGAGGAGAGGGTGCAGCCTGTGCCATGGGTGTTCTTACTGGCGATGGCCTCTGATTGGAATACCCGCATGTCGCCGTTTTGATGCAGGTATACATCGTAGAGCCGTGGCCCCTGCAGGTGTCCTCCTTTGACCAATACCGAGCGGCAGCCTGTCTCCAGAATAAGGTGTGCGGCATCTTTCATTCCGGCTACATCCTTTATCTGCCTGCCGGCTAAAATTTCTGCCTCATCCAGGTTCGGCGTAGCCAGTTCCGCCAGTGGAAGGAGCTCCTTTTTAAGCAGTGCAATGGTGTTGTCCTCTATCAGCTTATCGCCACTTGTTGCCACCATCACCGGGTCCAGAACAACCGGTACAGCATAGTTTTTCAGTTGTTCGGCAATTGCCTGTACAAGATCTGCACTGTGCACCATGCCTATTTTAATGGCAGCAGGTTTTATGTCGTCCATCACGGCTTTTATCTGGCCCTGCACGATGTCTGCTGGGATACTGTGTATGCCGGTGACGCCACAGGTGTTCTGCACGGTGATAGCCGTAATGGCCGAGGTGCCAAAGCAGCCCAGCGCTGAGAACGTTTTCAGGTCGGCTTGTATGCCCGCACCACCGCCACTGTCTGATCCTGCAATAGTAAGCACGGCAGGGTATTTATAATTTTTCATAAGGCATTCTCTATTTCGTTCCTGATTCTTTCAGCGGCCCGTGCCGGGTTCGGGGCAGAGCAAATGGCAGATACCACAGCCAGGCAGTCGGCACCTGCCTTCACTATATCAGCGGCGTTTGCTTCACTAACGCGGCCAATGGCTACCAGCGGTTTAGCTGTTAAGGCTCTGATGCGGCTGATGCCATCCAGGCCCCATTCGGTCACAGTGTCTTGTTTGGTAGGCGTGGAAAAGACCGGGCTCAGCGCCAGGTAGTCTGCCAGGGCGGCATGCGTGCTGTGCAGGTGCTCCTCGTATTCCAACGAGTAGCCCAGAATGCCACAGGCAGCCCATTCCTTCAGGATAGCAGCGGGTGCCATGTCGTTGTTGCCCACATGAATGCCTGCCGCCTTGCTCTGCACGGCTACCTGCAGGTTGTCGTTCACAATCAGGGGAACCTGGTAGCGGTCCAGCAACTCTTTCAGCTGCTGCGTCTTTTTCAGAAAAGCTTTTTCCGTGAGATTCTTTTCACGTATCTGCACCAGGTCTACGCCCCCTTTCACTGCTGCTTCCACCACCTCGGTTAAGTCACGCCCGAAGCAGGACGCTTGGTTCGTTACCAGGTACAGCCTGTATGGGAAGCTGCTCATGCCTTTCTCTCTAGTTTCAGGCGCTCCATGAAGTCATTTTCAGAGAGCTGGTATAGCGCGTCGAGGAAGTGGAGCTGCAAGGAGCCAGGGCCGGGTGATTTTTCTGCGGCTTTATCGCCTGCTATACCCATCAGGGCCATTGCTGCAGTGGTAGCAGCAAAGGGATCATCGGGGCTTACGGCACAGCAGGCTCCTACCAGCGCACTGGCCGTGCAGCCCATGCCCGTTACCCGCGCCATCAGCGCATGCCCGTTGGAGATAGTGTTGTAGTGGTTCTTAAAAACAATGAAGTCAGAGGCACCCGAAACGCAAACAACAGCGCCCGTGGTGTTGCTCAGCTGTTGCGCGGCCTCAAGGGCTTCTTCGCTCTGGTTTGTACTATCTACTCCTTTGGTATTAGAGCTTGCTTTCGCCAGCGCCATGATCTCAGAGGCGTTTCCCCTGATAACGGAGGGGCGGTAACGCAGTAATTCTTCCAGTACCTGGTTGCGGTAAGGGGTAGCGCCGGCACCTACCGGGTCGAGGACCCACGCTTTTTGAAGCGCATTTGCCTGCTCTACGGCCAGCTTCATGCTCTGCACCCAATACTCGTCCAGCGTGCCGATATTCACAACAAGGGCACCGGCGATAGACACCATGTCGCTTACCTCGCTGTGAGCATGCGCCATAACCGGAGACGCACCTGCAGCCAGCAGAGCATTGGCGGTATTATTCATCACGACGTAGTTGGTGATGTTGTGCACCAACGGTGCGTTTTGCCTGACGGCAGATAAAATATTCCAGAGTTGCTCCTTCATGGTTTCTCTTTTTATGGTAAAACGGCGGCTAAAGAGCTTCCCGGAGAGGAGGAGTGAGATGAAAAGAGGGAATAGCTGTAACAGCCATTCGTGCTTTTCCCTTCGCCAGCATGACCTGGATCAGGTTCAAAGGGTATTGTCTCAGTTCCTGTATGGGAACACCCCTAAAGCCGTTACTAAACTAAGTTAAATCTGCCTGAATTAAAAATGGGAGGCCAGGTAAATGAAGTACGTTCATCCCTGTTATAGCTTGATAGAAGGTAATACCTTCACAGGCCAACTCTATATTAAAACCTCTACTTTCCCATCAGCATCACCAACAACTACCTGCGAGACTTTCGGATGAAGAAACAAGCCACTCTCCACCACACCCGGAATCAATAAAAGGCTTGTGTTCAATTTTTCAGGGTCCTCAATCCGCTTAAAAGCACAATCTGCAATGAGGTTGCCATTGTCCGTTACAAAATCTTTGCCTTCCTGTTGCCGGATGGTTGCTTCACAGCCTAAATCCTTTAATTGTTTTAAGGTCAGTTCAGCTGCAAAAGGCACTATCTCCACGGGCAAAGGAAATTTACCCAACGTATCAACCAGTTTTGTTTCATCTACCACCACAATAAACTGCCGGCTGTTATAGGCAATAATTTTTTCCCGTAGCAGTGCTCCGCCACCGCCTTTAATCAGGTTAAACTGTGCGTCCACTTCATCTGCGCCATCAATAGTTACATCGATCACCTGGATCTCTGAAAAATCAACTAATGTTATGCCTAATTCTTTTGCCATGTTTTCTGACGTTACAGAACTGGCAACAGCTTTTATGTTCAGCCCCGCCTTCACTTTTTCTCCCAATGCCCTTATGGCCCAGGTGGCGGTGGAGCCGGTTCCCAGCCCGACCACCATTCCCTCCTGTACATAAGCTACTGCTTTTCCTGCTGCAAGTTTTTTAGGGTTCATCTGTCTGTTCTTGTTTGGCTTAAGATTTTTTCTTCTGAAAATAGCCCTGACCCGCCTTTGGTAAGTGTGATTTAACCGGGGACAGGAAAGGGCTATGATACATGTTGTGGATTAGCTCGAAGGGAACAGGTAATTTGCAATACTTTGCCTGACATTTGCTGGTGTACATCATTTGCCCCTCTGCTACACTGCTAACGCTAATAACGGTCACCCGCCGTGATATCGGGAGGGAAGATGCTGTCAATTTCAAGTACTTCTTCTACGCTTAACAGTATTTCTACCGCCTTGATATTTTCCTCCAGGTATTTTCTGCGCTTTGTTCCCGGAATAGGTACCATGTCATCGCCTTTGGCTAATACCCACGCCAGTGCCAGTTGCGCTGCGCTAACCCCTTTATCAGCTGCAAGCTTGTTTAGCTTGTCCACGATGTCGAGGTTCTTTTGGAAGTTCTCACCCATAAAGCGCGGGTTGTGCCTGCGGAAGTCACCTTCTTCAAAGTCATCCGGGCTTTTAATGGCACCTGTTAAGAAGCCACGACCAAGAGGGCTGTAGGGTACAAATCCTATTCCCAAGTTGCGCACTGTGTCCAGCACGCCGTTGTTTTCTACGTCTCTTGTCCAAAGGGAGTACTCCGTTTGCACAGCAGTCAGAGGGTGTGTCTTGTGCGCCCTTTCTATCAGTTCCGGTTCAGCTTCTGATATGCCCAGGTAGCGCACCTTGCCTTCTTTTACCAGGTCAGCCATGGCCCCAATGGTATCTTCAATCGGAACATTCGGGTCCATGCGGTGCTGGTAGTAAAGGTCAATGGTATCTACTCCAAGGTTTTTTAAGCTTCCCTCTGCAGATTTGCGCACTGTTTCTGGTCTGCCGTCTATCCGCACCCCATTTTCATCAATGGCAACACCAAACTTGGTAGCAATAAAGACCTGGTCTCTTTTCCCTTTGATGGCTCCACCTATTAAAATTTCATTTGTATGTGGTCCGTACAGTTCGGCAGTGTCAAGGAAATTGATTCCCAGTTCCAGCGCACGGTGTATGGTTGCTACTGATTCGTCATCGTTTCTGTCGCCATAAAAGGCGCTCATGCCCATACAACCTAAACCTATCGCGGATACATCTGGTCCATGTTTTCCTAATGTTCTTTTCTTCATCATGTCGTTTGTTTTCTATGTTCTGTATTTCAGTTGTTAAGCAGATTTATTTTATTTATTCACGCCGCCGAAGCACATGTATTTTATTTCCATGAAATAGTCCATGCCGTATTTCGAGCCCTCTCGTCCGAAGCCGGATTCTTTTACCCCACCAAATGGCGCTACCTCTGTGGAGATGATGCCTTCGTTGATGCCGACCATGCCATACTCCAATGCCTCGGCCACACGCCAGCAACGGTTAACGTCTTTGCTGTAGAAGTAGGAGGCTAGGCCATATTCTGTGTCGTTGGCCATCTGGATAGCTTCTTCCTCAGTGTTAAACCGGAAGATGGGGGCTACAGGCCCGAATACTTCTTCCTTTGCAATGACCATGTCTTCAGTGGCTTCTGCCAGTACGGTTGGCTGAAAGAACAAGCCTTCTATAGCACTGCCGCCTGTTGTGACTTTTGCCCCTTTCTCAACGGCATCCCGTATATGTTCCTGTACTTTCTTGAGCCCTTTTTCATTAATAAGCGGCCCTACCTGTACATTGGTGTCCAGCACATTTCCTGTTTTAAGCCCCTGCACAGCACGGGTAAATTTCTCTACAAATTCATCGTATACCTTGTCCTGCACCAGGATGCGGTTTACGCACACGCATGTTTGCCCGTTGTGCCGGTACTTGGCTGCCAGGGCGCCCTTCACTGCTTCGTCTATGTCCGCATCTTCAAAAACAATAAAGGGGGCATTCCCTCCCAATTCCAGCGAGAGTTTCTTCAGTGTGGAGGAGCACTGGCTCATCAGGATTTTGCCGACAGGAGTAGACCCTGTAAAGGAGAGCTTCCGGACCTTCGGGTTCTCGCAAAGTTCCTTGCCGACCTCGCTGCTGTCTGTCGTGGTGACGGTATTGTACACGCCAGGCGGGAAGCCGGCTTGCTCAGCCAGTTTACAGAGGGCCAGGGCTGTCAGGGGTGTCTCGAGCGGTGGTTTGATGACAACAGGGCTGCCGGCTGCCAGTGCAGGACCCACTTTGCGCGTAATCATGGCCAGTGGGAAATTCCAGGGGGTGATGGCTGCTGTCACACCAATAGCTTGTTTGATCACCACCAGGCGCCTGTCTTTTGTGTGAGGTGGTATGACATCGCCGTAAGCACGTTTGGCTTCCTCGGCAAACCATTCAATAAAAGAGGCGCCATAGTTCACTTCGCCCAGGCTTTCTGCCATTACCTTACCAGATTCGAGGGTCATGATGCGGGCCAGCTCCTCTTTGTTTTCCATGATAAGGTGAAACCAGTTACGCAGCATGGCAGACCTTTCTTTGGCCGTCATATCGCGGTAAGCAGGCCAGGCTGCATGGGCTGCGTCAATGGCTTTGCGCACGTCCTCCCGGTTCATATCGGGCACAGAACCTAGAACTTCGCCAGTGGCAGGATTGGTCACCTCAAAGGTTTTGCCACTTCGGGCTTCAATCCATTGGCCGTTTATGTATGCTGCTGTTTTAATAAGACTACTTTTTCCCATTTGGTGCTTCTATGGTGCTTTTATTTTTTGAACAGGCTCTTAGGGCGAAAGGCTGTTCCTTTTGCCTCTCCTGCTAAACGGCACATCACGCTGGTTCCTTTTTTCTTTTTACAGGTGCCTTTGGCATGGTCAGATTTAAACTACTGCTTTTTACAGTCTGCAGAAGGTGCCGCATTGAATCTGTACGAAAAGCCTGCTGTGCTGAAACTGAACGTGCAACTGCCCTTTGTTTACGCTCGTTGGAGGCAGACGTTTGAACGAAACGAATACCCCTGCCGTACTTAATTTTTTTCAGGAGCAGGAATTTACTGCCTAAACTTTTGCATCATGGCTCTTCCTGCTCTATAAACCAAACTCTTAAAATATGAAACTGATACGATACGGAGAACCAAATAAGGAAAAAACAGGAGTTGTGATAGACAACACTTTTTATGACACTTCCGCTTTTGGTGAAGATTATAACGAGCAGTTTTTTGAAACAGATGGGCTTGCCCGCCTGCAGGAATTTGTGGACTTCAATAAGGGAAAGCTGGAGCGCATACCGGAGAACAGCCGCCTGGGAAGCCCGGTTGCCCGCCCCTCTAAGATTCTTTGCACCGGCCTGAACTACGCCGACCATGCGAAAGAGATGAAAAAGGAGATTCCCACAGAACCGATCCTATTCATGAAGTCTACCACGGCGCTGGTGGGGCCAAACGATGATATTATTATTCCCAGGAATTCAGAGAAAACAGACTGGGAAATTGAGCTTGCTTTTGTGATAGGTAAAAAGGCAAGCTATGTGGACGAAGCCGAGGTAATGGACTACGTGGCGGGTTACTGCCTGCACAATGATGTGTCGGAGCGGGCTTACCAGTTTGAACGCGGCGGCACCTGGGACAAAGGAAAGGGCTGTGACACTTTCGCGCCCATGGGACCTTACCTGGTTACAAAAGACGAGATAGAAGACGTAAACAACCTGCGCCTGTGGCTGAAGCTAAATGGCGAACTGATGCAGGACAGCACCACCGCCAATTTTATTTTCAAGATACCGCATATTGTTTCCTATATGAGCCAGTTTATGACCCTGCTTCCGGGTGATATCATCTCAACCGGCTCACCTTCCGGTGTGGGGTACGGTTTAAAGCCACCGGTTTTCTTAAAGCCGGGCGATGTGATGGAACTGGGAATAGATGGACTGGGAACTGCAAGGCAGCAGGTAAAAGGCTACCAGGAAAGTTAACATACGCTTTATCTAATCAAGTTCTTTCAGAAGGCTTTCCAGGTCCAGCGGGCGCGTGTACATTTCCAGCGACCCGTCTGGCTTGGTAGGCCACATCTCCTTTGGGCGGTCCCAGTACAGCTCCACTCCGTTGCGGTCGGGGTCGTTCAGGTAAAGCGCTTCAGATACCCCGTGGTCTGCTGCCCCGGTGAACGGGTAATCTGCTTCCCGGAGCCGCCGGAAGATGGTAGCCAGATCTTTACGGGTAGGGTATAGGATGGCAGTATGGAAAAGGCCTGTGGTGCTTGCCGGAGGAGGGGAGCCATCCTTGCTGTACCATGTGTTCAGGCCGATGTGGTGATGATAGCCCCCTGCAGAAATAAATGCCGCGTCTTTCCCATAGGTGGTGGTTAGTTCAAATCCCAGCAAGCCGCAGTAAAACTTCAGGGCACTGTCCAGGTCAGCTACTTTCAGATGAACGTGCCCAATTCTTGTTTGGGGTGGGGTTGTATAGTTCGATTCCATAAAATGCCTTCTAATCCATGTGAGGAAGCAAAAATACTGGCTCACAAACTGGTTAACTGCTCTTCTACTGATACTGTTGTTTCATAAGGTTAGTTGAGGTAGCTGCTATTACCTTGATTAGCAATGTGCTGTTGCAGCGTGTGGTCGAATTTGCTATTTTACTCCTGAAATTCTACCCCACCTCACAAGACAAAATCATGACACAACAAGAGGAAAACAAAAAAATAGTGGAGGCCTATGTTGCGGCTTTCAACGAGGGCAATATGGATGCATTACGGGCACTATTTGCGCCTAAGGCCGAGATCCAAGGTGTGTTTGGGAAAGCCCTTATGGACAAAGCCATCCCGGTCTGGAGGCAGTTGGTGGAGGGGCTAGGGATGCAGCTAACGATAGAGGGCATGGTGGCAGAAAAAGATACAGTAGCAGTGCGCTATACAGAGCGTGGCACTTTTAAAGGTCCGTTTATGGGAAACGAGCCCACAGGCAAAACATATGAGATTGCCGCCATGGAGTGGTTCGTGATAAGGGATGGAAAAATACTGCAGCGCTGGGGTGCCAGGGACCATGCGGCTCAGGCCCGGCAGATTGGGCTGCCGTTGCAGTAAACATAAATAGAATTCCCACCAGGAACAAAAGCAAAAGGCCGGACTCATGCCCGGCCTTTTGCTTTAATATTAATTTGGTTTCTCCTCGCTATTAGCAGTTATTTCCGTCAATTCCACAGCTTTGTCCTTCTGTAGAGATTTCCTCAAACTTTGGCGCCTGAGGAGCTATCTGCGAGAATACCTGGTGGAAAGTATCTGCCGGCTGTGCGCCGCTTACAAGGTACTGGTCGTTAATAATGAAAGCCGGTACGCCCTTAATGCCTGAGGCATGCGCCCATTGCTCCAGCTCACGTACTTCTTTTTTACCTTCATCACCTTCAAAAAAGCCTTTCAGTCGCTCGGCTGGTATACCGTTGGCAATCCCTATTTCCTTTAGTAAAGCAATATCGTTCATGTTTTTGCCTTCCGTAAAGTAGCTGTAGAACAGGGCATGAGCTACTTCTTCCTGTACACCTGCCTGGCCAGCAAGCCAGATAAGTCTGTGGCCATTAAAGGTGTTGTTTACTGTCGTTAGTTTATCGAAGTTGAACTCGATGCCTTCCGGGGAACCGGCATCCTGCAGGCGCTGGTTCATGGCTTCTATCTGGTCTACAATAGAAGGACCATAGGCGTTTTTGAAATACTCTAACCTGTCCACGCCTTCCTGCGGAATCTGGGCGTTCAACTCAAAAGGCTTAAAGCTAATGTCAAACTCATACTTGTCGTTTGCCTCTGTCATGGCCTTGTTCAGGCGCTGCTCGCCAACATAGCACCATGGGCAATTCACATCCGATACAATATCTATTTTTATTTTCTGCTTTGTCATAATTCAGTGTCTTATTTTGTTTTACTTATTTGCTTTAATTCAGCCTTTCCTTTTTATTCTACGGAGCACCCGCTGTGCTTACTGTAGAATAAATAATTTTTCCTTTTGCCTTCTCACCTTCGGCAGTTTTGCCAGCCAGTCATTTTCTGTATCACGGTAGCCTAATGGCATCAGGGTCACGCTTCGCAGGCCCTTCTCCTTTAGGTTCAGCAATTCGTCCAGGGCAGCGCTGTCGAAGCCTTCCATCGGGGTGGCATCTACCTTTTCGGCGGCAGCGGCAACCAGGGCAGTACCAAAGGCAATATAAGCCTGCTTGGCAGCCCAGGTAAAGTTCTGCTCCTGCGTGTTGTTATGAGCGATGTTCAGCAAAGTATTTTTGAAATCGCTGAGTGCCTCTTCCGGCATATTTCTGACAGTGGCTGTGTGACTGATGTACTCCTGGATATGTTCCGGTGTAATATCATCCCAGGCGGCAAACACCAGCAGGTGCGAACTCTCCACAATCTGTGGCTGGTTCATGGCAATAGGCTGTATTTTTTTCTTCAGTTCCTCATCCTCTATTACCAGCACCGAGTAAGGCTGCAGTCCCATAGAAGAAGGGGCAAGGCGGATAGCCTCCAGTATATTTTCTACTTTATCGGCAGGCACTTTCTGCCCGTTCATTCTTTTAGAGGCGTAGCGCCATTCCAGTGATTCTACTATTTTGTTCATATAGGCTTAACAATGAAGTTTAAGTAATGATTCAGCACTAGGTTACTTTTGGTAACTCAAAAGTATTTAGTATCTTTGTTTAAGTCAAGAAGGCACTTTAAACATACTCAGTATCATGGAAGTAACTAAAGGTGAGAACCAGCACGTTAAGGTTCAGGAGAAGATAGATAAAATCATGAATGAGAAGGCAACGGTCGCATCCTGTTGCCCTGTAAAAGATGTAATAGGGCGCTTCGGCGACAAGTGGTCTGTCTATGCTATTCTGATGCTGGGCCGTAACGGGAAGCTGCGGTTTAACGAGTTGAAGAACCTTATATCAGGTATATCGCAGCGCATGCTCACTGTAACGCTGCGTTCCTTAGAAGAGGACGGCCTGGTGAAGCGAACTATTTACCCGGAGATACCGCCGAGAGTTGAGTATGAACTGACAGAGCTGGGGCAAAGCCTGCTGCTGCAATTGCTCAGCCTGGCCGATTGGGCAAAGCTGAACATGCACCAGATTGTGGAGGCGAGGGAGCGCTATGCCCAAAAATAGCAGTCGCATGGAGGTATCATTGGAGGCTGTTTTCCCTTCAATACAGCTTCTTCAGCCAGGCAACATGCAGGCTTTGCCATTGTGAATAATACTATCCTTGGCCCTTACTTACTTTTGTTCCGTACAAACAGGGAAGAAAACAGCGAGCATTGGGTATGAAAGACAGAAAAGTAAAAGTGGCGGCGGTTCAGATGGATTGCATTCTGGGTGACAGAGAGGCGAATTTACAGAAAGCAGAGAAACTTATTTCCAGAGCGGTAGAGGAGGGAGCACAGCTGGTTGTGCTGCCGGAGTTGTTCAATACAGGTTACCGTGTAGAGGAACGGGATGTGGAAATGGCAGAGCCAATTCCGGGCCCCACCGTTGACTGGATGCACCAGTTAGCCAGCGGGCATAACTTGTTTCTTGTTGCTGCCATTCTGGAACAAGGCCTTAGCAGAGGCCTGGTGTATGACACTGCTGTTATTGTAGGTCCGGAAGGATTGATAGGTTCTTACAGGAAAACGCACCTTTGGGATGTGGAAAGTATCCGCTTTACAAAAGGAGACGAATTGCCTGTATTCCAGACAGCATTAGGCACCATTGGCCTGCAGATTTGCTACGAAGTGGGTTTTCCGGAAGGTGCCCGTATCCTGACCCTGAAAGGCGCCGACATCATTTTGTATCCTTCTGCCTTCGGAAAGGCCCGAAAATATGCCTGGAAAATTGCCACCCGCTCGCGCGCTTTGGAAAATGGCGCCTTCGTGATTGCCTCTAACCGCACCGGTACAGAAAAAGAAGAAACTGAATTCGGTGGCGGAAGCTGCATTGTAAACCCCTGGGGCGACCTGCTTGCCGAAGCCAGCCAAGATGACGAGGTTATTGTTTCAGAGATTGACTTGCAGGAAGTGGTGGAACAGCGTCGCCGGCTCCCATACCTCCGCGATATGAACAAATCCCTTATTGCCAGGGAGTTCAAATAAGCCTTTTCATGCTGCCCTGAATTGCCTTCCGGATTTATAGATGCTGAAGCTTTTTTTGTCCCCTTCAAAAGGGGGCTTGCTCACAAGCATTAATTTTGTCCGGGTTCAGCTTAAATTACCATAGATACTTTCTACTCTTCCGCTGACTTAGCCTTTCCATCTGCTGATTTGTGAACAAGGCCATGGCGCCCTGCGTACCTCCATGCAAGCACCCGCTCAATTTTCATTTAAATTTCAGAGAGGTTAAAGTAAAAGACATGGCAAAAAAAGAAATTCTCGTGGCATTTGGTGTAGATGTAGATGCAGTTGCCGGCTGGCTGGGTTCCTATGGCGGAGAAGACTCACCGGATGATATCTCCCGGGGTTTGTTTGCAGGTGAAATCGGTACACCGCGGCTGTTAAAACTCTTCGACAAGTATAACATTAAAACCTCCTGGTTTATACCCGGCCATTCTATCGAGACCTTTCCCGAGCAGACACGCATGGTGGTTGAGGCAGGCCATGAAATAGGCGTACACGGGTATTCCCACGAAAACCCGATTGCCATGACGCCCAAGCAGGAAGAAGACGTGCTCCTGAAATGCATCGACCTGGTAACAGAAGTGTCAGGGCGCCGCCCCACTGGCTATGTGGCTCCGTGGTGGGAATTTTCTCCAATCACCAACGAACTGCTGCTAAAGAACGGAATTAAGTACGACCACAGTTTGATGCACAACGACTTCCATCCTTACTATGTGCGCGTGGGGGATAAGTGGACAAAGATAAACTATGAACAGTCAGCTGAATCTTGGATGAAGCCTTTGGAAAGAGGAGAGGAGACTGACCTGATAGAGATACCAGCCAACTGGTACCTCGACGATTTACCGCCAATGATGTTCATCAAGAAAGCCCCCAACAGTCATGGTTTTGTGAACCCACGAGACATTGAGCAGATGTGGCGCGACCAGTTTGATTGGGTGTACAGGGAATACGATTATGCCATTTTCCCAATGACTATTCACCCCGACGTAAGCGGTCGGCCCCAGGTCCTGCTCATGCTCGAAAGGCTGATTGAGCATATCAACAGCCACGAGGGAATCCGCTGGGCAACCTGCGACGAAATGGCCGATGATTTCGCTCGCCGCAATCCAAGAAAGAAGTAGTTGTCTATCTTTTTGCAGGATTTAAAACAATTAGTTTCTAAACGCTCAGCTAACATCGTATTGCTCCTGCCAGAACAGAAGTAGAATGTAAACTCATGCAGAAATTCTCCTCTTCTTCATTAATTAAAATATAGCTTATGTGCGTGTTATGTACCGGGTTTATCATGCGGGTGCACTGGACCGATAAAAGAGCTGGTGCAGGGGATAGTACGGAGGCCGCTGTGGTAGGAGGCGAGCAGCTGCGCTCCTTTCGGCGGAACAGGCTGTACCGGGCAAAGCTGGCCAACAGCCTCCTGTGCCATTTCGGGTTAAAGCTGGAGGATTGGAATGGGAGCAAGTTTCTTTTAAGTGACCGGAAAGGCAGGCAGGAAATAATTGAGGACCTGGGAGACTTATGGCCAGTTGCTGAAAAACTAACTGGCCGCAGGCTCGACCCACTGGACCCAGTGTTGATCGGGAAATTAAAGCAACTGCATGAAAGGGAGGAGAAGGAAATACCATGAGCAAAAGACATAAACTGCCTGTTACCATCGTCACCGGTTTCCTGGGGAGTGGCAAAACCACATTATTGCAAAAGGCCCTCCGCGAACCGGATATGAAGGATACAGCCGTGCTGGTAAATGAGTTCGGGAAGGTAGGACTGGACCATCACCTGCTGCAGCGGCTGGATGAAAGCACCATATTGTTAGGAGGAGGCTGCGTTTGTTGCAGCACCCGAGAGGATTTGATAGAGGGATTGACAAATGTGCTGGACAGGCTGGAAAGGGGAGAAGGCACTGAAGTAAGCAAAGTACTTATCGAGACCACCGGCCTGGCTGATCCGGCGCCCATTGTCTTTACCGTGATGACGCACCCGATGCTGCAGCATCATTTTTACATTGAAAATGTGGTTGTGACAGTAGATGCTGTAAATGGGGATTTCCACCTGCAGCACCAACCAGAATCTGTGAAGCAGGCGGTGATAGCAGACAAAATCATCATCACCAAAACAGATTTAGCTACCCCTGGAGAAACAGACGCCCTGGTAAAAGAACTGCAGTCATTAAATCCTTCTGCTGAAATTCATACGGCTGTTTATGGGGCCATCGACGCCGCTATTTTCTTTAAACCCGCAGATACGAACAGAAGGCATGGAGCTAGCCATTTGTCAGGAGATGTGTTCGGGAAGAGCCCCCACGCTCAGGATGTAGCTTCCGTTTCCATTACGTTTGAGGCCCCTCTGGACTGGACTGCCTTTGGTTTATGGCTGAGTATGTTGCTGCATGCAAGGGGAGAGGACATAATGCGGGTGAAAGGGCTTCTGGATATCGGCGGTCCCGGACCCGTTGTTTTAAATGGTGTGCAGCACATTATTCATCCACCAGACCACCTCGAGGCATGGCCTGCAGCGGAACATGTTTCCAGCCTCGTTTTCATCATGCGGGCTGTGGATCCGCAGGACATCTTGGCCTCCCTGGAGGCTTTTCAACTGGCTTTTAATGCCCGGCATAACATGCCCAGGATGGAGGTGTTAGTGTAAGGGAACCCCTTGAATTGCTAGCTCCCTGCGCTACTCTTTAAAAGTGATGCTGGCAGGTCTTTCTACCCTGTAATGATCTGCCAATACCTTGAAAAATGCTTCCTCATTATGAAGCCATGGGAAGTGGCCGCTGGCTGGCAGGATAATAAAGTTGCTGGTCGGGTACCGCTCTTTTACATATACAATGCTGTCGCCGAAAATATCATCATCCCCAAAAAGAACGGTTATTCTGAACCCCGGATCTGGCAAGGGCTGAAGCTCAGGGTGTAATAGCAGCGAGAAATAGGTGCGGGTGATAGGTTTGGCATTGATATGATCCACCATGACCTGTACCGGGTTTTTCACCCGAAAATCCCGGTTGCAGTTGATGGAGAACTGGGTATAGAATTTACCATAGGCCTTGTAGCTTCCCAGCATCCCCAATGTGGAATTCTTCACCATGGCCGCCCACTCAGGACCGGTGCTTTTTCTCTTGTGAAATTTACCTACTTCAAACACTGTTTTCGCCCATTGCCAGCCAGTACCGGTGGCGGGGCTGCAGGCGAACATGCTCAGCAGTTTGCCCTGTCTTTTCTCAGCATACACCTGGGCATAGAGTCCACCCCAGGAATGGCCAAACAGGTGAAACCTGTCTAAATTGAAATGTGCGGCAATACTGTCGATGTCTGAAATATAACTGTCCATGGAGTAGCTGCCGGAGGAACAGGGGGAGTTCAGGGTGCCACGCTGGTGGAAATAAATCACCTGGTAGTCCTGCATGAGATAGCCTATGACCGGGTCCAGGTTTTCAGGAACGCCGGGCCCGCCGTGCAGCACAATCACGGTTTCTTTGCCGTTATTCGGGTAAACTATAGTATATAAGCTGGTGTCTTTGTTTAGAACTAAAATCGCCATTTTCTCTCATACGCAAGTTTTTGTACTTGGGAATTGTGCTCAACCCTTTTCTCCCGAAAAAAATGATAGAGGCTTCCTCTTTATAAACCTGCAGAAACCTGGGAAAGAGGATATCCTCTTATATACACGTACCAACGTTTAAGACCTTTTCACGAATACAATTACCTCATCTTTCTCTAAAGAAAGCACAGCATGATCGACAACATATATAAGAACCCGATATCACCTATGCGTAATGGGAGCCGGAACAATTTCATAACACGCCGTTTATCGCGGGGCTTAAGTCTTTTCAAGCAGGAGCTGCCACCTGAACGCCCACATCCACCGCAGGCTGTACGTTTTTATCCCTGCTTTGCGTACAAGTTCTTTTAACTCCCCTTTTTTAAAGGCCCGCCACACTGAAAGCGGCCCGTCGTTCTTTACCAGGTAAGATTTTGAAAAAAGGGCTGTCAGCCACTTTATAGAATGGTAGGCAAACCAGTGGCGGTGCAGGTCGTTGATAATGACAGCCAAGCGGGCCTGCCGGTGTAGCTGCCCGAACATTTGTACCAATTGTTGGTCTGTGAAATGATGGCAGAAAAGGCTGCACACCAGCACATCGTATGGATGCCGGGCAAAGCTCTCTGAGAAAACATCGTGTTGTTCTACCTGAATAGCGGGAAACCTGCTGCAACGCTGCCGGGCAACCTGCACAATGTAATCGTTGGCATCTACACCTGTCAGTTTAACAGTAATTTTCCGCCTATTGGCCCACTTCGCAATATGAATAAGGGTATCGCCACCCCCGCAGCCAATATCTGCGATGTGCAGGGGCTGTGGCAGGTTGTTGCCATGTTTTGCCACAAGTTTATCAAGGGCATCCAGCACGACCTTGTGGCCACCCAGGAGGGTGTTTATCACCTCCAGTTCTCCCAGCGTCCGGCGCATATCATCTCCTGACAGCTGAAGGTCATCCATTATTTCGGGCTCGTTAGACCGTTTCTTAAGCATAGTGTACTTTCAATAACATTGATTCCAGTGTAAGGCCGGGGCCGAAAGCAAAACTCAGTACCGGTTCGTCTTTTTTGTCCGGTGTCAGGCTCTCCATCAACGCCTTCAGCACGAAAAGCACCGTGGCGGACGACATGTTTCCAAAATCGCGCAGCACCTGGTAAGCATAGCGGTTGTCGTCGCGCGACATGCTCAGCTCCTGCTCAATTACCTCCAGTATGCGCCTGCCCCCCGGGTGTATGGCAAAGAGCCCGATGTGGGAGAGTTTTGTTTTCAGGTTTTTCAGCAACTGATCCGTTAGCTCTTTAATGCCTTCTTTGATAAGAGCAGGTACATAAGAAGAGAGTGTCATCTCAAAGCCGGTATCGCCGATATGCCAGGCCATTTCTGCTTTTCCTGCGGGTGCCAGGTGGCAATGGAACGATTGCAGCTCCAGGCTCACCTGTTCGTTTGGCTGTGCCTGTACCAGTACAGCCGCGGAGCCATCCCCGAACAAAGCGTTCGACACGAGGTGATCCTGTTCCGTGTACTTTTGAAAATGAATGGTGCAGATTTCTGTACACACAATCATGACCTTCGCTTTCGGATCGGCTTTGCATAAAGCATCAGCCAGTTTTAAAGCGTTGAAGGCGGCATAGCAGCCCATAAAATTGACAGCGGTGCGCTGTACAGAAGGGCGCAGGCCCAGGCGCTCTACCAGTTCAATACCCAGCCCCGGGGCGTACATGCCTGTGCAGCTAACGGTGATAAGGTGTGTGATTTCATCTGTGGAAACACCGGGAGCCTGCTTAAGACAGTTACGAATAGCTTCCTCTGATAAGCCTGCCGCATGCTGCCGGTATAGCTCCATCCGTTGCTGCACAGTTGGAAACGGCTCCAGGGTTGGGGTATTAGGGAAAAAGGTAAACTCCCCGTTCCGGCGGGTATAATCTTCCAGTACTGTATAACGCTGCCCAATACCTGAAACGCGGTACAAGGCTTTTAACTTTCGGGTGTTTTCCTCATCAAACTGCAGCGCTGCCGACATAAAATCCGCAATCTGCATTTGCGGTAATTTGTGTGGCGGGTTGGCCGTGCCGATGGCGCATATATATGTTTGCATGTATGGATGAAATTGTATAGAATGTCATGTGCTTCTACTAATTTGTTTTAGAGAAAGCGATGATGCTTTATTACATATAAAAGAATTTCAGCGTCATAAGGTTTGAACTATAGGACGCATTTAATTTTAAGTTAAAGCACAAAATAGGATTATGTGTACGCGCAAAAAAGGATTAAAGATATAAGGTTCTTTCTCCTGTTCTCCTGCAGGAAAAAGTATCTGCCATACCCTACAATTTAGAGGAAGCCTGCTTTTTCTATGGCTGGCAGAACCGCCTTGTTCTTACGTAGAAAATGGCAACCTTACACTAAAAATCAGGGGGCAGTATTCTCACTCCAATGAGCTATCGAGAAGCTGCACGGGTTTTATTTCTTTGTCAGCAATAAACCTATTCCCACCAACAGGCCTGCTGCCAGTGCTGCTTTACCGGCACTTTTCCGCAGTGTTTTTCGCTTGCCCTCCTTTTCCAGCTTCAGCCAACCCCCTCTTACGGCAGCCATTCGGGGCATGGGATGAAAGAGATTGCCGCTGGTTTTGGGAGCGTGCTCATCTTTCAGCTCAAACTCCGTTATGATCTTTCGCATGATTTTATCGAACAGCTTGGGCGTAAACTTTCGCCCGAGGCGCATTTCCAGGTTCAGTTTCCCGACAAATACTTCTCTCTGTGGCTTCTCCGTAAGCTTGATAATGGCTTTCACCACCTCCTCTGGAGGAGTTGCAGAAGTAGGAGGGTTAATAGCCCGGCCTGTATAGTTGGCTGCCTGGTTAAAAACGGGTGTATCAACGATAGAGGGATGCACTGTGCAGACATGGATATGTTTGTGATTTTCCAGTTCCTGACCAAGCGAAATACTCAAACTCCTCACACCTCCCTTGCTGATGCTGTAGGGCGTGGAGAAAGGCTGCCCGATGATTCCGGCCAGAGACCCCATGTTGATGAGTATCCCGTAGTCTTGTTTATAAAACTGTCGGACAGCTGCGCGGGCTCCGTAAATAAAACCAAAGAGGTTGGTCTCCAGGATGCGGCGAAAATCTGCTGTCGGTATTTGTGTAAATTCTCCAAAGATCAGCACCGCAGCGTCGTTTAGCCACACATCTATTTTGCCAAAAGCACTTACGGCTTCTGCTGCTAAATTATTCACTTCATCCTCTTGGGTGACATCTGCCTGCACAACATGCGCTTTCCCTCCGGAGTGTTCACAGGCCGCCGCAACCTCTTGTAGTACTTCTTTGCTGCGTGCAGCCAGCACCACACTTCCGCCCATGCTGGCCCACTGCAGGGCGGTAGCTCTGCCAATGCCGCTGGTGGCACCTGTAATCACCATCACCTGTCCGGTTTTATCTTTTCTTTTCATAGCTGGTCTGTCTGTCAGTTAAAAGTACATTCATTCAATGCTAAGAAACGGCCGGAGGAGTTTTATGTTGAAGAGGTCGTTGTTTTCCTTTAATTCTCTGCCTGTGTTGCTATTTTTTGAACTACCTTCTGGTGCTGTCGTAGTATAAGTTGCTTAGATACAGATTGATAAATATACATTAGACAATATTATGGCGAAAAGAGGAGTCAGTATAGCTGCAGAATTGATAAAAGGTGCCATCGCCGGAGCGGTTTCAGTATGGGCGATGGATAGGTTAACCTGGTATATGTACAGCCGCGAAGACAGGGAAGCTTACCTGCAGGAGAAAAAAGCACAGGTTAACAACCATTATGTGGCTCATGTAGCTGTCGATAAGGTGCTCCATGCAACCGGAACAGAGCTGTCGGATAAACAGCACTTTTATGCCGGGAAGGGTGTACATTATTTTTTGGGTATAGCCCCCGGTATGCTTTATGCTGCTTTACGGCACAAGGTGAAGGGCCTGGATGCAGGATATGGCTCGCTTTATGGACTGGGTTTATTTATTGTGATGGATGAAGTAATGGGGCCGGCACTAGGCCTTGCCTCTGGCCCGATGGCCTATCCATGGCAGGCGCACGTGAGAGGGCTGGCAGGTCACCTTGCGGTAGGGCTGGTAACAGACGGAGCGCTGAGGTTGCTTGATAATGCTTTACCAGAATAGCCAGGCTCCTTGCGCCGGCCTTTGTTAACAGGTGCATCAGGTGTGTCCGGCTGGACAGAAGTTTGTGGTGCAAAGTATAGCTTAAACTAGCGGTTTCTGCTATGGGAAGGGGTATTTACAGATTAGTGAAAGGGGCTATTGCCGGCGCTGTGGGGGTGTGGTTAATGGACAGGTTTACCTGGTACTGGTATAGCCACGAAGACACTGAAACCTTAGTACAGGAGAGAGCCGCTATGAAAGGAGGGAGGTATGCCCCGAACACAGCAGGCAAGCAGTTAACAGACGCTTTGCAAATAAACCTGCCTCAGAAACAACAGTATGTGGTGGGCAGGAGCATCCATTATCTGATGGGCATTGCACCTGGCGCTTTGTATGCGATATGGCGTCACCGAGTTGCGCCACTCGGTTTCTGGCGCGGCCCGCTGTATAGTTTTACCCTTTTTATCAGCTTTGATGAAGTGATAGTGCCTTCTCTTGGCTACGCCTCGGAGGCCGCTGCCTATCCGTGGCAGTCACACGCCAGGGGCTTCTTTGCGCACATTTTATTGGGAGTTACTACTGATGCTGTCATCAGCCTGCTGGACCAGCCTTTGTGGCAAGGGCGTTGAATTGCAAAATATATTTATCTCAAAGGCAGCCTCAAGATAGGTAGTGAAGTTACCGCTGATTATTTGTTTTAAGCTTCCAAAGAGTTTTTAGAGAAGGCTCCTGTTATACGGGAGCTTTTTTTGTGACAGCTTGGTCAAGTCTCTTTACAATGCTCTCTTTGCGTGGAATACCAACACCTTCCGCTAACTTACAAGCCACTCAACTGCAGGGGCAACTTCTGTAAAGCTTCTAATTTCTATGGTCAGCTTCTGTTTCTCGTATACTTTCTTCACAGCATTTTCCCTTATTGTACTACCCGACACAATGCGAGCTAACTTCTTGAGGCGGGTAGCCATCAGGTTCTGGCGGAAATCGGCAAGCATAGTGGCATACGTTTCCTCGCTTACTTCTACCTCTGTTTTCCGGGCATCAATCAGTAGCCTTTTTACATCATAATTACGGACATGCTCCACAATAATTCTTAGCGCTTGCCTCACCTCAGGCAAAACAAGGTTGTCTACAGTGGGCATATCGACATACAGGATGTCGGTGGTGGGATCGTAGTCCAGCTTTACAAAGCCGTTTTGAAAAAGAATCATATCCAAACTTCTACGCAGGCCTTCATTATTAAGCTTTAAAATACTAGATGCCTGCGGGTATCTCTTTCCTTGTGAACCTGTTAAATTTATTTTGAAGCGCAAAGTTTGCGTTTAGAACAAGCTTTTGCATTCAGAGGTAGCCAGAATTTCAACGCTTGCCTGAACCATGTAAGCTACAGGAACATACAAGCATTCATACTACAAAGCTACAGCGGTTTCATACACACTAACCCCCCTTTCCTGTATTTCATACATCTCCTAAAAAATCAACCCGGATTTGTACTCTTTCCTCTTCAACAGGGGTAAGGAGAGTGATCTCCACCAAATCTCTTTCATGGAAATATCCTGCTATACCTTTTATGATGCCGACGGCTACTCCGGCCATCCTGCGCCGGGAGTGGTAATCGACTATCAGCTGCTTACTGCCTTTCTTCGTAACGAGCAACATGGGCGGGTTTGCCCTGTTGTCTTCTCTTTTCACAGCGGCGTGCATGGCGGCCTCTGTGTTCAGGAGCATATCGTATGTGCGCCACGCAGGGTTTATGTACCTGTTGTAAACCAGAAGAAGATCTGAGACCAGGAATTCCCCGTATTTCTCCATCAGTTCGTAAACCGGGATACCCGTAAGTTCGGAGGCTTTATGTACAATCGCGTACATCTCTTTGGTGGGATACACTTCATGCATCTGGTAATAAGCATGCTGTATGCCGGCCGCCTCCACTAATTTTATCCAGGTGCTGAAGTCATACGCATTCTCTACAAACCGCCGCATTAAAACAAACATGGAGCCATGCATGTGGTCTTCAGTGGGTAAATTTTTTTCCATATAGCTATGTTCAGTTTTCCTCGCAGGTTAGTTTAGCCGAAGTTTTGAATACAGATGAATGCCTTTTTTCTAGCATGATGTCTTTTAATTATCAGACCAGTTAACTTTCAGAGGAAGTGCTTGACTTTTTTCTTCTTTTTTCCGTCATGCTATCTTTCTCAAGTACTTTAACCGAAGCAATACTATTCATGCACAGCCAGCTTCCATACAGTGCAGATTCAGTTCGCCAAAGTCGTATCCAGCAGTACACTCGAAGCTTTGGTTCCAAACCCTCTACGCCAACAGGCTGGATGAATTTTATACGTAATTTCAAAGCATGAACCGGGATTAGAACCGGCATCTGTATCAGCCTCAGCCTTCGTTATATGTCAAAAATACTGTTTTAGGCATAGCTTATAAAGCACCTTAAGCTTATTGCTGTTAGGTTAAAGGAAACCTTTAAAAAGCTCAAGGTAACAAAAGAAAAGGTTTTTTATGCACTTTTATTGCCGTGCGACCTGCATTGTACCCAAGTCAGGAGGCCCGTTTCAGGAGGATAATGAAGGGGCAACAGCAGGACGCCGGCGTCTCAACCTGCTGTTTCATCATCTTTTATGTTCCTATACCTTCAGGTTTGATTCAACCTTTCGTTTAACACGAAATATACTGGTAAAAAAAAGTGAAATATTTTAAATATTCATTCATCCAAACTTCGTTACCCGCTCGTATAAGCTATAGATAAGTGTGAAAACATAAACTCCCAAGGCTACCTATCGTTCCACTATAAAGCTAACTATATGATGAAAAACTACATACCCGGAAAAGCTTTTATTTAATTGATTTTCAATTTTTTTGAAGCTTCCTTGTTGCTTCCCATAACAAGTCTACCCATGGCAGGCACCATACTTCCTGGTGTTCTTCCTGCCATTCTCAATTACCTTCAAATTCCATTTTTCTGGAATTTTGTTTCTGCTCTCCGCTGTTAATTCACCCTTTTTTTGAGGTGGATGCACCCGTTGTTTTCGAAGCACCTGGCGTTTTATTATTCCTGAACCCTTTACGAACCTGTCCAGAGGCATGCTATCTACTACTACTACTATTGGAGGAAGCTGCTTTCTATGCTCCTGGAGATAAAGAGCATGTTTAAACCTTCAAACTTGCCATGCTGAAGTGCGCTTGTTAAGGCTGCTTTTAACTATTTTAAAACAAACGCGCAGCTTTTATACCAAAAATGAGCTTTGGCAAAAAACTGTTAGCCTTTCAGGCTGGCAAGAAGAGCTTTATTGCTTGTTCCGGATAAAGGTAAACCGTAATACTGCGCCAGTGTGAGATTCGCTGCACTTATGCACATTCTTTCTATTCGTTTCACCCATTTTGGCGCTATTTATGCTATTCGTTCGCAAACTTAACAAGTTCCAGGGGAGTATTGCCCCTTTCTATCAGTGTTCAAACTTCCAAAACAGCACCAGTTTCAGGTCTGGTAGTCCGGCAAATTATTTACAAAGAAAGTCGGGTCCCCGGTCGGTTTCGCTGTTTTTGAAGCTAATACTACTTCTGCTCTTCTCGGCAGGCACCAGCGTGCAGCTGCTTGCTCAAACTCCTCCCAGTGGCTTCTCCTCTGTTACAGTTTCAACACAATGGAATGAGGCAGTCGGGGTAACCTTCAACAGTACCGGTAATCAGATGTTCGTTTGGGAAAGGCCGGGTGTGGTGTGGGTTGTGGAGAACGGACAAAAAAAACTCTTCATCGACATCAGTGAAGAGGTGGGCGGCTGGCGGGACTTTGGTCTCCTTGGCTTTGCCCTCCACCCGCAGTTTGACACCAACGGCTATTTTTACCTGCTTTATACCGTAGACAGACACCACCTGATGCACCACGGCACCAGCAGATACAGTGCCACAACAAATGAATATTTCAATGCGACCATTGGCAGGCTCACACGCTACACGGCCTCTAAATCAGCCTCAGGCTATACCATTAACAATGGCAGCCGAAAGGTGCTGATTGGGGCCACCAGGTCTACGGGTATTCCGGTGCTGCACCAAAGCCACGGCGTTGGCTCGCTTGTATTCGGCACTGACGGCACCCTGCTGGTTTCTGCCGGAGACGGCGCCAGCTATGTCACAGACGATGTAGGGAGTGCCACGGAAACATATTATGTACAGGCTCTGGCTGATGGCATCATTTCCAACCAGCAAAACGTAGGTGCCTTCCGCTCTCAGCAACTGGAAAGCTACAACGGCAAGATTCTGCGTATCGACCCGGAAACCGGCAACGGTATTTCCAGCAATCCTTATTATGAGTCTGCTAACCCGGCTTCGGTCCGCTCTAAGGTATGGGCTTTAGGACTTCGGAATCCGTTCCGGATGACGCTCAGGCCCAACTCAGGCAGCACCAATCCTGCTGATGCAAGGCCCGGTGTGCTCTATGTGGGGGATGTAGGATACGGCACATGGGAGGACCTGAATGTGGTAACCAGGCCGGGAATGAACTTCGGGTGGCCGCTTTTTGAGGGTTTGACTGCACATAATGGATACACCACCAAGAAAACCTATAACTATTATGCGCCAAACCCGCAGTATGGCTCAGGGGGCTGCACGCAGCAGTACTTTTATTTCCAGGACTTAATTAAACAGGAGACGGCGAGTGGCACGGCTTCTTTTACAAACCCCTGCAATACATCGTTGGCCATACCGGCCAGCGTGCGCACTTTCCTGCACAGCAGGCCTGTTATTGATTGGAGGCATGGCTCTTCAGGGCCTTCCAGAACAGGTACTTTCAGTGGCGAAACTGCTACCGAAGTAAACATCGGGGCATCCGGCTCGCCTGTTTCAGGGCCCCAGTTTGGTGGAAACGCAGCAGTGGCAGGTGTTTTTTATACCCGCAACGATTTTCCGAGGGAGTTCAGGAACACCCTCTTCTTTGGCGATTATTCCGGCAGGTGGATCCGCAGCCTCACGTCTGACGGGAACGACAAACCCACTGCTGTAAGAGACTTTATTAGCAGCGGAGCTATTGTGGTGTCGATGGCCACGCATCCTTCTGAGGGCGGGATATACTATGTGAGCTTTCCTTCAGAAATCAGGAAAGTGACCTACAAAAACCGTACGCCTATTGCAGTGGCTACCTCTGATAAAACGTACGGCAACAGCCCCCTTACAGTGCAGTTTAACGGCAGCGGTTCCTATGACCCGGACGGGCAGAGTATATCTTACCTGTGGGATTTCGGAGACGGTACAACAAGTACACAGGTTAATCCTTCTCACACCTTTACCGCGGCCACCACGGCTCCAACTACTTTTAATGTTACTCTTACAGTGTCTGACCCGCCAGGTACCACTGACCAGACAGCATTTGCTATCTCAGTGAATAATACGCCGCCGCAGGTGACTATCACCAGTCCTGCCGATGGTACCAAGTACCCGATGACAAGCGAGACAAGTTATACGCTGAAGGCTAGTGTAACCGACCAGGAGCATAGTGGCAGCCAGCTGACTTACAGGTGGCAGACCATTTTACACCATGAGGACCACCAGCATCCTGAACCATCTGTCTCAACCCCGGAGCCTACAATCAGTGTCTCTCCATTAGGGTGTGGGGTAGAAACATACTACTACCGTATTGTGCTGACTGTAACTGATGCGGCAGGCCTTTCCACCACGAAAGAAGTAAAGCTTGTTCCGGACTGTAATATGTCCACGACTCCTATTGTGCGGGAAGTGTGGGAGAATATCAGCGGGACGGCAGTTTCGGCTATCCCTGTCACTACGGCACCAAACAGCATGTCTCAGCTTAGCCTGTTTGAAGCACCTTCCAACGCAGGGGATAATTTTGGAGCCAGGGTAAGGGCCTATGTGCAGGCACCTACTACAGGAGACTATACCTTCTGGATAGCCAGTGACCAGGACAGTGAATTGTGGCTGAGCACAGATGAGAACCCGTCAAACAAACGAAAAATAGCCTCCGTCAGTGGCCTGACAAACAGCAGAGAATGGACCAAATATGCTTCTCAAACGTCAGCGCTTATCAGCCTCCAGGCTGGCAGGAAATACTACATCGAAGCGCTGCACAAAGAGAGCACCGGTTCAGATAACCTGGCTGTAGGCTGGCGGCTTCCTGATGGGGGGCTGGAGCGCCCGATACCCGGCTACCGGTTAACCCCCTATACCACTTCCGGTACTAACCTGCCACCGGTAGCCAACGCTGGGCCTGACAAAGCCATTGAATTGCCTGCCAACAGTGTTCAACTGAGCGGCTCCGGCACCATCAGCAGTTACAGCTGGAGCCAGGTGAGCGGGCCGAACACGGCCACCTTCAGCAGCAGGACGGTAGCGGCTCCGACTGTCAGCGGCTTGCTGGAGGGCAGCTATGTGTTCCGGTTAACCGTGACAGATAACGGCGGGGCCAGTGCCTCCGATGAGGCTGCCGTGACGGTGCATCCGGCACCTGCTACGGGCACACCTATTGTGAGGGAGTTCTGGGCGAATGTAACAGGCATGACGGTGGCGGACATTCCTGTCAACACCACACCAACCTCTACTTCCCAGCTTACTTCTTTTGAAGCGCCATCTTATCAGGGGGATAACTATGGAGCCAGGGTAAGGGCGTATGTGCACGCGCCTGCCACCGGCAGCTACACCTTCTGGATTGCCAGCGACGACCACAGCGAACTGTGGCTGAGCGCGGACGAGAACCCGGCAAACAAAAGGAGGATAGCCTATGTGGAAGGTCACACCTCCAGCAGGCAGTGGACCAGGTACGCTTCCCAAACATCCGGCACCATCACGTTGCAGGCAGGTCGAAAATACTATATAGAGGCCCTGCACAAAGAAGCTACAGGCGGCGACAACCTGGCGGTAGGGTGGCAGTTGCCGGACGGCACGCTGGAACGGCCTATCCCTGGCAACAGGCTCTCTGCTTACAGCCCCTCTACTACCAACGTAGCTCCCACAGCCAATGCGGGACCGGATAAGGCTGTCACGCTGCCTGCCAACAGTGTGACGCTGAGTGGGTCTGGTACCGACAGCGACGGCACCATCAGCACGTATAGCTGGAGCAAGGTGAGTGGTCCTTCGGCTTCCCTGAGCGGGGCAAGTTCAGCCACTTTAACAGCAAGTAACCTACTGGAGGGCAGCTATGTTTTCCGGCTAACGGTGACGGACAACGCAGGTGCGAGCGCTTCTGATGATGCCTCTGTTACAGTGCATCCGGCTCCGACTTCTACGACGCATATCATGCGGGAAGTCTGGGAGAACGTCAGCGGCAAAACTGTTTCGACTATTCCTGTCACTACGGCACCAAGCAGCACCTCCCAACTCACCTTGTTTGAAGCACCTTCCAACGTAGGCGATAACTACGGAGCCAGGATAAGGGCGTATGTGCATGCGCCTGCCACCGGCAGCTACACCTTCTGGATTGCCAGCGACGACCACAGCGAACTGTGGCTGAGCACGGACGAGAACCCGGCAAACAAAAGGAGGATAGCTTATGTGGAAGGTTACACCTCCAGCAGGCAGTGGACCAGGTACGCTTCCCAGACATCCGGCACCATCACGTTGCAGGCGGGTCGAAAATACTATATAGAGGCCCTGCACAAAGAAGCTACAGGCGGCGACAACCTGGCGGTAGGGTGGCAGCTGCCGGATGGGACGCTGGAGCGCCCGATACCCGGCTACCGGTTAACCCCCTATACCACTTCCGGTACTAACCTGCCACCGGTAGCCAACGCTGGGCCTGACAAAGCCATTGAATTGCCTGCCAACAGTGTTCAACTGAGCGGCTCCGGCACCGACAGTGACGGCACCATCAGCAGTTACAGCTGGAGCCAGGTGAGCGGGCCGAACACGGCCACCTTCAGCAGCAGGACGGTAGCGGCCCCGACTGTCAGCGGCTTGCTGGAGGGCAGCTATGTGTTCCGGTTAACCGTGACAGATAACGGCGGGGCCAGTGCCTCCGATGAGGCTGCCGTGACCGTGCATCCGGCACCTGCCACGGGTACACCTATTGTGAGGGAGTTCTGGGCGAATGTAACAGGCATGACGGTAGCAGAAATACCTGTGAATACCACGCCCACCTCCACCTCGCAGCTGACCCTGTTTGAGTCACCTAAATACACCGGCGACAACTACGGCGTCAGGGTGAGGGCATACGTGCATGCGCCTGCCACCGGCAGCTACACCTTCTGGATTGCCAGCGACGACCACAGCGAGCTGTGGCTGAGCACCGACGAGAGCCCGGCAAACAAAAGGAGGATAGCTTACCTGGAGAGCCACACCAACAGCAGGGAGTGGACCAGGTTCCCTTCGCAAAAGTCGGCTGCAATATCGCTGCAGGCAGGGCGGAAGTATTACATCGAGGCGCTGCATAAGGAGCATACAGGCTCTGACCACCTGGCGGTGGGATGGCAGCTGCCGGATGGGACCCAGGAACGTCCTATTCCTGGAAACCGCCTTTCGCCATACAATCTGAGCCAGACTGCTACGGCGCAGGTAATAGCGGCAGGTGAACTGATAACAGACCCGCTGATTTCCTATTATCCAAACCCTTTCGAGTATGAGCTCACGCTTCAACTGAACGGCAGAAAAGAAGATAAGTATAGCCTGCAACTGTTTGATATGCTGGGCAGGGAGGTATGGCAGCTGGAGAGCGTAGAGGCTGACCAAAAGCTGGTGATTGGAAAGGAGCTTGCCGCTGGTGTGTATGTGCTGATAGTACGTGCGGGCAAAGAGGCGAAACAGTATAAAGTAGTGAAAGCGCGCAAAGGAAGTTAAAGCCGGCTTTCATAACAGGCATAGATAACCTGAGTCTGTGATGGCTTATTAGTTTACGTCATCAGGCTATGGCCGAATGTAGCGGCAGGAACAGCAAACAAATAACCCTGGCTGTTCCTGACCGCTTACATGATTTCCGGAAGAACTGCCAGAGCAGTTAGTTTTTTGGCTCAAAAACATCAGAATATATTAAGCAAACTTGTAGATGAAGGTATACCTGGCTAATTCATTTCCGCAACAGCACTTGTTGAAACCTCTCTTTTTGCCATTTATGCTTGCCATCCTCTTCCTGGGCGCTTATCCTTTTTATTTAAATAACGGGAATGCCAGCCAAGGAGTGTGGGGTGCCAGCAACCAGAAATTCAAGAAAGCATCCGTAGCCCCGAACATGGCCGGGTGTCCGCCTGTAAGTACGCTGCCCTGCGAAAACCTCCAGGTAGCCCTGCCTCTAGACCTTACCTTTAACGCGGGCGTGTCCGGAACACTCGTTGATAAAAATGGAGTGGGCACCGGTTTTACTATGGTGGACACGTACTCGGGCGCTCGCCTGTCAGATGATGGAAGTCCTTCAAATGCCAGTGTGCCGGGCTATGAGCCCTCCAGGTTGGCCTTAAACGCGGGGAGGTTGCAACTCCTGAGTAACCGCGGGATTGCGTACCAGACGAACAACAACCAGCTGAACACCTTGGGAGTGAAGGTAGATTCCCGTACAAAACTGCAGGTAGAGACAACGCTGATTAATCCTTTTTATGGCACCTCTTCCCAACAGGCCGGGCTTTGGTTTGGGCTAAGCGACAAAACTTTCCTGAAGCTGGTTGTAACGGGAAACAAAATAGAGATGCGCCGGGAGGTGAACGATGCCTCTGCCTGGTCTGATCAGCGCATTACAGGTACCATCAGCGGTTTAGAGAACATGACGGTGCGCCTGCGGCTGATCATAGATCCTGCTACAAATACCGCGCAGGGCTTTTACACAACTGACGGGAGCACCTTCATAGATGTCGGAGCCACATACGGAACACCTACCCTCAGCCTGTCCGGCACGGGCATTACCGGCAGCACAGCCTATGCCGGTATTTTTGCTACTCATCGTTACAGCACGACACCAGTCACGTATACCTTCGATGATTTTTCTGTTATACCTGCTACCAGCACAGATGTGCTACGCCCATATGTAACTGTTGTGCGCCCTGCCAACGGGGCTACTAATGTGGCGCTGGACCAGTCTGTGTCTGTTGAGTTGGCCTTCCCGAGCGGGTATTCTCTGGAGGGCGGCACTGTCAACTCTGGTACCGTTAAGCTGTATACAGTAGTTAACGGCGTAAAAACGGAGGTGACCGGCACCGCTGTGAACTCCACCGCCGGCGGGGATGCCATTACGCTTTCGGCTGCGCTCAAAGCCGGAACAACTTATGAGTTTTATATCTCGGATCAGGTGAAAGACCTGGGAGGATATGCCCTGGTTCCGTTTACGTCACAGTTTACGACTAAAAGTACTGGCACAGACACACCAACAGACCTGAGCGGAGTGTCCTTTACCGAGCGTACCTTAGTTGATCACAGTTTCGGCACCTTAGGCTTTACATCACTGGCGATAGGGCCTGACCGCAGGCTCTATGCTGCCTCCTCCGGTGGAAAAATTGAGCGTTGGGATATAAAACCAGACGGAACGCTTCAGAACCATGTTTCCATTTCGCCTTTCGGTGTTGAACAACGGTTGCTGATAGGGCTGCGCTTTGACCCGGCAGCCACCAGCAGCAACCTCCTGGTTTGGGTGAGCCATTCTTCTCCTTCCTTTTACCAGGCACCGGAATGGTCAGGCAAGATATCCAGCATCAACCTGAACAATCCATCTTCTCCGCAGGTGACGGATTATGTTATTAACCTGCCGCGTTCCCAGAAAGATCATACCACAAACTCCATCGACTTCGGGCATGACGGGGCCCTATACTTTTTACAAGGCAGTAACACAGCCATTGGAGCACCAGATGCTGCCTGGGGATACAGGCCGGAACGTCTCCTGACAGCCGCGGTTTTACGCCTCGATATTGCGAAGGCGCGGCAACAGGGCCTGCCGCTGAATGCGAAAACAGAAGATGGTGGCAGTTATAATCCTTTTGCAACCAATGCGCCACTCACCATTTTCGCGACGGGCATCCGGAATGCCTACGACCTGGTATGGCATTCGAATGGGGAGCTGTATGTGCCTACCAATGGTTCCTCAGCGGGGGGCAACACGCCTGCTCTTCCCTCAGGCACAGTCTGGTCTAACGGCGAGGTATATACAGGACCCAGTATACCTGCTTTGACAGATTTGCGTCTGACCATGCACGATTTCCTGTACAGGGTAGTGAAGGGGGGATATTACGGGCACCCGAACACCAAAAGAAACGAGTACATCCTGAACGGTGGCAACCCTACCTCGGGTGTTGACCCGGCTGAAGTTGTGGGTACAGTGGATGGTGTAACACATGGGTATGCCACAGGCACACCCAAAGAGCCTAACTACCGCGGATTTTCCTATGACTTCGGGCCAAACATATCCCCAAACGGCATTATTGAATACAGAAGCAACGCCTTTGATGGGAAGCTGAAAGGTAAATTACTGGTGTGCCGGTTTAGTGGTGGCGATGACCTGATGGTGATGGAGACAGGGGGCACCTCCAAAGAAATCATCAAAGCGACGCCTGGCATTGAAGTACCCGGCCTCCGCCGCCCTTTTTCAAACCCCCTGGATGTGGTGGAGGACATTTTAACCGGCAATCTGTACCTGACTGAGTATTATGACGGCAACGGGGATGGCCGTCCTTACCTGACCTTGTTGAAAGCGGATAAGCCTGCTACTTCCGGCTACATCCTGACGGTGACGACTAACGGCAACGGCACGGTCAGCAAGAACCCGGATCAGGCTTCTTATGCCAGTGGCACGAGCGTCAGCCTTACCGCTACAGCAGCTTCGGGCTACCAGTTTTCCGGATGGAGCGGAGGAGTAACCAGTACTGCGAACCCCCTGGTACTTAACATGAACAGCAATATTTTTGTAACAGCCAACTTTACAGGAGGTCCTACTACCACCTGCACTGCGTCGGGCACGATTCTGCGGGAGCACTGGAGCAGCGTGACCGGCAGCAGCGTGTCTGACATTCCCCTGGGTACCAGCCCAAGCAGCACCAGCCAGCTGGGCCTGTTCGAGGCGCCCAGCGGCCTGGGCAGCTACTACGGGGCGAGGGTGCGGGGCTACATCTGCCCGCCGCTCACGGGCAGCTACACCTTCTTCATTGCCTCCGACGACAACTCGGAGCTGTGGCTGAGCACCAGCGACAATCCGGCAGACAAGCAGAAGATTGCCTCCGTCAGCGGCNCGACAACCTGGCGGTGGCCTGGCAGCTGCCCGACGGGAGCACAGAGGCCCCTGTCCCCGGCGGCAGGCTCTCCCCCTTCGGCAGCACCACCACCAACCAGCCGCCTGTGGCCAGCGCGGGCCCGGACAAAGCCATCACCCTGCCCACCAGCAGCGTGCAGCTCAGCGGCTCTGCCACCGACAGCGACGGCACCGTCAGCACCTACAGCTGGAGCCAGGTGAGCGGGCCGAATACGGCCACCTTCAGCAGCAGGACGGTAGCGGCCCCAACTGTCAGCGGCTTGCTGGAGGGCAGCTATGTCTTCAGGCTGACGGTGACAGATAACGGCGGGGCCAGTGCCTCCGATGAGGCCACGGTGACGGTGCACCCGGCCACTGCCACGGGCACACCTATTGTCAGGGAGTTCTGGGCCGGTGTCAGCGGCACGCGGGTGGCCGACATCCCGCTGCACACCGCGCCCACCTCCACCTCGCAGCTGACCCTGTTTGAGTCACCCAAGTACACCGGCGACAACTACGGCGTCAGGGTGAGGGCGTACGTGCACGCGCCTGCCACCGGCAGCTACACCTTCTGGATTGCCAGCGACGACCACAGCGAGCTGTGGCTGAGCACGGACGAGAGCCCGGCAAACAAAAGGAGGATAGCTTACCTGGAGAGCCACACCAACAGCAGGGAGTGGACCAGGTACCCTTCGCAGAAGTCTGCCGCTGTTTCGCTGCAGGCCGGCAGGAAGTACTACATCGAGGCGCTGCACAAGGAAGGGGCAGGCGCTGACCACCTGGCGGTGGGGTGGCAGCTGCCGGATGGCACGCAGGAGCGGCCTATTCCCGGAAACAGGCTCTCCGCCTATATGGCAGCAACCGCAACCGCAACCTTAAGATCAACGACAGAAAAGGCAGAGCCTTTGGCAGCGAGTGACCTGGTAGTAGTGCCGAATCCTTTTTCTACTTCTGTCACCATTTATCTTCCTACCGGGGTAAGCGGCATACAGCATCTTATAATAGCAGACCTCGCAGGAAAGGTTGTATATGAACAAACAGCTGAGGCAAGGGGCGGAGAACTCCACCTTTCGCTCGCACAGCTGAAGAAAGGGGTTTATATCCTGACCCTGCAGGACGGTAACAATATGCCTGTCAGTGTGAAGCTGTTGAAGCAGTAAGGCTGTCTGAGAGATAAAAGGAAAGCAGATGGCTGGTGTTGCTTAGCAGGAGTACATGCTTTATTATGATTATGTAGGTAGCGTTATACATGCATCTGTTCATCGCAGGTACATGTATAGCGCTACCTATAATTACTTTTCTAATAGTTTTTATGCTCTAAGTGTATGTGGCTGCCGTTCGGTAAATTCGTCCTGCAGTTCTTTTTGCGCTAGTATCGCCTGTAATTTTTGAGTAGCCGACGTGCTTCCCCCTGCAGAAAAACAGGAGTGAGGGAGACCATTGCTAAAAAAGAATTTATCTTTCCGTTTTCGCCAGCCTTCATTTTTTTGAGGGAGTTTCTAATACCCTCTTTGGTCTGACAGTGTGCTGTTATTCATAGGGAAGCAAAGTGCGGTAGAACTGGCCCCTTATTGCTCCGACACTATATCCTTTCAGCCGTTGGTTATCTTGCTCCAGCTAGTGATAATAGCGTTTGCATCCATGGTGATAACGGCTTCCAGGGGTATCTTCTCCTTAAATCAAGTCTACAGGTAAAAAGTCCCCCGGCTTCTCATAACCAGAAGCCGGGGGACTTTTTCTAACGCTGTACAACCAGCTTCACGGTCTGTACCCTGCTGCCTGTAGTCAGGCGTGCCAGGTACAAACCTTTCGCGAGATTTCTAACCAGCAGCTCATGCTCGTATTGCCTTTCGGTTTCTGCTGTTCCGGAAGCAATGCGCTGCACCAGAGTGCCTTTCAGGTCATAGAGGTCCAGGGTGTAGGGCGTAGCATTTTGCTCTACAGCAAAAGCAATGGTGGTGCGGTCATGGAAAGCGGTAGGGTAGGCCTCCAGACCTGGATGAACAGGAGCACCTTCCGCAGCCATCACTGATTTTCTGCTTACACTTCTGGTGTTCGGTGTGTGAATGACAATGGCACCCTGACCTATAGCTGAGCAGGGTTCAAGGTTTTCGTACAGGCTGGAAGACAGGCAGGCGACCTGGTTGTCGTAGACTACCGGTCCCTGAGTGCCATCCTGGTTTATCTCCCATATAATGATCCGAAGTTCATCTGGTTGGTTGCCATTCAGGTGCTGGCCGTCTGTAGCTGCTACCGAATAGCCAAACCGCCGCGGATCCGTCACAAATCGCCCTGTGTTGTCCCTGTAAGTGAGGGTGCCGAGGCCCCTGAAGTAGGCAGTGTTACCTGTAATCACGAGCGACCTGTCCAGAACAGTGGTGCCTTTGAAGGCAAGGGAGCCGTTTTCCAGCAGGAGTTGCGTTGCTCCCATTACCCTGTTTTCTGCTCCTTTCATGTACTTGGCCATAAAACTCCAGTGTACCGTTCCTCCTTGCTGCATGAACTCATACGCCGGGTTCGCCGGAGATTGTATCCAGCCGCCCCCGGTTACGAAACCAGCCTCCACGTCGAACACATGCACATACATAACGGCTGTTTGTGTGGGGCAGCCAGCGCCACCGCCATAGGTTACGGTCACTTTGAAGACATCCGGTTCGGAAGGCCAGTTGACAGCAACAGAACCAGTGCCTTGTCCTGTGAAATTAGTGTAGGGCATGCCCTCGCTGTCTGTGATGCTCCAGGTGAAGGAGTTGGCACCTGTACCGGGAAGAGTATATACAGAGCGGGCAGTGCCGACTGCAGCGGTGCCGCTACCTGTAATACCGGCGGCAGTAAAGGCAGGGCACTGGCTGTATTTGATGGTCAGGAAATCGGCCCCCTCGTTGTAGTCATAAGTATACCCTGTGATGATGATGTTTCCCCTGGTGTCCAATGCCGTGTCCACTGCCACAGCAGTGGCGGAACCTCCACTGCTGTAACGTTCAACCCATGTCTGCTCTCTTGTGGTGGCAGCGTAGCGTACTGTGGCGAAGTCGAAAGAGGTGCTTTGGCTGTAACTGGCGCCGGTGACGTAGATGCCGCCTGTGTTGTCAACGGCAATGGCCTGGGCTACATCAAATACATCGCCGCTGTAGCGTTGCACCCAAGTCTGCTCCCCTGAGGTGGCATTGTAACGTACGGTGGCGTAATCAGGCGCAAAGTCAGTGCCATTGCTCGAACCGGTGACATAGACACCGCCGGCATTATCCACCGCAATAGCAGTGGCATGATCTCCGCCGTTTGCTTTAAAACATGCATCCATTACTGCCGAATTACTGCAAGAATAAGCAGCGGCATGTTAGGACTGATCAAAACTTTTTTATGAAGATAACCAACAACATTAAAGGAGCAGCCAGGCAGGCATTAGCTAAATCAGGAGCGTGCAACATCCGGTTTAGAAAAAATTTGCGCTGCCTTCTACAGGTTTATCATACGTATACTTATATAAATAGTGTAATAAAAACCTGTAATTTATAAGGATGTGATACGGTAAACCTCCCTACTAAACCGGGGTGGCATAGTAGGGAGTATCTGATCTGGGTCAGTAACAGTTTGAAGCCAAAGCTCCGTGTCACAGAATGAAGATATAGGTTTAAAACTGAAGGGCAGCAGCCTGCGCCAATACCTGCCTGTAAAATGCCTCTCTTCTGCAGCTGAGAAAGAATTGAGAAATAAAACTCGTTTAAAGGAGGAATACCTACTTTATAATAGAAACAGGCTGTTTGTTCTCATCGATGGCTACAAAAGTAAATTCACCGCTGACGGCATTTTCCCTGTGGTCTGAATACATTTGTTCGACATCGATATTTACCCGAACCTTGATGCTTGTATTTCCCACTTTTGTCACAGTGCCAATGAGTTCTACGATTGTGCCTGCCGGAATGGGCTTGTTAAAATCAATTTTGTCGCTGCTGACAGTAACCATGCGCTGGCGGCTGAAACGGGTGGCGGTGATAAATGCAACTTCGTCCATGAGCTGCATGGCGGCGCCTCCAAACAGGGTGTCGTAATGGTTGGTTGTATTAGGAAACACCGCTTTAAAAATGCGGGTTTCGGAGCGTTTGATTCGTTCTTCTAATGTCATGTGGTGGTTTTAAATAATGCTGCAGATTCAGTTGAAAACACTTCTCTCTTATATTGAATAGAGGAGAATATTTGTCAACATACAGTTCAGCCATGATTTAAGGTGCTTTTTCTCCTGGCAGGCATGCTTCCCGTTCGCCAGCTTCATTTTCTGTTTTGCCCTGATGGCCACAAAGGGGCTTTCCCAGACTTTCAGCAAAGACAGCACTTTAAAATCACAACGGGGCTTTGAACCTGCCCGTCATTTTCAGATCTAGCTTTCCGCAAATAAGAGGCTGTATCAGGCCATACTGTGCAGGTGCCTTTTATATAAAGCGGCACAAGCCAGAGCATCGCTCAGGGCATCGTGGTGGTTCAGCTGTATTTTAAATTCCTGGCAAAGCTGAGCCAGCCCTTTTTTGAAAATTTTGTAAGTGCACTGCTGCTCGTAAGTTGGCTGTGGCAGTTTATAATAATCCAGCGTATGGCGCAGGCAGCTGAAATCAAAAGCACCATTATGGGCGACCACCGTCTGGTTTTGGATGTACGGTTTTATATGCTGCCATACCGCATCGAAGGTGGGGGCATGGCAGGTATCGGCTGCTGTGATGCCGTGTATCTCTGTGTTGCGGTAAAAGTAGAAGTTATCCGGCGGGCAAACCAGTTTGTTTATCTTTTGTGTTATCTGCCCGTTCTCTACACGGACTAGTCCAACCTGGCAGATGCTCCAGCGCTTGCCTTGCGCCGTTTCAAAATCAATGGCGGTAAAAGAGTGACTCATTTAAGGAGAGTGGTATTGGTGTGCGGCAAGTTAACTACCTCCTGCCTGATTATCAAAAGCAGGGGCAGGCGATGTGCTGTACTATCCGCTTAAAATACGCTGTTCCTTCCCTGACCTGCCTTAAAAACCCGGAGGTGTGACCTGGTGCAGGTTCGCGCGGTCCAGGCACTGCTCTCCCTGCCAGCGGTAAGCCACCAGTTTGCCTGCCTTTGCTACGCTGTAGTCTACGCAGCACACGTTTTTCCCGTACACGCTGGTGGCGGTGTTGCCGGGAAGCCAATAATGGCCAAAGAAAACGGGTTTCTCTGTTTCCGGGTATGCTTTGTTTCTCCCCACCAGTACTTCCGGTACCACCTCATCTGTTAAGGAGTCATAGGTGCCGACGCTGTACTGCCTGTATGTGATGCGTTTCGGGCTGAGCCACCACTTTATCCGCAGGGCAGAACGGGGATGTCCGTCCTTGTCCTGGAATGTGAGTCCCTGCGGCATCGGCAGTTCTTTTCCTTTCAGGGTGACCTCAATGGCCTCGGTCAGTCTGAAGTCTTTCTGGTAGCCATGCAGAAGCACTTCGTCCGTTAGCCGGTCATTTGTCAGGTGTTCCCGCAGGACCTGGATATGTGCCTCATCCCAGCAGGCGTGTACTGCCCGCAGGTGTTCCTCTTCGTAAAAAAGCGGGAGCGTCTTAAACCATTCCACGTAATCATGATAGGCAGCTTCTCTTCCTTTAAACTGCTCCATCGTTTTGGCGTGCTGCGATTTGTTACGCGCTGAGTGTTCGCGCAGGTAGTTGCCGTCTGTTCCCCGGGTATTGTACAGGATAGCGTTCAGTTCGTGGTTTCCCATTAGGGCGATAGCCGTCTGGTGGTCTGCCATGGCGCGTACTAATTCCAGTGTTTCCCTAATCTTAGGTCCCCTGTCAATGTAATCACCCACAAAGATGACCTTCCTTCCGGGATGGCTGTAATAGCCCTTGCTGTTTTCATACCCGAGTTTTTGCAGCAACTGTTCGAGCGCGTCTGCATGCCCGTGTATGTCTCCTATTATATCGTACATGTGCTGGATACTTCACTTTGAGCCGCCATGCTTCGCTGGGCAGAGCAGCTTAAACTTTATCCGCGGCTGCCACTGGTGGACCGGGACAAGCACAAAGATAATGTGCAGATGTTGTTTCCCTGCATGTTTGTTACACATTTATGACACAAGTCGCCGTTTCGTCGGCTGCCAGGGTGGGGCAGGGGTGTCAGAGTATAAACGGTTTGCTTTTTAGCAATTAACAGGGCTGTGGCTGCAATGAATGGATATACTTAAACCCCAATCGTTGTTTCGTCACATCTTTTTCAGCGTTCATCACATTTAGTTTAAAGTCCGTTAAATCCTGCCGAAACTTGTCATAGTTAACAACTGCACTAAAAAATAAAACTATGAAAAGATTTGTGTTCCAAGCACTATTTTACGCACCCATCAGGGGCAGTATTCACTGCCTCCTGGTCGGGGCACTCCTGACATTAGGCTGCACACCGAAGGCACATGTCTCAGAAGACGTGCCGCAGCTGGCAGAGAAACCTTCTACCGCCCCGCCATCTGACCTGCAGCGCCTGGAGGCGATAGCAGATTCTGCAGCAAGGACGCAGCTGGAGACGGGTAGTGTGCCGGGTATGAGCGTTGCGGTAGCACGGTATGGTGAAGTCCTGTTTGCGAAAGGCTATGGACAGGCAGATGTAGAAATGGGAGTGGCTGCCGGGCCGGAAACAGCTTACGTGATTGGCTCTATTACAAAGCAAATGACAGCTGCCACTATCCTGCGTTTGGCCGAAGCAGGCAAAATTTCACTTGACGACGCTATTACGAAACACCTTCCGGATTACCCCTCGCAGGGCCATCATGTAACAGTGCGCCACCTGCTGAACCATACCTCTGGTATCAAAGGCTTCAGAATACTGCATGAGGAGAACCGGCAAAAATTCAGACTCGACCTCACTTATGAGGAGATGGTTGATTTATTCGGAAAGCAGCCCTTCGACTTTAAGCCCGGGAAAAAGTTCGAGTACAACAACATGGCCTATTACCTGCTCGGGGAGATCATTGGCAGGGTAACCGGAACACCATGGTCTACTTATGTGGAGAAAGAGTTGCTCCAGCCGCTTGGTCTCAAACAGACCCTCTACTGTGAAAGCCGTCGCATTATTCCGAACAGGGCAGAAGGATACGAGTACGAGGAAGGAAGGCTTGTAAACGCCCGCTATATCAGCATGCAGGTGGGCGGTGCTGCGGGTGCTCTTTCCTCTACGTTAAATGACCTTATCCGCTGGACTCATCTCCTGCACAGTTGGCAAGTGGTTTCTCAGGAGTCGCTGCAGCAGATGATGACCCCGACAATAATTCCTGCCGGCGATACCATCGGCTACGGCTTCGGGCTGTACCTCGATGCGTTGGGCGGCAACACTAAAGTCGGTCATGGCGGGGGCGCAAATGGCTTTACGGCCGCTCTCACTCATTATTCGGAAGAGGGACTGACCATTGCGGTACTTACAAACTCAAATAAGGCAAACCCATTTAAGGTGGAGGAAGCGCTGGCACGGGAGGCGCTAAAAGTAAAGTTACTGGACCTGCCCCTTGCGGCAGAAGAGATGGTCCGCTACGAGGGCACCTATACCTATCAGTCTGAAAAAAGAACGCGTGCTATGCGGGTGTTCAGCGAGAATGGCCAGTTGAAGGCACAGGTTGTCGGGGGGAAACCTTTCCGGCTCCTTTACCAGGGGGAGCATGCTTTTATCCCGGAGGTAGATGACGATGATTGCCTTGTGTTCAGTATGGTGAACGGACGTGCTGAAGGCTATAAGCACCATGAGGGGCGCTGGAAGGTATTTCCTGCAAAACGGAAGCCGTAGCCGAAGCAGCGCGTGCGGCACCTGGTAAGAGCCTGAAGGCCGGTATCAGAGAACAGTACCCTGTTCTGCCACATTTGTCATATATTCTTACCCTTTCATACTATCCACTATGTTTCATCAAAGCTTTAAATTATCATTGTTTTATAAAGATGATACAATGAAAGATTTTGCTAACAAGCCCGCTTATTTAAACAAAGTAGAGTTTTGGGCAGCGACCACCATCTTTGTATTTGCGGTATTTTTCCTGATTACGTCCGCTGTAAGCTCAGACAAGAGCCTCTTTGATGAAGAGAGTGTTTCTTTTAATTACTACCAAAACCTCTTCTTTCCTCAGCTAATCAGGTACATTATTTATTATGTGGGATTCCTGCTACTGAATTTTATTGTAGTCCCAAACCTGCTTCGTAAAGAAGCGCTGTTTCAGAGCCTGCTGCTGATACTTGCTGTATTCCTGGTGGTGGGTGTTGTGTTCGGGGTTACCGACACCTATACAAAAAGTTACCTGCTCAACCGGTACAACACTTTGCAGGAAGCATATAATGTGATATTCCATAACAGCTTTCTGTACGCTTTGTGGCTGTTGTTTATGTTCGGGTTCTACACCTCCCTGAAATATGCTGGCATTTACCTGCTGTCTAACTCAGAAGCGATCCAGACCAAATACCGTTTTGTAACGCCGGGCGGGCTTACAGCTTTTGTGCTGTGGATGATTAGTATGTTCTTAATGTTGATGGTGAATGCGCCTACAGACCTTATTGTAGCCTGGGGAATTGTTATTCCTTCTGGTATCTTCCTGTACAGTTATTCCTTTTATGCTTTTATACCTAAGTCGCTCCCTAAAAAACACCCTTTCAGGAATTACCTCCTGAAGTCTGCTCTTGTTTTGATTATTTCCATACCTATCGTGGCTTTGCTGATACAGATCCTGACAGAAGATGAAGATGCTGCAATAAGTATTGCCTTGTTTAACGTGGCCTTTCAACTGCTGATAACGGTGCCGCTGACCTGGGTGCTTTTCAAAAGGCATCTAAAGGGAAATGAAGAATTGTATGTGTTGAAGAAAGAACTGGGGCGCTCTAATGCCAACCTAGATTTTCTCCGTTCCCAGATTAACCCACACTTTTTGTTTAATGCCCTGAATACGCTCTACGGCACTGCCCTTCAGGAAAACAGCGAGCGTACGGCACAGGGCATACAGATGCTGGGCGACATGATGCGGTTTATGCTGCACGAGAACCACCAGCACAAAATATTGCTGTCGCGGGAAATAGAGTATATGCGCAACTACATTGAGCTGCAGTCGCTGCGGATATCGAACTCACCTGATATTGTCATCCATACAAAAATTGAAGATGTGGTGGCAGATAAGTTTATAGCACCCATGCTGCTCATCCCTTTTGTAGAAAATGCTTTCAAGCACGGTATCAGCCTGAAGCATAAGTCCTGGATTAAAGTAATGCTGCACTACAAGCAGGACAAGCTGTTTTTTGACGTGTACAACAGCACACATCCGAAGCAGGAGAAAGACCCGGAAAAAGAAATGTCTGGCATCGGGTTGGAAAACGTACGGCAGCGTTTGGAAATGTTATATCCTGGGAAGCATGAACTGGTTATAAGGGAAACACTGGAAGACTACTTCGTGCACCTGACCATCCAGTTGTAACATGGTAAATTCCTCAGGAAAAAGTATCTTCCATCAGTTAACTAAATTTAACCATGAAGGCGATAGCAATAGACGATGAACCAATGGCACTGGAGGTGGTGCGCTCTCATGCGGCCAAGGTGCCTTACCTGGAACTGGTAGCCAGTTTTACGGATGCCTTTAAGGCGCTGGAGTACCTGCAGCAGGAGCCGGTGGACCTGCTCTTCCTGGATATCAAGATGCCCGATATTACGGGGCTGGAGTTTGTAACCAGCCTGCAGAAAAAGCCGCTCGTGATTTTTACCACCGCCTATTCTGAACACGCCGTCACCAGTTTTGAGCTGGACGCCATTGATTATTTGCTGAAGCCTTTCTCGCTGGCCAGATTTGTGAAAGCCTGCAACAAAGCCCAGGAGCTGTTGCTGCTACGCCATCATAATATTCCTCAAAAAGACTACGTGTTTCTGAAGACCGGCTATGAGCAGGTAAAGGTGCATTACGATGAGATTCTTTACATGGAGGCAGCCGGCAACTACGTGAACTTTGTGCTGGAGGATAAAAAACTGCTTTCGCGCATGACCATCAACGAACTAAGCGAACTGCTGCCCCCGGAAAGATTTACCCGTGTGCACCGCTCTTATATTGTTGCCAAAGAAAGAATAGATAAAATTGAGCGTCACCAGGTGTGTGTACAAGGGCACTGCGTGCCTGTCGGCGCATCTTATATGCAACAGCTCCAGGTATAGGCCTGATTTATCATCAGATTGCCAGGGTTGGCTGGGTGCAGGAAAAAGGCTGAGATAAAAGCGCACCGGAATTCGGACACATTCTACAAAAGAAGAAGCCCCTGGTATCTCAGGGGCTTCTTTGTGACCAAACACCTGTTTCAGCCATTAGCTCAGTTGCAGCTGCGTTAGCAAGGCGTAGGCTTCATTTCCGTTTGTGTCTGGGTTAATGGTCAGTTCCAGCGTACTTACTTCGTTTAGCTCAACAGCATACTCCTCTGCTTCCTCTGTAGTTTGCGGAGGACTAAAGTTATATTGTTGCCGTACTATTTCCCGGTATGAACTGTCACCGGCAGGCTGCCAGCGCAACAGAAACTCCTGTGCGCGCTCCTGTTCCTGTTCCCGGAACAAAAGCTTAATCCGCCTGATGCTTTGCGGTTCATCAAACACCAGCCGTATTGTCTGCTTACCGGGTTGTGCCGCTCTCCAGCCTGTTTCCGTGTCAGCTGTAAAAGCAGCCTCTATAGGATGGTCTTCGCTTTCAGAACTCAGTTCAACCCGGGCAATACTTTCCAGGTCCAGCCCGTTTTTTTCAGCAGCAGTTAGCTGCTCATCTTGCTTATTTATTAATTTTTTTCGCATATTTCTTCCTTCAGCTTTCTCTCAGTTTCCTGTATAAAAATTCTGTCCTGTTTCTCCTTGTCAAACTTTATTTTATGTAAAAGTGCTTGAAGACAGGTCCTACTGTGGTTTACGCAGCTAAGGTTTGAGCGGACACTTCCAGAAACAAGGTTGGCTGATAAATGCTTCTCCTGGGGATTGCACGCGAATTTTTCCTGCCGGGGCTACGCAAACCATGGTTGTCAGGAGAAAAAGTTATGAATAAAGCTGATGGCCATGGCACCTTCCCCCACACTGGAGGCTACCCGTTTGGTGGAGCCGCTTCTTAAGTCGCCAACGGCAAACAGGCCGGGTTGCGAGGTTTCCAGGGGGTAGGGGGGGCGATCCAAATCCCAGTTATAGCACTGCAGGTCGTAATGGCTAAGCTCATTTCCTGTTAGGATAAATCCTTTTCTATCCATACAAACTAAATCCTTTAACCAATCATTGGCCGGCACAGCACCAATAAAAAGAAACAGGTTCCGCAGGCGTAAGCTGCTTTTTTCCTGTGTCTTGCTGTTGGTGAGGATAACCTTTTCCAGATGCTCTTCCCCTTCCAGGGCAGTAACCTCAGAATTGGTGTGCACCTGTATTTTAGGCTCGTTTTCTACCCGCTTGATGAGGTAGGAAGACATGCTCTTCTCCAGCGAGTCGCCCCTGATAATCAGGTGCACTTTGGCTGCAAAGGAAGAAAGGAAGATGGCCGCCTGCCCAGCTGAGTTTCCCCCACCCACAATGGCTACTTCTTCTTTCTGGCAGGTGTTTGCTTCAGTGGTGGTTGCACCGTAATACACGCCCCTGCCTTTGTAGAAGTCAATGTTGTCTACTACCAGGCTGCGGTACTTCGCCCCGGAAGCGGCAATTACAGTACTGGCAAAAATAGATTTTCCGTCTTTGGTCTTCAGTTCAAAGTGGTTTCTGTGGCGTATGAGTGTTTGCGCTTCTACGGGTACTGATATGGTGCAGCCAAACTTCTGAGCCTGTGTGTAAGCCCGGTTGGCAAGCTCACTGCCAGATATACCAGTGGGGAAGCCGAGGTAATTTTCTATTTTAGAACTGCTCCCGGCCTGGCCTCCCGGGCTAATTTTGTCAATGGTCATGGTCTTCAGGCCTTCAGAGGCACCGTATACACTGGCCGCCAGTCCGCCGGGGCCGGCACCCACTATCAGGATGTCGTATTTATCATCCTGTATGCTGGCGCTCAGGCCGGTGTGGTAGGCAATGTCCTTCAGGGAGGGTTTCCGGTACACTTTGTAATCGGCATCTATCAGTACGGGCGTGTCCTCCTGCCTGATGTTAAAGTTCAGCAGTATTTCTTCTGCCTTTTTATCTTTTTCTAAATCCAGCCACATAAACCTCAGGTGATTCTTTGAAAGAAACTCGCGGATGGTGTATGTTTCAGGGGAATAACGGGAGCCAAGTAATGTGAAGCCGGAATTGTGCCGTTTCAGCTGTTCTTTGCGCCTTAAGATAAAAGCTGTGATAAGAGTATCATTCAGGTCAGGGTAGGTGGACAGTATTTCGGTCAGCTTTTCGTGCGGTACCTGTATCAGTTTGCAGTCTGTTTTTGCGATGGCCTCAAAAACAGAGGCTCTTTGAGAGAGCATGTCACTGTCGCCTGTAAACTCTCCTTTTTTATGCGTCGCAATGAGCTTGTCCTGATCGAAAGGGTCCACTATGTCGACCTCCCCCTCCAACACAATAAAAAAGTCAAACCCCCGCTCTCCCTCATCAATGATGATGTCATTTGCTTTGTATGTTCTGATTTTTCCTTCCTTTTCGAATATGGCTATCTGCTTCTCTGTCAGCGTAGGAAAAGACTTTGTTTTTTTCATCTCAGGGTTATAATGTGCTATTATAAGGAACTATATGATGCGTAACCGGAATTACGCTTAGCGCTGCTTTTATCAGAACATATACGGCACAGGAAGAAAAATCAAGGGGAAAAAGGAATGGTAAATTTTAAAAGCTGGTACCACCTGGTGTTGATCAGGGGGTGGTGACAGCATAAGTTCTCTGCCTGGAAATGCTGTTTTACACTTGCAGGAATCTACTAATTCGGGGAAGGAACGTACGTTTAAATCTTCAGAAATTTTATGGGAGCCAGACAAAACTTTTTCTTTCTGCCATGCATTGTACAGGAGGCGTTTGGCTTTTTGTATCGTAACGCTACCCTTTTTAACCTCTTAATTTATCCGTAGGAACCTGAGCATTATGCATCAGGATTTGATTACTTTTGAACCCAATTTTACTTGAGAGCCTGAACCGTGGAGTTTATACAAAAGTTATTTCAATCTGACTTCATGCCTCATGGGCATTGCTATTTCTGGAAGCCTGAAATTTTATGGCTGACGGTAGGAGGGGATGCCCTGACAGCAGCCGCCTACTATTCTATCCCGCTCATGCTGTTTTATTTTGCGAAGACACGGCAGGACCTGGCGCACAGGCATGTCTTTTTTCTCTTTGCGGCATTTATCCTGTTGTGCGGTACCACGCACGTGCTGGACATCTGGACAGCCTGGGTGCCGACTTACCGGTTGGCGGGAGTGGTGAAAATGGTCACTGGCCTTGTTTCCATTGCCACGGCAGTGGTACTGTACAAATCGATTCCGGCCATGCTGGCAATACCGAGCAACGTGCAACTGGAGGCTGCCAACCGCCAGCTGAAGCAGGAGATAGAGGAGCGGGAAAAAGCACAGGCTGAGCTGAACAGGGCAAAAGATGAACTGGAAAAACGGGTGCAGGAGCGTACAGCAGAACTCTATAAGGTAAACCTGGACCTGGAAGCGGAAATTGAGGAGCGGAAAAAGGCCCAGAAAGCCCTGCTGGACCGAAACCACGACCTGGTTCGAATAAACGGCGATCTGGACAGCTTTGTATACTGTGCCTCCCATGACCTAAAGTCGCCTGTGTCGAACATTGAAGGCTTGCTGCTGGCTTTGCGGGAGGAAATGGAAGCTCCGGATGGCGAGGTAGAACCGATTATGAAGCGACTGGAAACTTCTGTCCATAAAATAAACCGTACCATCCAGGACTTGTCGGATGTAAGTAAAATACAGCGGCGGGCCGAAAACGAGATAATGGAAGAGATACAATTTGGGAAGCTGCTGGGAGAGGTACTGGGCAGTATACAGAACATGGTGCAGGAGTCAGGGGTGAAAGTGATAACAGACTTCAGCCGCCAGCCTTCTGTGTGGTTTGTTCCCCAGCACCTGCAGAGCATCCTGCAAAACCTGCTGACCAATGCCATTAAATACCGGTCTCCTGAAAGGGATTCATATGTTAAATTAAGTACAGCGGAAACAGAGGAGTATGTGGTGCTGACGGTGGAGGACAACGGCATAGGCATCGATTTGGCAAAGCACCGGAAAAAGATATTCTCGCTTTTCAAACGGCTGCACGACCACGTGGAAGGAAGCGGCGTAGGGCTTTATGTTATCAAGCGCATTATAGACAACTACGAGGGCAAAATAGAAGTCCAGAGTGAGGTGAACAAAGGAACAACTTTCCAGATATACTTTAACAAAAGCAATGCTGCCACTTTAACATCTCTTGCCTTAGCCTGAGGGCCTGCGGCCTAGAAAAGACAACCAAATAGAGATAATTTAAATCATCCGGCACGTTGTGGTGTGGCGAGTTCACGAGGGGCTACACCGGGTCTGCTTTTCACTTGGTTGGCATTGTAAGGGACAGCAGCGACAGCAATCCCTGCCACTACTTCTCACCGCCTGTGAAAGGAACGAAGATGACCGGCATCAGTTTTCTGGACACAGCTTTGCCTTTCTTTTTTTCTACCAGCATCAGGGTTTGTGTGTTGTTTGGGGAGCCAATGGGAATCACCATCCGGCCTCCTTCTTTTAACTGCGCCAGCAGGGGAGGCGGAACGGCTTCAGCAGCAGCAGTGACAATGATAGCATCATAAGGGGCATGTTCCTGCCAGCCGTGGTAGCCATTTCCTACCTTCACCTGTACGTTGTCATAACCTAATGCCTTCAACCTCCTGATAGCCGACTCTCCAAGTTCAGGGATAATTTCAACGGTATAAACCTCTTTCACAATCTCTGCCAGCACAGCCGCCTGATACCCGTTACCTGTGCCTATTTCCAGCACTTTCATCTGCGGGGTAGGCTTCAGCATTTCCGTCATGTAAGCCACGATATAAGGCTGTGAAATGGTCTGGCCAGAGCCAATGGGCAAGGGGTTATCAGCATAGGCTTCATCAACTTCCTCCTTAGGAACAAACAGGTGCCGCTTTACTGAGCGCATGGCCTGTAGCACCGCTTTGTCTTTGATGCCCCTTCCCTCAATGGATTGGCGCACCATTTCCTCCCTTTTCTCCTTGTAAACATCCTCCTGAACAGGAGGGGAAACCAGAAAAAACCAGAACAGGATAGAAACCGGGAGAAGCATACCTAGAATGTTTAATGTGCGAAGTCGGAACGGGCAGAACAACTGTATCAGCGATCCGCCAGGTGCTTAATCTGTTATACTTAATTTCAGGAACGGGTTCTGTGACAGGAAGTTAACTCTAAAGCTTATCTGCAGGATATTTCGACTGCAGGTACCATCAAACTTACCCTTCCCCCTCTCCCCGGGAGTTTAATAAACCTGCCGGTACCGATAATTCACCTGTATGCGGATCAATGAGTCCGTTGCGTTCATCTTCTATGTTGGTGGCCTGTGTATAAATGTCGCCGGCAATAGCCCGCTTGCGAAGTTCCTGCTTAAACAATCGTATTCGTTCTGCCCGTTCTTCTAAGCCCTGCGGCCCACCGTAGTCTGAGAAGCCAAAGCCGCCCCACTCGCTTACAATTAACGGGGTTTGCCCGCGGTAAAAGTAAGGGTCACCTACCACGAGCGGGAAAGCGGCCACACCTTCCATCTGGCCAGCCGTTAGCTGATCAAGCAGCTCCTGCCAACGGTGGAGTTCCGGGGTGTAGAGGTGAGCCGTTAATAAGTCAGATTTCAGTTTTCCCTCGTAAGAAATGTGCTGCCAGCCGTCGTTGTCTACCACCAGGAACTGCGGGTACCTGATTTTCATGTAATGGAAGGCATCCATGATGTACTGGCGGGTCTGCGGATTTGTGGCTATGTCCTGGGCTCCCCAGTCCTCGTTATAGAGACTCCAGATAACAATAGAGGGATTGGTCTCAATTAAAGCCAGCATCCGGAGCAGCTCCGCCCGGTGGTTCTGACGGCTAAGCGGGGTCGAACTGTGGGGGCTGGGCACCTCTACCCAGAGCAGGAGCCCAATCTCATCTGCCAGGTTGTAGATGCGGGGGTCCACACCGGCAATATGCACGCGCACCAGGTTACAGCCCAGTTCTTTCATGGCATACAGGTGGCGCCTCATTTCTTCGTAGGTGGCTGTGCCGGGCTGGTAAAGAATGCCGTCAATGTAGATTTCCTCGTTGTTCAGGTAAAGGTGCCGGCCTCTTGCCTCGAATTTTCTTAAACCAAAGTGAGCTTCAATTGCAGCAGAATATCCCTGTTCATCGATTAACTGCGCCTCCAGCCGGTACAGGTGTGGGTTGTCCGGAGACCACAGTTCTGCGTCTGGCATACGCATGACCAGATACTGATGCTTTTGCCCTGCCTCCAGGCGCAAGGTGAAATCAGAGGAGGAAATTGGCTCCGACTGCTCGCCATCGCGTTCATAGATATTGAGCCGCACAGTGTAGAGGCCCGGGTCGTGGATGCGGGTGGTCAGGCCAAACCGTACCAGGGAGTCCTCTATCACACTGATAACACCTACCCTGGAGCGCAGGCGGTTGCGCTCTATTGTTTCGAGCCACACGCTCCGCACAGCCCCTGTATACGTTTGGTACCAGATGCCGCCGCGCTTGTACACATGCGATTCCTGCTTCCCACGGGGTACTTCGGCGTCCATAGACGAGGCAATGCGCACCGTCAGGTAGTTTACCGGTAGCAGGTGTTCCTCATCTATTTCGTAAGTAAAAGAAGTATACTCGCCGTAGTGCACTTCTTCTCCCTCTAAAGTCCTCAGGAGCCGGCCGTTGAGCCACACGCGGGTCTCGTAGCCGCAAGCGCCAAACGTTATCTGAAACATAGAAGGAGAGGAGGGGCTTCGTTCAGGCCGGGGGAACTCCCGCTCATACCAGGCAATCACCTTGTCCTGCCAGGGTTGTGCCTGGTACTGCTGCCCCTTTGCTGCGGCCATATGCGCTTCCACAGAGCCGGGCCAGTGGGCAGTGTGCTCGTACCGGTGCCCCAGGTACCAGGCTTCCTGCAGTCCCCGGTCTTCATTGTCCAGGGCAAAGTGCCACTGCCCGTCCAGGAGGTAATGCGTGTTAGGGCGTAGTACGGCCCTTGGTAAAGGGTTTTCCTGCGTTTCTGTGGAATGTTGTTCCTCGATGCCTTTTGTCGTGTTGAAGCTTTGATATCCTGATTTCATAGCCGGTAGAAAGTTAAGCGCGTTTGTTTTGTTACTCCATCTTAAACGAGATAAACCGATTGCAGATTAAAACAATTGCCTGAACATTTAAACAAAGAACCGGAAGTGCTGGACAGGTATTCGATGCTTCCGTTTTTGAAGAGAAGGGGGAACTGGTTTTTTTAACTAGCGTGGCAAGTGCTTGACTGGTCCTTCGTTGATGGCTTTTTCAACGCTAAGCCTGTTTTCTCCCGCATAGTTTGCCCCTGGCTGTGACGCTCTGCGTAGTATGTTAATTTTTGGTTTAGGCTAAATACTATCAGGGTGATAAAGCCTCTGGCACTTGTCACAGAAGTAGCAGGACCGGCCTGCCTTACTAAACTTTTCTTTTTGTAGGGGAATAAGGTCTCTCGGGCATACTTTTTTCCTGTATACCTGCCAGTGCAGCTTGTCTGCTCCCTCGCGTATACCCTCCAGTTATTCAAAACTAAACCGGACACATTCAGTAATCAGGTTCAGGAGTTCCTTTTCCGGGATTTCTCCCACCTGGCTTGCCGGATGTATACGCCTGCGAAACAGAGCTTCATTCTTGATAATGTTACCCACTCCTGCCAGAATTCCCTGATCCAGCAGCGCCTCTGAAATGAGCAGCTTCGGTTTGCCAGCCAGCTTTTTCAAGGCTTTTCTGCTGTCAAAGGTGGGGTGCATGACATCGGTGCTCCAGTCATATACCAGATCCAGCGGTTGGTAGATGAAGCGGACATCACAGGCGTAGAAGTTGATTTCTCCTGTATCCAGTTCCAGTCCAAAGCGCAGTTCCCTGTTTAGCGCTCCGTTAATGGCATATTTGCCAAAAAGCATCAGGTGAACCCGGATGGTGAAATCTGAAAAGCAGAACAGTATCTCTTTTCCGAATGTTTTTATATCGGTTAAAACACTTTCAATAAGTAAATCAAAAGGAATGTGCCTGGCAGAACCAGTTGCGTTTAAAACAGGCTGGCCAATAAACTGCTCTGTCTGCTCCTTTAAATAAGCCATCTGAGGGCCTTCTGGCATGGTGAGATGATTAAGAGAAGTGTATGCCGTTTAAGCGCTATGCAGGCATTGAAACCGGAAGGAAGAAGCCTAAGCGAGAGCCACAGTCAAGGCAACGCGCTAAGATGAATAAGCTGCTTCTGTAACCGAACAAATCCCCGGCTGTTGAAACCGGGGATTTGTGATATGATTTAGTGATGCATGAGCGATTCGGGAACATCATCGTTTGTGGTAGCGGTAGTGTCAGTCTCAGCAGTTGTTTCGTTCTGAGTTTCTGTTGTGGCTGCCTCCTCCTGGGTGCAGGAAACACCTGTTAGCAGGCACAGCACGAACAGTAATTTGTAGATAGAGTTCTTCATGGTGTAATAAGGTTTAAGTTTTCTTAAATAGTAATTGCTTATAAGTGATAGGCTAAATTACAAAGAAATTCATTGCTTCTGTCCTGCACTTCCATTTATGGAGCTTTCGCGACCGCCTTTTTTACTGCCGGTGCCACCACAGTGCCCAGTAATTCGATGGCCCGTAGGACACTGGCATGTGGCAAAGTGCCCACACTGATGTGTAACAGGAAACGGGTGTTACCGAATAATTCATAGTTATAGAGGATCTTGTCTATCACCTGCTGTGGGCTGCCGACCAGTAATGAGCCTTCCGGTGCGCGCATGGCCTCATACTGGCCTCTGTTCATGCCAGACCAACCCCGTTCCCGTCCAATTTTACTCATGACATAGGCATAGGGACCATAAAATTCATTTGCAGCCTGCTGCGAGTCATCTGCAATGTACCCGTGCGAGTTTATGGCCAACTGTAGTTTTTCCTGCGCATGCCCCGCCTGCTGGTAAGCTTTTTTATATAGGTCTGTGAAGGGCACAAAGCGGTCCGGCATTCCCCCGATAATGGCCAGGGCCATAGGCAAGCCGTAGTTTGCTGCCCGCACCACTGATTCAGGTGTGCCACCTACTGCTACCCAGACAGGCAGTTTTTCCTGGTAAGGCCTTGGGTAAACGCCCAGGTTGTTAATGGCTGGCCTGTGCTGGCCCTCCCAGCTCACCTTTTCGCTTTTGTTCAGCTCGAGGAGCAGTTCGAGTTTCTCGGAAAAGAGGGAATTATAATCTTTGAGGTCGTTGCCAAAAAGCGGGAAAGACTCTATAAATGAACCTCGGCCCGCCATCACTTCAGCACGGCCTTTCGAAAGCAGATCAACATGGGCAAAATCCTGGAAAACCCGAACCGGATCATCAGAACTCAGCACCGTAACCCCGCTGGAGAGCTTGATGTTTTTAGTTTTAACAGCCGCAGCTGCTAGTACAACGGCCGGGGAAGAAACAATAAAATCAGGCCTGTGATGCTCGCCTACGCAAAAAACGTCCAAGCCCAGCTGGTCTGAAAGTTCTATTTCTTCCATCAGGTTCATCATCCTTTCATGAGGACTAAGCAGTTTCCCGGTAGCAGGATCAGGGGTGTTTTCTACAAAGGTGGTAATTCCAATTTCCATAATTTATGTTAGTACAGCTATTTAAACGCTATAAGTTAGATACAACGCTGAACTTTTGTCTCACACTTGCCTTCCGAAAGAACAAAAAATATCCGGCAGGAAACTCCTGCCCCGAAAGAAGAACTATCAAATTCAGCGGCTCACCTTGAACCGCTAACGCACCCGGCATTAGGTTGACAAACGGACAACAGTTGATTTTATAACGGAACCAGGCGTTAAAAGTCGGTTGTGGTCTAGAATGTATGATGGTTTCGGTAATAGAATATTAGCTTCATGGCGTTGTAGTGATTCTGCTCTTTTTTAGAGAAGCAGGCTGTTTTTCTGACCA